>CAYOYX010000037.1:0-30962 GCA_964408275.1 uncultured Occallatibacter sp.
GACGTGCGCAAGGCCATCGTCGAGCGCCACGCCGCCGACTTCGGCTCCGACTACTCCATCGACGAGGCGATTTTCACCACTGGCGGCAAGCTGGCCCTCTTCAACGCCATTCAAATTCTTGTTGACCACGGCGACGAGGTCATCCTGCCCGTGCCCTACTGGGTCAGTTTCAAGGACATCATCCAGTACGCCGGCGGCAAGGTTGTCTTCCTGGAAACGCAGGAAGCAGAGAATTTCCGCATCACCGCCGACGCCATCGAGCGGGCCATCACGCCGCGCACCAAGGCCATCATCCTGAACACGCCGTCGAATCCGGCCGGTTCAGTCGTCTCCGCCGAAGACCTGGAGCGCATCGTCCGTCTCGCTCACGAGCGCGGCATCTTCCTGCTGCTCGACGAGTGCTACGCCTACCTGAACTACGCAGGCAAGCCGGTCAGCGGCGGCTCGTACACCTTTGCCAAGGAGCACATCGTCATCCTCGGCTCGCTCTCAAAGACCTACGCGATGACCGGCTGGCGCGCGGGCTTTGCGCTGGCCTCGAAGGCTGTCACAGCCAACCTGAGCAAGTTGCAATCGCAATCCACCTCCAACGCGACGAGTTTCGTCCAAAAGGCCGCCATCGCCGCGCTGACCGGCTCGCAGGAGTGCGTCAGCGAATTCCGCGCCGAGTTCATCGGCCTGCGCGATTATATGCTCACCAAACTGGCGGAGATCCCCGGCATCACCTGCACCAAACCCGAAGGCGCATTCTACGTTTATCCGAATATCTCGGCGTACATCGGCAAGGGCGGCATTAAGACCGCGACCGAGTTGGCCACGCGGCTGCTGCATGAGGCTCACGTCGTCAGCGTGCCCGGAGAGGCCTTTGGCACCGCCGAGCACATCCGTATCTCTTACCCGGTGACCAAACAGAACATCGACGAAGGCACCCGCCGCATGAAGGAATTTTTGACCAAATTAGCCTAAACAGGCCTGCAAGTTGCTTTGTCACGCGCGCAGTTTTGCATTGTGGGATAGAAAAGCCCGCTCCGTTCAAGGCTGCGCCGCGCTTTCGCGCATGACTTTCACAATATTTTTCATTCCCCACTGTGCAAACGTATCGTTTGTCGGATAGGATGTCTCTTCTATGTCGAAGCCTATGGATTTTCGTCCCGTAATCCTTGCCGGAGGCAGCGGTACTCGCTTCTGGCCGCGCTCTCGCCGCGCCCACGCCAAGCAGGTTCTTGCCCTGGACGGCGAGCGCTCCATGATTCAGCAGACCGTTGAGCGCCTCAAGCCCATCGCCCGCTCGCGCCAGACCTGGGTCATCACCAACGAATATCTGGCAGCCGAGATCGGCGACCAGTTGAAGGGCGTACCCAAAGAACAGATTATTCAGGAGCCGGTGGCGCGAAACACCGCCCCGGCCTGCGGACTTGCCGCCTTCCTCATCGAGCGCGAAAATCCTGACGCGGTGCTGGGAGTTTTTCCCTCCGATCACGTCATCGCCGACGAGCCACGCTTTCTGAAGGCGCTGCAAAAGGGCATCGCCGTCGCTCAGGCAGGCGAAAACATTGTGGTGCTTGGCATTGAGCCAACCCGCGCCGAGACCGGCTACGGTTACATCGAGACCACCGAATTTACTCACGACGACTCGGCTCTGCATGTGCGCCGCTTCATCGAAAAGCCCAATCAGAACAAGGCCGAAGAGTTCGTCTCCGCCGGAAACTACTTTTGGAACTCGGGAATGTTCTTGTGGTCGGCGCGGACCCTTGCCAATGCCGTCCGCGAGCACCTTCCGGAGATGGCGCCCTTGTTGGAGAAGATCGCCGCCGCCTACGGGACTCCGGAGTTTGACGAGGTCTTCCGCGAGGCTTATCCCAAGTGCGAAAACATCTCGGTCGATTACGCCGTCCTTGAGCCGCGCTCGGCCAAGGGCGAACATCTCTCTCACCTTTACTGCATCCCCGCCGAGTTCAGTTGGAACGATCTCGGCTCATGGGCCTCGCTCTACGAGTACCAGCTCGAGACCCGACTGCGCGGCGACGCCGAGGGCAACGTGGCCGACACGAAGGGCCACATGGCTCTGGACGCCTGCAACAACTACGTCTATAGCCCGCGCAAATTCGTCGCGCTGGTCGGCGTCAAGAATCTGGTAGTCGTCAACACCGAGGACGCGCTGCTCATCGCCCACCGCGACCACTCCCAGGATGTTGGCAAGATCGTCAAGGAACTGGCCATCACCGGGAAGACCGAGCTTATCTGAGGTTGACTCTCAAGTCAGATTAGATAAGAAAGGGTAGCCATGCCGAAGTATCAGGTAGCCTGAGTGTAATTTTCGAGATTCTTCACTATCGTTGATCGACTATCTGATGGCAGCAACACCGATGCCTTGGAAGGCTTGGCGAATCTTACGGCATATTGCCCGGCGCAACTGAATTGAGCACCCAGCCCTGCGCCGGATCGTCCACAGTGCAGGTGTACTGCTGCAAATGATCGATGGAGGCAACAGCGCCATAAGGCAGATCGAGACATTGCTGACTGGCTACAGAGACAATCCGGCTGCCCGCCTCTCCGGATGGAGCGGGCACTACTTGCCACAGTTGAGTTGTTTGATAGCTGCTTGCAGTACACGGCTCCTGCACAACTAATTGTCCGGGCGCGGTGACCGGGCTATTCGGAGCACTTGCAACGGTCATGCACATCTGGCTGTTTTCGTTGATTACGATCGCATCGGCATTGGCGTTCACCGGCTCCACAGTCCACTCCTGGCTGCGTTTTCCCGCTCCGCAAGCATATATCTGAAGATTGGCTCCGCTGGCGGTGCTTGCGTCCATAACATCGACACAATCCGGCGTGTAGATTGCCACTTGAATCTGATAGAGATTTCCATTCACGGTGTATCCGCAGCCGGCAACGAAGAAAAGGGGAAGTAACCAAGAGAATCGTTTCATTGCCTCCTCGCTTTTGCACGCTAGACTTGCGTTGCAGTGATCGCTTCGCCGCGCGAATTCTATCTATCCTCACGAATGCGAATTTGAAAGCCAGAGCTGACCTGAACCGAAGAGAGCGCGCCGAAGGTGAACTGCGGCCAGTACTGGTATTCGACATCGGCGACACGAATCGCGAATTTGCGGTTGAGGCGATAATTGATACCTCCTCCTCCGGCGAGTACAAGATAGCCGCCGTGCGCGTAATTGAAGGGGAAATTGAATTGCCCATTGCCAATGAGCGCTTTGACGTAAGGCTTCCAATTGCTCGCGTCGTTGAAGTTGAAACGCGGGCCGATCATGTAAGTTTCGTCGTGAACATTTTCCTGCTGGCGAATCCACAACCAAGTTGCTTCGCCCTCGACGGTGTAGCGCGGATTGAAATTCAGGTCAACGAAGCCAGTCGCGCCGAAAAGGTTTCGCGACCCATAATTCATGTGGTCGCCGTCTAACATACCTCCCGCAGTAATCCAGGAGCCACCCTTTGCCGAAGGCACAACCTGGCAGTAACTCCTGCCGGAATCTCCCAGGCAAAGCGCCAGAAGGAGAAAAAAAGGCAAACTACGCCGACAGGTTACAACATCCAATTTTCTTTCCTGACTTTCGCTGCAACGAGGAAACCGCTTCATAGTGACCTTCCCGTGGCAATGTGTCCTGGAAATAGATAACTCCGATAATTAGATGCAGAGAATCTCGATTTGCAACTAGCGTGTCATCAATTTTTTGGGGCGTACGGAGCGGAGCAGCCTTCATCGAAAGGTCACACATATAGACGTACTCCACGAAAAAAAGTAGACACACGGAAGGATATTTTCGCCAGTCACGCTCTATAGAACTTCAGCCCATTGCGGCGAAGATGCGAAGGCGGAATGAATCAGTCCGACGTGCGAGTAAGTCTGCGGAAAATTTCCCCACATACGCGGCTCGACTGGATCGTAGTCTTCGGAAAGCAAGCCGAGTTGCGACAAGGCTCCATGTATCCGGCCGAACATTGCCACGGCCTCATCGCGGCGACCTGTCGCGGCGAGGGCTTCAATCAACCAGAATGTACAGATGACAAAGGCGACGGAAGGCTTGCCGAAACCGTCGTTGAGGCTATAGCGCTGCAACCAGCCTCCCCTCGACAGATCTTTATGTATGGCGTCGATGGTGCTGCTCAACCTAGGATCGCCCGCAGGAAGAAAACGGAGGTGAACCATTTGCAGAAGCGAAGCATCGAGATCATCTCCGCCGTAATGACCAACGAAACTGTTTCGGTTTTTGCTCCAGGCCTTCGCGACAACTTCAGCGCGAATCCGGTCGGCTGCCGCGTGAAACTCAGCAGCGCGCGCCGGTGTATGCCGATCGGCAATGAGCGCCATGCGGTCGGCTGCCGCCCAGCACATAAGGCTGGAAAATGTTTGCGGCTTCCACTCGGTGCGATACTCCCAGATACCCGCGTCGGGCACTCCGGTCAAAGAGATGGCTTTTCGCGTGAGGCTCTCGATCAGCTTCAAGGCCGCGGGAGAACGCTCAGCGCTCAAGCGCTCATCGAGAAAGATCGGAGTTAGCGCCAAAACCATCTCTCCGTAAATATCGTTCTGCGAATGAAGCGCGGCTCCATTCCCGATCCGCACTGGCTGTTCACCGTTATATCCAGGCCAGTTATCGAGCGTCGATTCTTCAAGGTTCTGCGATCCGTCCACTCGGTAGAGCGGCGCGAGATTCAGTTCCGGTGCTCCGCCGGCGACATTTAATAAGTACTGAACAAATTGCTCACGCTCTTCAGTTTGCCCCAGAACGCCAAAAGCATTCAGCACGTAGTAGGAATCGCGCAGCCAGCAATAGCGATAGTCCCAGTTTCGTCCGCTCTTCGGCGACTCGGGAATCGATGTAGTCATCGCCGCGATAATCGCTCCAGTATCTTCAAAGCAATGCAGCTTCAAAGTAAGCGCGGAGCGAATCACTTCAGATTGAAACAATGGCGGGATGTTACATTGCTTCACCCAACGCTGCCAGTAGCGCGTCGTCTCGTTGAGGAATCGCTCGCACAACTGCGCAAGCGGCTCTTCGACAGGAGCGCCCCAGGCTAATATCAAATGCTGGCGGCCAGTGAGTGAAAACGGCTGACCGCCGAGATAGGAAAGTGGAATGTCGGTGGTAAGTCGAAGCTGGCTTGCGAATCCCTCATACCGCACATGATGCGAACCTTGCATCCGCGAGGGCCGCGCTTTGGACCAGCCCAGCCGCGGCTCGCAGACGACGGTAATGCGGGGCGTGCCTTCGATCGGCTCGACGATTCTGATCAATTGCGTTGGCCGAAAGGCGCGATCATAATGCAGGAAGCGCGGCGCAAAATCAATCACGCGGAAGGAGCCTGTCGAGGTCTCAAATATCGTTTCCAGTATGTTGGTGCTGGACAAATATCGTTGCGTGCCGGATTCTCCGTCTGCCGGACCAACGCGGAAATGCCCGCCATCTTTACGATCCAGCAAGGTGGAACAGACCGGCTCAGAATCGAAGCGAGGAAGGCAACACCAGACAACTTCTCCGCTTTTGTGAATCAGCGCGGAGAATTGGCAGTTACCGATTAACCCTAAATCTTCAAGCCGCATTTTGGATTTCCAGTTACGATGAATCCGTGATTCAATAGATGTATGACACGAGTGGCGCGATTCATCCTCGCCCTGATCGTGGGCTTGGCGTTGTTGACATGGGCGGCATCCGGCGTGGTGCAGACGACGGTGCGCGAATGGTTCGGGCGCGACGTCAGTTTGCGCGCCCGGTTGGCGCTGACTGGAGCCATGCAATCTCTGGCAGATGCATGGAGTGACCCCAAAAATCTTAACCAGCAGTTGATGGGCCTCGCGCGCGATGAGCGTGTTCTCGGCGCGGCGGCCTGCGGAACCGACTTGAGCACGCGGTCGCGCACACCCGGATTTCCGGACGATTTTAGTTGTTTGGCGGTGGGCTTCCGCGTCCGCGACAGCGAATCAGCCGCGGGCAATGCCAATCAGGAATTCCATGAGTGGAGCACCACGGCAATCTTGCCGACTGGCCGCGTGTTTGTAAGCGCGATGCCGATCTGGAATCAGGGACAGCAACTTGGCTTCGCGATTCTAGTGCAGGACTTGAGTTATATTGATCGACGAGAGACCGCGGCGCAGACGTTTCTCTTTGTCGTATGCGGCATCCTGGCGGTGCTGGCCTTCGGTGTGCCCTTACTGGTTGCCAAACGAGCGCGTACTGACCTGAGCCTGGAATTGCGCGGCCTGTTACGCGGGCGCGGCAAGCAGAGCCGGGAGTTCCAGCCGATTCTCAGTGATGTGCGCGAACTGGTTGGGCGCATGGCCAATGAACGGGAGAACGCTCCGGGGTTGTGGACAGCGGAACGACTGAAACAAACTCTCAACCGGCATTTGCATGGCGAGAAGGTCGTCATTCTGGCAAATCGCGAGCCGTACGTTCATCAGTACAACGCAAACGGCGAGATCGAAGTTCATCATCCGGCAAGCGGCCTGGTTACCGCACTCGAACCTATCATGCGAGCGTGCTCAGGGGTATGGGTAGCTTACGGAAGCGGCGACGCCGACCGCGCTACGGTAGACCGCTACGATCACGTCCGTGTGCCACCCGATGAAGAGTCTTATCATATCCGGCGGGTTTGGCTCACTGACGAGGAGTTGCAGGGCTACTACTATGGGTTTTCCAATGAAGGGCTGTGGCCGCTCTGCCACATTGCGCATGCTCGTCCGGTATTCCGTGCCGAAGACTGGAGGCAGTATCGCGCCGTCAACCAGAAGTTCGCCGACGTGGTATGCAGCGAAGTGGACTCGAAAGATCCGATCATCATGGTGCAGGATTACCACTTCGCATTGGCGCCGGCGATGATTCGCAGACGTTTGCCTTCGGCGACGGTGATCGTCTTCTGGCATATTCCCTGGCCCAACGCGGAGCGAATGGGTATCTGCCCCTGGCGCAACGAGTTGCTCGAAGGACTATTGGGAAGCAGCATTCTCGGCTTTCACACGCAACTCCACTGCAATAATTTCCTGGATTCCGTTGACCGATTTCTGGAAACGCGCAGAGACCAGGAGCAAAACGCTGTGATGATGCAGGGGCACCGAACGCTGGTTCGGCCCTATCCGATTGCTCTGGAATGGCCATCCCGCTGGACGGTGGCCGCGCAAAGCATCGAGGATTGCCGCGCGCAGGTATGGCAGGAATATGGATTGAAGCCGAATGCACTGCTCGGCATCGGAGTGGATCGCTTGGATTACACCAAGGGCGTTGAAGAGCGTTTGGAGGCAATCGAGTTGTTGCTGGAGCGGCATCCGGAGTTTCGCGGCCGTTTCAGCTTTGCGCAGCTTGCTGCGCCCAGCCGGACCAAGATTGAGCGATACCAGGAACTCAACGATGCGGTCGAGCGGATGGCTGAACGCATCAACAAGCGTTTCGGAAAAAAAGATTACAAGCCGATTATTCTGCTTCGCAGTCACCACGAACCCCCGGAGGTTTTTCGCTTCTATCGAGCAGCGGATATTTGCTATGTGAGCAGTCTGCACGACGGAATGAATTTAGTGGCAAAGGAGTTTGTAGCCGCGCGCACGGATCTGAAAGGCGTGCTGGTGCTCAGCGAATTCACGGGGGCCGCGCGGGAATTAACGGAAGCTCTCATTGTGAATCCTTACGATGTGGAAGGCAGTTGCGAGGCGCTGGCCGCCGCACTCACCATGCCAGTGGACGAGCAGCAGGATCGCATGAGGTCGATGCGCTCGCTGATGGTTCAATTCAACGTCTATCGCTGGGCCGGCAAAATGCTGGTAGACGCCGCGCGGTTGCGCAACCAGGAGCGAGTGAGCGGACGTCTTGCCGAACGCGCCAGCGAGGGCGCCGCAGTCTGACTTAGGCGCGGGTAACATCCTGCCTAATTCACGTAGTTCAATTCCATAAAGAAAGGTCAGAACCTATAACCCGGTTTGAGTTCGCATCGATACACGGTCGTCTTTTCCGGGTCCGAGTTAGTTCTGGAAGAGCAGGTGGCCCAGCTCATGTAAAGCTCCGGTCCAAGAGGAAAAACCATAGGTTCGCTATTAACCTCGGCTTCAATACTTACTCCTTCTTGAGTGCGCGGGAGGGTAAAATTAAGCGCGCGTCCAAAGACGACAGGATAAGACTCGCGTACGCTGGAGACGCTGGTGGCATGATATACCTCGGCCTCCAGCAAGAATGTCGCTGTATCCGACCAATCCAGCGCGGAGATAGTAATCGTGCGTCCGCCATTCACAAAACCGCTTGAATCGATCCGAGTAAATGGGCATGGGCCGGCGATGCATGAAGCTCTTACATTGCTGAATTCATTTCCAGTTCCGGCATCCATCGACTCAAACGCTGCGGCGGCCTTCCATCTCCCATCGGGTGAACAGGGAGATTTGCTTTCGCAGGGAAGGTTCCCGGTACTGACAACCTGAAAAGTCCTGACCGCGCTGCCTATATTCACTTTGGTTTGTGAGTTCGTGGTATATCTTATGCGAATATTCGACACAAGCAATGGCGCGTGGCCGGAGTCGCTGTCTGCTGGCACTGGAATCGGTTCCATTGCCGCAACATATAAGTGCTCCGCTGCAAGACGAAGCCCACCTTGAAGTTTGAGATCGAGAGGTTTGTAGCCGGAATGCCGAAAACTCAGAGTCAAGATTTGTCCCGGCCACACACTGCCCTGAAAAGGCAGGTTGAAGTATCCCGATTCCTCAGATTGTGTGGATGCGCTGGTCACGCCGTTCGACACGGTTACATCGACGCCGGCAATCGGTAGTTCCCTTCGCGTGTCGTCGTCGCGGCGGATCACCGCGCCTTTGATTCTCATCGCTCCTACGCTCCAGCGATGCAGGTGTACACCAAGCGCGATAGCAATTGCAACCGATAACACTCCGGCGACTGTCCACACAACTATTCTTCTTTTCTTCACTCCCGCTTCACCTACATTCATGGTAACTCGACATATCCTGAATCGATCTTCTGCTCATGTTCCCTGCATCTCCCGGCTATGATTCCGCATCTAACTTCCTACTTGAGTATGTACGCAAAGATCAATCCCCCATTGACTGTTTGCGACAATGATACCGTATGGAAATTGCAGAATCGACGAAGTTGATGGAGGCAATAACCCCCGCCGTCTTTTCTTGCGTCAAATGGCTGCCCTATCTCTGGGCCTGCCAGTCGCTCAGGCCAATCTCTTTCCACTGTTCATTCAATCATCGGCGGAAGAGCAGAGTACGCAACTGCACGCTACCCCCGCAGCACCTCCCGCGCCGACAGCACTTTCACTTGCAGACAATCAATTCCTGAATGAACTCGAGCATTGTAACTTCCACTTTTTTTGGGAACAAGGCAATCCTCTAACCGGATTGATCAAAGACCGCTGCAATGTGCGCGGTAAAGACACGAGCATGGCGGCAAGCATTGCATCGACGGGATTCGGCCTCACCGCGATATGTATTGGTGACGAGCGCGGCTTCGTAAGTCACTCCGATGCGCGTTTGCGAGTGATTGCGGCCTTGTCTTTTCTGTGGCGCAAACTGCCTACGCATCGCGGGTTTTTCTATCACTTCGCCAATATCAATACGGGAGAAAGAATCTGGGACTCTGAGGTCTCCTCCGTCGATACTGCCTTGCTGCTTTGCGGTGTCCTAACCTGCCGTCAGTATTTTAATGATGATGCGATTTCAGAGCTGGCTCATGCAATCTTCGATCGCGTGGATTGGAGTTGGCTCTCTGAAGATACTTCCCTGCTCTCGCATGGCTGGACTCCGGAGTTGGGATTTATTCCCTCCCGGTGGGATTTCTACAGCGAGCTGATGATGATTTACCTGTTGGGGATGGGGTCTTCTACGTATCCACTCAAAGCCGAAACATGGTTCGCGTGGAAACGAACTGTCTTTGAATACGATGGGCTGCGCTATATAGGCTCGTTCGCTCCCCTCTTTGTGCATCAGTATTCCCAGGCATGGTTCAACTTTCGCGGCAAGCGCGACCGCTATGCGGACTACTTTCAGAACTCCGTGATTGCCTCCGATGTGCATCGCCGTTTTTGCGTTGAGATGAATGAACAGTTCGCCGATTACAGCGATGCGCTCTGGGGCATCACTGCATCCGACTCCGCAAATGGATATATGGTTTGGGGTGGTCCGCCGGCCATGGGCCCTATCGACGGGACTATCGTCCCCGCCGCGCCTGGAGGCTCATTGCCTTTTTTGCCGGACGCGACGATGCGAGTGCTGAGGACCATTCACGATCACTATCCCAAAGCATGGTGCCGCTATGGATTCGTAAATGCATTCAACCCGTTGACGGATTGGTACGACACCGATGTGATTGGAATCGACACGGGCATTACGATGCTCATGGCCGAGAATGCGCGCACTGGATTTGTATGGGAGACCTTCATGAAGAACCCTGAAGCCCAGCGCGGCATGACAAATGCAGGCTTCAAACCATACCACGCGCACGTTAGTTAGTCGCGGCGTTGGCGCTTAACACAATCTTTTTCGGCTGGAGTTAATGAGATATGTCCTCAACCGCGCAAGACGCAAATCTCGCTGGCAAACCCAGTGAGATTCAAGCCGATCAACCAGCCCATCCCGGCAATGCCTGGGGCGATCGCATCAGCGCGCTTAAAAATGTGCCTGCTGTTCTTCACTTTGTTTGGGAGTCAGGCCCCGCGATTGTTTTCTGGAATATCACCATTCGCATTCTTGTTGCATTTCTGCCAGTGGGCATCGGCATCATTGCTCGCTTTATTATCGACGGGGTCAACCGAATTCGCCTCCAGCAGCCGCTTCCTCAGCACTTCTGGTGGCTGGTGGGAGCGGAAATGGCGCTCGCGGTACTTGCAGGAATTCTCTCTCGCGCGGTCGACTACTTCGACAATCTGCTTGCCGACCGTTATACCCATCACGTCAGCGTCGAAGTGATGCGCAAGGCCGCATCACTCGATCTAACTGTCTACGAAGATCCTGTCTTCTACGATCGTTTGGAACGCGCCCGTGTGCAGGCCACAGACAGATTGGCAATGATTCAGCAACTTGGTCGGTTGATCCAACAAACTCTGACTGCGGTGGCCTTCTCTGCCGTGCTGATTCGCTACTCGCCCTTTCTTCTGTTGCTGCTCGTCGCCGGCATACTTCCAGCATTCCTGGGTGAGAGCCATTTTGCGTTTCTGACCTACGCGAAGAATTTTCGCCAGACACCTTTGCGCCGCCAGATGGATTATCTGCGCCTAGTGGGCGGAAGCAAAGAGGCGGCCAAAGAACTCAAACTCTTCAATCTCAGCAGCTATCTAACCGGGCGCTTCACCACCCTGTCGCAGCGAATCTACGAGGAGAATGTCGCCCTCAACAGACGGCGGCTTTTTTGGACGGGTCTTTTAGCCATTGCCGGTCAACTCGGTTATTACGGCGCATACGCCTATAGCATTTACTGCACGATTCAGGGTCGATACAGCATAGGTGACCTTACGCTGATCACAACCGCGATCATGCAGGCAACAGGCAATATACAGCAGGCCTTCTCGACTGCTGCCGGGGTGGCCGACCAAGCGCTTTTTCTTACCGATCTGTTGGCATTTTTTGAGATGAAGCCTCACGTCGAATCCAAGGTGAATGGTTTGCGAGCGCCGCGTCCTATAGTGCGCGGTTTTGAATTCCGCAATGTTTCATTTACCTATCCCGGCGCCAACGGACCCGTCCTCCGCAACTTCAACTTCACTTTGTTTTCGGGAGAAAGAGTGGCTCTGATCGGCGAAAATGGCCAAGGTAAGACTACAATCGTCAAACTAATTACGCGTCTCTATGATCCGAGCGAAGGTGAGATTCTGCTCGACGGCGTTGATCTGCGCGAATATGATCTGGCCGACCTTCACTCGGAGATTGGCGTGATCTTCCAGGACTTCATGCGTTACGAAATGACGGCTCGCGAGAACATCGCTGTTGGCCGCATTGAAGTTGAGTACGCGGCTGGGGAGATCGAACTCGTTGCTCAAAAAAGCCTTGCTGCAGATGTAATTGCTAAATTGCATGGAGGGTACAACCAGATGCTAGGCCGCCGCTTCGAAGGCGGCGTCGACTTATCAGGCGGCGAGTGGCAAAAGATTGCTCTGGCCCGCGCCTATCTGCGCGATGCTCAGTTACTGATCCTCGATGAACCAACCGCTGCGCTCGACGCGCGCAGCGAGCTGGAAGTCTTTCAGCGTTTTGCCAATTTGACCTTTGGCAAGATGGCTCTGCTGATCTCTCATCGTTTTTCTACCGTGCGCATGGCCGATCGCATCGTCGTGTTGGAAGCAGGGCAACTCGTGGAAGAGGGTAGCCATACACAATTGATCGCGCTGGGCGGTCGCTATGCTGCCATGTTTGAAATGCAGGCCGCCAGTTACCGTTGAGAAGCTATGACCGATACCGCAACGATTCACGATGCACGGCTACCGCTCAGTAGCGAGATGATCGAATCGTTGCGCTCCGTTGAGTCGTGGGATATCATTCACAGGCCTGATAAGCCAACCAGATTTCACGCTCGCATAATCGCCGCGCGAAGTACCCTCAAGCAGCTTGAAGACAATCTTGCCTCTTCAACGGCTGTGTCTCCAGCGACAGAGGAGATATACTCCACTTTCTCTGAGCTGCGGGCAAACTTTCGCCTTCTGCGATCAGCCATCCATGCTATGCCGGAAAATCCGCGAGTTGTGTCTCGCCTTCCCCGCGTCATTCACTCTGGGCAACAAGAGGAACTGCGCGTTGCAGCCATCGCAGATATCTATTTTCGCGCCTCCAACTGGAACTTCTCGGCTATGGAGTTTCAATCTTTTATCCGCGCATTGCAAGCTCACGAGCCGCTTACCCTTGACGAATTGTGGATTGTCGCCGCATTTCTGGAATTTGTTCTGCTCGAATCGTTGCTTGAGGAAGCTACTGTTCTACAGCACTCCCCGGTCACTGGCTCCGTCTCTTCAATTTCTCTTCGCATCAAGAACCTCCGACTCATCAGCAGGACAGAGTGGTCCCTTCTCGTCGAGCCGCTTATTCTCTTTGATGCCACGCTCCGGAAGGATCCAGCTGAATGTTATGGACTAATGGACTTCGACAGCCGCGAACTCTATCGCAAGCGAGTCGCATTCATCGCTCGCCATTCGGATTGCAACGAATCCGAGGTTGCCCAGGCCGCTCTTGAACTCGCGCAGGAAGGCGCTCGGATGCAGTCAGATGATCCGCGAATTCAGCGGCGCTGTATGCACATCGGCTACTATCTGATCGAGAAGGGCTTTTCCCGGCTTGCTCTGCGCACCGGTTTTCATCCGCCTCTTGTTGAGCGCGCGCGCGCTTTCATTCGCGCTCACGCGGACGATTTCTATATTACCGGAATCGAACTTATCACCATCCTGTTTATCGCCTGTCTCGTCTACTTGCAGTTGTCTGATCTCACTCTGCCTACCTGCTTGATCGCTGTCCTCTTGCTCTTGCTCCCCGTCATGCAATGCGCTGTCGATTTAGTGAACAGCTCCGTTACCGCCATTTTTGAACCAGACTTATTACCCAAGCTCGATTTCAGCAAAGGCATCCCCGGCGAATGCGCTACTGTAGCAGCCGTTCCTTCTTTGCTTTTGAATGAAGATCATGTGCGCTCACTGGTAAACGATCTTGAAGTTCGCTTCCTCGCCAACCGTGACCCCAACCTTCACTTCGCGCTGCTTACCGACTTGCCGGATTCCGCGAGCAAGCCGCGCGCCAACGATTCGCACCCTCTGGTCGAGCTTGCCGTGCGGCTCATCGACGAACTCAATGCCAAATATGACTCGCCGGAATACGGCGGCTTCATTCTTCTCCATCGCCACCGCATCTTTAACGTGAGCCAGGGCGTGTGGATGGGATGGGAGCGCAAACGCGGAAAACTTCTCGATCTCAACAAGCTTCTTGCCGGCAGCTTCGACGCTTTCCCCATCAAAGCCGGACGAACTGAAGCGCTCCGCCAAATCCGCTACGTGCTTACGCTTGACTCAGACACGCAACTCCCTCGCGGCACGGCGGTACGGTTGATCGGTACGATTGCGCATCCACTGCACCAGGCCATCATCCACCCGAAGTCTCGAGTCGTCGTCGCTGGCTACGGCATTCTACAGCCGCGCATGGGAGTGAGTGTCCGCTCCGCCTCGCGTTCTCGCATGGCTGCCATCTACTCCGGCCAGAGCGGCTTTGACATTTATACGCGAGCCATCTCCGACGCGTACCAGGATCTTTACGGCGAAGGAACATTTACAGGCAAGGGCATCTATGAGGCAGCCACTCTTCAATCGGTGATCGACCGGCGTTTTCCACGAAACTCTCTGCTTAGTCACGACCTGATCGAGGGCGCTTATGCTCGCGCGGGCCTTGTTACGGATATCGAACTCATTGATGATTTTCCATCGCACTTGAGCGCTTTCAACCGTCGCAAGCACCGCTGGATGCGTGGCGACTGGCAGATCGCGCAGTGGATGTTTTCCCGTGTGCCGGATGAATCCCATCACTGGGCGCCCAACCCCATCTCGTCAATTGCTCGCTGGAAAATCTTTGACAACCTGCGCCGCTCACTCGTCGAACCTTTTACTTTTGTCCTCTTTGTCGCGGGCTGGCTCGGGCTTTCCGGCGGGCCGCTTTATTGGACTGTTGTCCCGCTCACTCTACTAATTTTTCCCATCTTTATTCAGTTCTGCTTCGACCTGGGTAAGGCTTTGATCAACGGCCGAAAAGGTGGTGTAGGTGAGGCGCTTTCCAGTCTTTGGAACGCAGCGTACGCTGCCCTGCTGAATCTCGTGTTTCTTCCTCACCAGATGCTGCTCTCTCTCGACGCGATCATCCGCGCGCTCGTCCGTCGTTTCATCACTGGCGAGCGTTTGCTGGAATGGGAGACGGCCGCCGAGTCTGAAGCTCAATCCAGCGGGCGCGCATCGTTAGACCGCTATCTCGTCCTCACACCCGTCGTAGCGTTGGTTGTAGCCGTCATTGTTTATCTTGCACATCCCCGTCACTATCTCGACCTAATCATAGCTACTCCAATTCTGCTTCTGTGGGCTTCAACGCCAATTGTCGCTGTCTGGCTCAATAAACCGCTTCGCGAACAGTGTGAGCGCCTCGACACGAACGACAAAGACTTTCTTCTCGCTCATGCGTTACGCATTTGGCGCTACTTTCGTCAATTTGGCCAGGAGCGCCACAACTATCTTATCCCTGACTACGTCGAAGAAGACGGTTTCAAAGAAGCAGCGCACCTCTCGCCTACCAACCTGGGCCTGCTGATCAATGCACGGCAGGCCGCGTGTGAATTCGGATTCCTAACCACGCCTGAGTTTGCTGAACTAACCAATCGCACTCTCGCCACGATTGAAAAACTGGAAAAATATCGCGGTCATCTGTATAACTGGTACGACACGCAAACATTAAAGCCTTTGAGCCCAGACCATTTTGTCTCTACTGTTGATAGCGGTAACTTCGTGGCGTCTCTCTATACACTCCATTCAGGCGCGCACGAACTGATTCACCGTCGATTGCTCCCACCTCAACTATTTAGCGGCATTCGAGCGCATTGGCAACTTATCATATCCGAGAGAGGACAGCACTCTTCCGTCGCGCAACTCTCTTTGCCTGAACCTTCCGCATATCTTTCAGAATGGATCGCATGGCTACCCACCGCCGATGCCGCTCTCTCCGCAATTGCCGCGTCTACAGACGCCGAATGTAATAACTCATGGTGGCTAACAGAAACGCAGAGCCGCATCAGTGCGATTCTCGCCCTGCTCCGCGACTATTTACCATGGCAACTTCACGAATATGCTCCACTCGTCGAGATATTGGAACTCGACCTAAGGCAGGAAGGTTATTCGCTCTTTATCGAGGAGGCGGCAGCGCTCTCTGAGCAATTGGATGTGCGCATACTCAACGTATGGCCCAGTCTTGTTCATAAGCCGCAACTGCTCACTCTCGCCGAGCAACTTCGAGTGTCGTTATCCGCCGCCTCGCAAAACCTGCACGATCTTGCCGCTGCTCTTCGCAACATCGCGCAACAAGCTGAGCGTTTGGCCGAAGAAACTGAATTCGCGTTTCTTGCCGTCCAGAACCATCAAGCTCTCTCGATCGGATATAACGTCAGTACGCAACGGCTCCATGAAGCCTGCTACGACCTGATTGCCTCGGAGGCCCGTGTCGCCATATTCCTCGCCATCGCGCGTAACGAGATTCCACAACAATATTGGTTTAACATGGGGCGCAGACATACGCTCGCCTTCGGACAGTTCATTCTTCTCTCTTGGACAGGAACCATCTTCGAATATCTGATGCCCACGCTGTGGATGCGCAGTTACCCCGATACGCTTATCGCGCGCACTCTCGCAGCCTGCGTCCACCTGCAGCGCGCCTTCGCCCGCTCATTCAACAACATCCCATGGGGCATTTCCGAATCGGGATCCGCCATCAAAGACGATTTGAGCCACTACTTTTATAAAGCCTACGGTGTGCCACAAATCGCACTATCGACAGAAGCCGACGCAGGCCCTGTCGTATCGCCTTACTCCACATTTCTCGCACTCGGCGTCGATTCGCTGGCTGCTCTCAACAATCTGCGCCGCATGGCCTCCGCTGGATGGGTTGGCGCATATGGCTTCTATGAGGCAGCTGACTACACAGTGTCGTCTCAAAATCCCGTTCTTGTACGCGAATGGATGGCGCATCATCAGGGGATGTCATTGCTCGCGACTCTCAACCTACTTCGCGATAACATCGTGCAACACTGGTTCCATGCCAATCTACTTGTCCAGACCGCCGAAATGCTGCTCCATGAAATACCTGCAAACAAATCTATGCTCAAAGCAGTGCTGAAGGATTAGCGCATAACAATGCTACTGAGGCCAAAGATTTACCAAATGTTGCTTTACGGCGTAGATAACCAGCGATGTTCTATCTTCGACTTCCAACTTTCTATATATAGAGGATAGATGGTGCGCAACTGTAGCTTCGCTGATGTGCAGACGACTTGAAACTTCCTTGTTTTTGAGGCCCTCACAGATCAGTTCGATCATCTCCCGCTCTCGCGGTGTCAACTGGGCAATCTTGCGCTCTTCCGGGTCGGGAGTTCTTCGATTGCTGAGAACCTCTTCCAACATACGCTCCGCCGCTTCCGGTTCAAGCCATATGCCTCCGTTGGTCACTTTTCGGATGGCTTGTGGTATCTGATGAACCGGTTTTTCCCGCTGAAAGACTCCTTTGGCTCCGCAACGCAGTGCTCCCTCTAAAAAGCCATGATCCTTACGGCTCGTCAACAGGATTACCCGCGTATCCTGCATTTCAGAAATCAGGTCTTCAATTCCATCGAGCTCATCGTCGAGGAACTCTGCGCTCACAAGCAACACATCCGGGGAGTGGTTACGAACTGTATCGCTTAGCCGTTCGGGATTCTTGCATTCCGCGAGAACCCTTATGTCGGCGTGGTCCGCTACTGCACTTCGCAAACCGGACAGTGTTAGAGGCTGACTGTCTGCAATTACCACTTGAATATCGCCCATAAACCTCCTCATTCGATCTGCAATGCGGAGAATTTAACCAAAGCTGCACGTCGTGCATCTAAAGGAGCGTACTAATGCTCTGGAGGATATTGCTTCGTGACTCGTCTGCCTTTCCGAGCCATATACCGATTAGACGCAGCGTGGCGCTGCGGGTTGCTTTCATTTTCAAAAAGATGATTATTTCTTTGATTACCAACACGTTGCGGAAGCTGTTCACGGTGCTCTCGGCGGCGATTCTACTGCCGATTGCCTGGTGTGTGAGCCATTCAGTCTCCAATGTTACGGCAGTGTCAACAAATCCCGCCTGCTCTGCTGAAACCGCGCACAGCGCTTACGATTTTATAAACAGTATCGGTATAAACGTACACTTGAATTACTTTGATACCGCTTATGGAGATTTCCCTCTTGTTCAGCGCGAGTTGAAATCGCTAGGTATTCGCCATCTGCGCGACGGTGTCCATCTCCAAAATAGCGATTACAACAAGATGCTCTACGGACGATGGGTTCAGTTGGGGAGAATCGGCATTCGCTTCGATGCGGTACTTGATCCACGGAGTAATATCGGACCTCTGAATGGCAGACTGCTCGATCAGATCGATCAATTGTCGGGGCACTCCATCGAGTACTTTGAAGGCCCGAATGAGCTTGACGTGAGCAATCTTCCAGACTGGAACTCTCTGGATCAGAGTTATCAGAAAAGCATTTATGCTTCTGTCGCATCGATGACGGATAGAAGGTCAATCAAGGTGATCGGCCCATCGATGGCACTGGCGCGAAATAGATCGCTGGTAGGCGACATCAGCGAATTCATCGACCAAGGTAATCTTCATCCATATCCTTCCGCGCAAATACCTTCGATTGTCTTCCCGGAGCAGATTGATCTTGCGAGAAGTATCTCGGGTAGGAAAGCGATTTATTTTACAGAGAGTGGATACCACAATGCACTCAAGGACCACAGCGATCAGCCGGCCATATCTGAATTGGCAGCCGCAAAATATATTCCACGACTTTTTCTTGAGAACTATGCAAGGGGCATTCCCATTACTTATTTGTACGAATTTATGGACGAAACTCCTGATCCAGGACTCACACATTTTCAAATGCATTGGGGACTTATCAGGGCCGACGGAACAGAAAAGCCAGCTTATACGGCTTTGAAGAATCTGATCGCTGAACTCGGCGATGACACAAAATCAGCACATCCGCGGCAGTTAGACTGGTCGCTTAGCACTAAGAACGAAAATACCCATCACCTTCTGCTAGAAAAGTCGACAGGTGAGTTCGATTTGGTTCTTTGGCAAGAGTCGCCAAGCTATGATTACCGCCGCCAGACCGAGATTGTCAACGTAGCTCTTACCACCACATTGACCTTGTGTCAACAAGCCAGCGGGATTGCACTCTACGAGCCTACAGTACAGAACCAACCTTTGCATATATACACGAACGTGACACGCGTTCCATTGCAGATTCCCGATCATCCTCTTGTAGTTAAGATATGGTTCCAATAATGGACCCAACTTATTTCAACACTGCAATATTGAAAGCGCTATGCAAGTTACCTACGCCGATTAATTCGTCATATATATACTGCACTTCCGAAGCCATTACCTGAATACGAAATGCTTCAGTACCACGCCGCGCTCTGCTCCGCCACGCACTGCGTTCTTTCTCGTTGCTGAGCAGATGGCACATCGCAGTGGCAAGCGCGTGGACATTGCGAGATGGAATCAAGACTCCTGCCAAACCATCATCCATCGCTTCAGCCACGCCGTCCACATTCGTTGCTATAATCGCGCACCCTGCCTGACGCGCCTCAATCAGCACGAGCCCAAACGATTCGCGCCGCGAGGCTAGCACAAAAACATCGGCACTCAGCATATATGCTTGTGGCAACGCCTGAAAACCTTCAAAGTGAATTCGGTTAAACCATCGTGAGTGCCGCGCCTGCCTCTCGAAGTGTTTGCGCTCTGGCCCGTCACCAACTAAATACAGATGCGCGTTTGCGAATTCCTCTCCAACAACCTCGAAGGCGGAGAGGAGTTCTGCAATGCCCTTGCGACGTGTCATTCCGCATACTGTTACAATCGACGGCCTCGGCAAAGTCGCGGGCGTAAGCTCGTCAAAATCTGGGTAACGCTGGCTGCCCAGCGTTCTATTCAAAACAACGCGAATCTTGTTATGGTTAATCCCACGCCGAACCATAGTCAAAGCAGTTGATTGACTCACGGCAATCACGCAGTCCGCCAACCCCATCATGACAGATTCGCGATCATGGACGTTGTGCACATGACCAATCAACGTAAAACGATGCGGCCGCGACAAAAGCCACGCCAATAGCATCCCTGTGCGCATATGCGCATGAATTATGTCGGGTTGAAAATCGCGAAGCTGCCGCCGAAGCAACCTCAGAGCGCGGAGTATGCGGATGGGACGTCTCGACTGATCGAGTGTAAAATGGAGAACGCCCTCTTGCTCAAGTAACGATACATAACCCCCGCCTGCGGAGGATACGGCGACGACTAAACCCTGTCTCGCCTGCTCTATCGCAAGGTCAACAGCGGTGTTCACAATTCCGTTCCCTCGGTTTGTTACGTCATTCAAAATATGCAAGACTCGCATCGCTGTCTCCAAATAGGTTGCGTAGTGAAACGAGTGTCACTTGAAATAGGTTGCTGACTGGATGACCTTCCATCATAAAACAGGCCTTAAGCGCAATCCTGACACGGCTTGCAACAATAGTTGCAGGTCGCTTCTGTCCGGTAATAACCTGGGAGCTCTTGTCTTCAATATCACTCGAAACCCCGCACAAACTAGCAACAAGCGCATAATAGTCGAGGCGAGAAGAGCAACCGCGGCTCCGTAAATTCCAAAGAGCGGAATTAGCCAGAGCATCAGGGGAATACTCAACGAGAGTCCCGATGCCTGTAAAGCCGTGACGATGCCGGGGCGGTCAAGAGCCATAAATGCTTGCGCCAGCACAAAAGTCGCGCCTGAAAGAATAACTTCTACCACCAGAATGCGCAATGCTCCAACAGCGTCTGCATATTCCGGTCCATACAATGTGCGCAAGAGTGTTGGTCCCGCGATGCATACTAATGTTCCGCAAACTGTGGTAACCAGGCCGCTGATTCGGACTGCGTCCCCAGTCATGACTACTACATCTTCTCTGCAACGTCCAGCAGCCTTGGGAAACAGCACCATTACAACCGAGTTCTGAAACAAGTTCAGCATACGTGAGAGGCTCAAGACAACCACATACGATCCCATCGCACTAGGGCTGAGAAGGCCGACTACAAGAACCTGATCAACTTGCAAAGCCAGCGTCCCAAGCACATCCACTCCATAGGAACGAATTCCATAACTTAAGATTGGCTTCATAGTGATGGAGTTTATCCACAAACCATTTATACCATTACGGCGAACGCGGATAATCATTAACCACAATGTCGGAATAGATGCGGCTATATATGCAATGGCCGCTGTATATGGATCGAGATGGTGAATGGATAATAATACCAATAGGCCTAACAGCGTTACAAAAGGAGTAATTGTTTGAACTGCATTGGATGCAATGAAGTCGTGTGATGCCTCAAGCACTGCGCGTCCGGCCAGATTTATTGAGCATATTGGCACTGTAAGAATAAACAATTGCGCGGCATAGATGACTTGCGAAGAATATTGATGAAGCCATAATGGAAGAACATACCAGCTTACAGCTGCTGCAATAGTTCCCATAACAGCGGCTAAACACAAACCATTAGCAATTAGTTTGTTACGATCCTTAGGATAAAGGCGCAAGTAATAGATGAGAGAACTGGGAACTCCAAGTGTGGTAACACTGGCGAGAAACAGTGGCCATAAAATCATGGCAGACAGCTCACCTCGTCCCGCGGGCCCTAAGCTCCTGGCAGTAATTATGCCCGTGCACGCCTGCAAACCAAGAATCACAACTTTGCTCGTAATGGATTGCATTACAGCCCGCAACCCATGCGGTAACTTTGGCAAATCGCCAACAACTTTGCCAACAGGCTCCATCGAGAATACGCTCATCCAGTCCTCCGAAGAAGCGGTGGAGTTTCTCGCAATGACGGCGATACAGCTTCAATAAAGTTGAGTAATCGGGTTTGAAATACCCGGATATCATACCGCTGCGCATTTTTCCTGATGGCAAGTGGATGCCAGGTTTGATTTTCCAGCTTCTCTAGTGCCTCAATGAGTGACTCCTGTGTCTGTTCACGAAAAAGTATTCCATTCAAGTTTTCGATCACTGTCTCAGTAGCTCCCCCAGCGCCATAGGCAACCACTGGGCGGCCCGCGGCATTAATCTCGAGCGGCGCCATCCCAAGATCTTCTTCACCCGGATATAGAAGGGCTCTGCAGCGGCTTGCGTAACTACTTACGGTGTCATCGGTCAGGCGTCCTAAAAACGTAACTGTTGGGCCGGCAATTTTTTCGAGACGACTGCGGTCGGGGCCGTCCCCGATTATTACCAGATTACGAGCAGTTCGTGTGCATACTTCTACTGCAAGGTCTAGTCTTTTATACGGAACAAGACGCGAAAGAATCAGATAATAGTCGTCAATGTCTTTGCTAATCCGAAACCGAGATGTAATTATTGGTGGTTCAATAACGGTCGCAGTTACGCCAAATGCAGCTTTCAGCCTATCTGCCACAATATGAGAATTTGCAATGTAGTAATCAGGTCTGCTTGCGGCACGCACCTCCCACTGTTTCAATATTTTCACCATTTTTCCCAGTGCATATCGCATAGGCATACTGAAAGTCTCTCGCTCCATATACTCAGGAAAGCGCCAAACCCAGCGCATTGGGTTGTGACAATAACACACATGAACTGCGTTTGTCCCGCGTTTTACTCCCTTCGCATATCCACAGCAACTGCTCACAATTAAATCGTATTCGTCCAGACGCATCGACTCAACTGCAGACGGATAAAAAAGAAAATAGTGTCTATAGTACTTCGATTTAGCAGGCAGAGCCTGCATCCATGTAGTCTTGGCTCCTAGCCACCGTAGGTATGGAGAGATCCGTTCCGGCACAGCCAGAGTCGTATATAAGTCCGCCTCCGGTAAAGATTGATGAATGGCTTCTGTCACTCTCTCCGCACCTCCAGTCTGAGCCAGATAGTCGTGTACAATCGCAATTCTACGCATGGTAATCTCCTTGGTAGTAGCTGTATCCATTTTGAACAGCGTGATAGCGCGCGTTAAGCATTTGACGTTTTTGAAAACCACACTCAACATACATTCTTTCTAAGTTGTTATAAAACCATTCCAGAGAGAATCGAGGGCAAGTATATTTAAGTGCAACTTCCGCACTTTCTGCAAGCATTTCACGATCCCTAATCAACGCCAGCAGTTTTGAAGCCAAACCTTCTGTATCTCCACTCTCTATCAACCATCCATTTTCGGCATCTCTAACAATTTCCGGTATGCCGCCAACGCAAGTGGCTAGCACAGGTGTACCGCTAGACATGGCTTCAATGAGTACAAGACCGAACGGTTCTTCAAATGAGTTCAGAACCAATAGATCCGCGGCTTGAAGTACAGCTGAGATATCGTGGCGCTCACCTGTAAAGTGCACTCGATTTCCTATCTTCAATTCGGACACCGTTTGCAACAATTGGCTTCGATACGCCTCTTCATGCGAAAACACAACTTTTCCGACAATTGCAATATGCATTTCCGGCACCTGCATATAAATATCGGAAAATGCCGTAATCAATTGAAGCAATCCTTTGCGCGCGCAGATTTGTCCTACTGCGCAAACCAGAAAGGCCTCGTTTGGAATACCGGCCTGACGCCGGAACTGCGAACTTCCAAGGCGTTTGTGAGGAAAACGGCCTAAGTCTGTACCGTTATAGATCGTTCGAACTCTGTTCTTGAATGACAACGATCCACAAAACGCTCGTGCTGCTGAATAAGACACGGCAACAATTTGAGTGCGTTTTGATAAGTATGCAAATAGACGAATGCCAGTGGTTAAGGGGTGTTGAGGCAAAATATCATGCACATGCCATATAACATTTCTTCTACTGCCTATCGTTGCGAGCGTTGCAGTGATTCCAGCTCGCAATGTATTTGCGTGGATAATATCCGGATTAATGGAGATAATCGCCTTTCTAATTGCGACAGTTGCTCTACTAAATGACATGGCGTAACGTATTAAGCGGACAAAGTGCTTCGTAAACCGTGCCTCCAGATATGGCGTTGGAATACAAGGAACATCTTGCTTTGCGACTAACCTAGACAATTCTCCATTAATAGGGCAGAGAACATACGGCTCGTAATGCGCGCGATTTAGGCCCTGTAACATATCAAGAAGTACCCGCTCCGCGCCACTAACCTGTCCTGTGTGATTCACATAGGCAATTCGTGTTTTCTGAAACTGAGTCATGCAGCTCCTGTACCCTTAACGACGGCCGAAAAGGTCTTGGTAAGAATCTGTAAGTCCATCTTTAGTGACCAACGATCGATGTAATTCAAATCGAGTTCTATCCATCGATCAGAGTTTAGGTTGCTGCGCCTGCTTATTTGCCATAGGCAAGTAATCCTTGGGTTAACGCTAGACCTTCGCAAGAAACGATACCCAGAGAACCTATCTTTATCACGTTTGTTTAGAGGTCGAGGTCCAATAAAGGACATATCTTTCTTCAATATGTTCAGCAACTGAGGCAATTCGCCTATCGACGTGCGACGCAGAAATAGCCCACTCTTTGTCACTCGCAGATTCTTAAATATTTTGAATACTGGCCCGCTGTTTTGATTCATATGTTCAAGCGCATTATGGCCTGCTTCGGAATTATCTACCATGGTGCAACACTTATAAATACGAATAGTTCGCTTGTTCAACCCATGGCGCTCCTGCGTAACGAATATTGGACCTTTACTGGTGTACTTGATAAGAACAGCAACAATTAATAACAGTGGAGCGAATACAATTAACCCAATAACGGCTTCGACGATATCGAATGCTCGTTTAATCTGTCTACTATAATCATCCTGCACCATTTTTGTGACCACTCTGCGATGGTCATACTTCTCGCAGAGGCACTGCCCTGGATGCGATGCTTCAAACAAATCCTCGCAGTATTGAACCTGCACCCCCACGCGTTTGCAAATATCAATTGTGTTCTCGATAGCTTTGTATTCCGTTTTTGCGAACAATGCGATGATAACTTCGTCTACGACATATTTTATTAGGATACCTTCATGATCTTTGACGCTTCCTAGCATTCGTTCTCCGATTATTAACTCATTTTTCAAATGTGAACCCACGAAGCCTAAAAACTCATAGTTCCATTCAGGGTGTGACATTAGTTCGTGACAGACTAGTTTAGAACGCGGGCTATAACCCATAACGATTGCTTCTCTTTTCATCTTAAACTGTGGGAGCACATATATATAAAAAGCTGCTGCTATAATGCGCAATACAATCGCGCTGCATACTCCAGTGATCCAGCAGTATATTGCAGCCGTCATAAAGTTTCCATGATGCCATAATGCCGCAATTACTTCTCTTTCAATTAACGCCGAAAACGCCATTGCTAGGATCAGGCGGCCCACGATACTTGAAACTGTTCTTACGTGTTGCCACGCATACAGTCCACAATAAGATAATATTATTTGCCATACGACACAGCAAAACGCAAGCACAACAAAGTGATTAATAGACATCTTCATTGATAGTAAAGCGATTGCTGTGTCTCCAGCTTGCAAATTACCTGCCAAGAGCGCAAGGTAAATCAGTATAATGCTAAGCCGTATTACGTCGCAGATGGCGAGTAAGCGTTCTGTTATTCCGCAAGAGGCACGAGGACTTAACCTCCTGACTGTATTTGCCGAAGTCATCAACCCTGTGAAACTAGTTATGTTCTCATATTCAATGATCATATCGTCTCCATTATCGGCGGGTGTCCTTTTAATGCAGATCATGTTGTTGATTGATATTTATTCGCAACGACAGCTTACGGAACAATTGGAAACGGGTTGAAGAACACACCAAGATTAGAGGCTTTCATGAATCTTGACATATGCTCCATTCTATTGCGAGTTACTAATAACATATCGTCAGGTTGCAGGCCCTCGTCTCGCTCGAGATCGGATACTTTGTTAACATTATGCAGATCCAATTGCCGCACTTCAGCCTTATCTCCGTTATTGATACGGCGGAATAAAATAACTTTTGTATCACGAGCAGTGTCTTTGAATCCACCTGCCAGCATAATTGCCTCGAGCGCGGTAGTTTCCTCATGCAGTTCATACTTGCCCGGAGTCACTACTTCACCTGCTACAACAACATACGGGTGTTGGAACTCCTTGAGTGTGATATTCAGCTCGGGATGATTAAGTCTGTTAGACGCCAAGAGTACAACCCTGTCATGCACTTCATCGATGGTCAAGCCACTGACTCTGATGTTGCCAACAATATTCAAATTAACGTATCCATCTGGTTGTACCGTCGCTGTCTGGTTGAATTCAGGCGTGTACCGGTAATCGAGTGAGAGTACGTCGCCTGTATGCAAAATATAACGCGGTCTTTGATGGAGCTGGTCATCGGCCCTGGCACTCAGACAAATGAAATTAAAAATAGTAAGCGAGAGCAATAACATTGATTTCATTGATTTCTCCTTTACGATCCTCTAATAATCCGGCAGCTTACAGTTTGCGAAACAGCCATCCTGGAACTTCGTAGGTTCGCTTATTCAAGGCGTAACCTAAGAGCTTTCCTCGGGCCGCAATGATTTTTTGCTCTGCTTGCCGTAACTCTTCGCGCCGTGTACGGTTGGCTTCGATAACCAGGATTACGCCATCAACAAACGGGGCTACACTAAGCAAATCGCCAGATTCTTTGAGCGACGGACAATCGATAATCGTGTGATCAAATTCGCCTCGCAAAAGATTGATACCGTCTTGACGGTATTTCCAGCTACCTTCCCATGAGCCGCTTCCTTCCTGTGTCACCTGAGAGTTCTCTGTTTTCTTTGTTTTCAAACTATCACCGCTCAAACATGGCGTAGATATTATCAAAGACTCACGAATTGCTTCGATCGTCGGTTCGTGTAGCTTGCGAAGAAATCTAGTGCTGATGCCAGCCACCGAAGTGATGTCGCATTTAGCCAGGTCCTTAACCAGTGCTCGCGCAATGTAAGTTACTCCTTCGCAAGGGTTCGCGGAGCTTATCGCGAGTACTGTTCCAGATGCGTCGCGCTCACGTGGTTGCTGGAACACTGTGTAAATCAATGTGTTGAAAACAGAACAATGTGCGGAGTCATTATGATTAAGCGACTGCGCATCCTCGTTAAGATGGTTGAGTAGGTTGTTCACGATGCACGCCGCTCCTTTCGAAACCTGATAAGATCATGTCTTGCGCTTCCTTTGGGCGACGACGAGTTACCGGATGACAAGACAATGGATAGCTGTTTGCTTTCCGACAAATGTTTCGATTGCTCGCTGCGACTAGTCAGCATAAGTGGAACCGTAGCAAGCAGCGGATATTGCAACAGCCTATCCGCTTCACGCGGCGTCGCGATCGTGGTTCGTCCCATTTCTGCTGAGAAGACAATGAAGGTGGCAAGAAATATTCCCGTGAAGCTTCCAAGAAGTAAATCGACTACAGTTTTCGGGCGGAATGGCGTCAGCGCAAAAGTTGGATTCTGAGCCACTGCAACATTGAGAAGTTTGTTTGCATTCATTGCATCCGCCATTTGCGCCTCATCGCGTTTTTGCGCATAGAGTTGATAGTTGTTCTCTAAATCCGCCACTTTTTGGTGTAGGGTCGCAAATTCAACTGTCGATCCCTCCGCATGAGTCAATGTTCCCCGGAGACAATTAATCTGTTGCTCTAGTGCATCGTGTCGAGCTTTGAGCGCCTGACGTTCCGTCTGATTTTGAATTATTGATCCAGTAACGGTCTGCCATATTGGATTAATGTCGGATGACTTTTCTTGCGAGGTCATCTGCTGGGCTTGGCTCAAGGCGGCTTTGGTATCCGCTATTTGCTGGTCAACTTCTTGGACCAGGCGATCCTGCGGTGTAAATTTTGTTAGTAGAGAAGTCCGCTTATTTTGTAGCTCAGCCAACATCGTATTTAATCGTTCTACGGAATAATCATTGGGCAAGGTGCGCTCTTGCGTTGACTGTCTAGTTGGAATGGTTTTAAGTTGTTTAACCTGCGAATTGATTCGCTGCGAAGCCTCGCTAATTTGCGCATCAGTATTGCGAAGCTCGGTTTGAGCATCACTTATCTCGCGATCCATCGCCTGCTCTGTTTCCGGCAAGGAAACAATCTGTTGTTGCTGCTGATACTCGGCAAGCTCCTGCTGCGCCTGATCTAGTTCTGTCTTATAGCGCGCGGCCTCGGAGGCAAAAAATTGAGAGGTGCCTGGCGGTTGAGCAATATCTCTCTGCTTGGCCATAAATGCGCTCAGAAGCCTATTAAGTGTTTCTGTGGACGCATGAGGATCGGAGGCAGTATATGTAACATGGATAATATTGGATTTACGCACCAAGTCGGCCGAGAGATGCTTGTGAAATTGCTCCACGGCTTTATCATGTGCTTTAAGCTGTTCCACCGTATTTGTAGTTGCAGACTGTTTGCCCCAATGCGGATCTACAACAATATCCGCCAGACCAGCGCTACGCAGCAATTCTATTTCTGAGTTGATTTGTTCCTCCGTGACTGCATTGACTATGACAGAACCCGCGGTCCGTTGCGGTGTTATCTGATATTCGCCTCGATTGTTTTGAACTAGAAGTTCCATATCTGATCGGTATTGCCTTGGGGTCAACTCCGTATAAATAAACGACAGAAAGACAACACTCGCTGCAACCGAAAGCCAGAGTCGACGGCGCCTGAATATCGACTCGACAAATGGGCGCAGTGAGCTATTGTCCTGCACTGTCAGTGCGTTACTTGGAAGACTTTTCATAAGCTAATGGATTACTCCTTAGCATGGAAGTCATTGGTTGATGTGATGTGCGCGTTACTGTGCTTCTGCGGCAGTCTTTGTTAATTCGCTCATTGCCTCGTCATCCCGCTATTTAATTAGTACCCTATGCTTTCGTGGTTGACATCGGTTGAATCTGCCTTTTTTTATGGCAGTCAACGACCGTTTAATATGGAATATTCTTGCCAGTACAATGGCTAAAATATGCCATAACGAATACCTGATGAAATTCCGCTAATGCAGAAAATCATACCTATTCTGTATTTATGAAATTCAGTCGAGCATTATGGTACGATTTTAACGATGGATATCTGATCACTGACTGTGAGCGCGAGAGTATAACCCTGCATAATTGCATTGGCCCTGGAAACATTGCCGCTCGTGTCCCATTGAAGGACTTGCCTTGCGTCGGGATCCGCGAGTGTCAACGTGATCTGCTGCGGAGTAATTTGAATAGGCTGGTTGGATGCAGGATCGTAACTAGGTACTTCAAGCCAAAGAATAAGCCAGAAGGATCCATCTCGCTTTTGGAGCAAGAGGTGACTCAAGTTGGGTCCGCCTCCAGCGATCGAATAAGCGAGCTGACTCGGTGAGAACGAAGGCCCCTTGTCTTGAAGGTTGGAGATTAGGTTTTCGATTGCAGTATAAGCTGGCTTTGGCGAGAGATCGCTTCTCAGAATCCCATATCCCGGCGAAGACACTTCATCGAGTAACTCGTAGATATAGGTATGCTTGATTCCAAGTTGAAATGCCGACAACAGAGTTCGCGGCGTGTACGAAGCTTCAACGCTCTCGGGAAGAGTGTATGGCGTAGCAGTCGTGGGATAAGCTATAAACCCTGTCTCAGTTACTTCAGTCGGCAGTCCGGGAGCGTCGACGTTGACTTGATCGAGCCACCAGGGGAAACTTCCGTAACTGTTTCCTTGCGGGTCGAAATCTCCCCACCCAGCACTCCCAGGATTTCGTCCTCCAAAGTAAACGTGAAGATTATTGGTGGTCATCTCGCTGGAGATATTACCGGAGATTACATATGAGGATTGTTGAGTGAACGAAGGACCAACGACTGGAATCCCCAGGTTTGTCGCCGCAGCATCGATTGAGGGCAGGAAGTTAAGCATATTATCGATCCCTGTCAATGTGTCCTGACCGCAGTTACCTGGCACATCGCACTCGTTAGGAGCCTCGAGCGCCTCCATGTCCTTGACCTCTGGACTAAATTGTTCGATGCTCTCCGGAACCCCGGTTGAATTGATAGGCACAACGTAGGTGCATTTGATTCCGGCATCAGCTAGAGCCTCGTGTTCGCTAATGTAAGGCGAAGAGGAATCCCAATTCCAGAAGCCATCACGAATATGACGCACGCCAAGCGTTGTGAGCGCATTCAGTACCTGAGGCCACGCCGAGAAATATGGGGTGTCGTTATAGCTGAGATGAGTTCCAATGCCGATCGAATCCACAAATGCGTCTGCCTGCGCGGCCTGCTCCACCGGCAGTGGCGCACTTATCGAGAACGCTGAACTGTAGGCTGAGTTCAATCCTGTGCTGGCAGCAGTGATGCTATATCCATTCGCCGGCAAATTAATACTCAGCGCGCTGAATGTGGCCAAGCCGGCGATTGCCGCCACTGAGGTCGCTCCCTCTAAAGCGCCATTGCCTGGATTAGCCTGGAAACTCAACTCGACTATATTGGAAGCAGTTGTTACTAAGTTGCCTTGCGCATCCAGAATCGAGACTCGAATCGCGGGTGCAATCGTAGCTCCAGCCGGCGCACCCGCCGGTTGTGTTGCAAAACTCAATTGTGCCGGGACTCCTGTCGTGGGTGAGTTAGGCGCACCTGTAATCGGCGTTGTAGTGTTTCTGGTTGGGCTCGAACAGGCATTCAAAAAGATTGTCAATATCCCCGTCAGAATAATTCGGGAAAAAGCCGAGCTAATCGAGGAGCACTCGTTGATACGGAAGGATTTGGGCGAATGATTCAGGCCGTTCGACGCAGACTTTGTCGCATCAATTTTATATGAGAACCATAATAGATACACGGGACTCGCCCTTCAGGAAGCAGACAGCGTAGACCTGGAGATCGATCACCCCGGACAACAAAGTGAATCTGCAACAATTACGGAATTCGGTGTTACTGAGGTCACAATACCAAAATTCAAGCGACGTGTCTACTTGCGAGTAGTCAAATTTCGATCTATCTTCAAGCTGGCTCGTTATATTTGATTCGATCAACAAATTGAGCGCTCCTGTACAACTCCGCATTAAACGTATCGACGGGTAAAGTGGAGGTGAGAAGATCGATCTCGGATGAAGCAGCTTACTCTGAAATGAGCACGGCGGGCAAAGTGTAGCGGAGCTTGCTTTCAACAGCACGTGAATGGCACAGGAGCGGCCTAACTTGTTGAATCTAATTGGTGGACGCGGTAGGAATCGAACCTACAACCTGTCGGTTAAGAGCCACCGAATT
>CAYOYX010000038.1:0-30635 GCA_964408275.1 uncultured Occallatibacter sp.
ATCGAGGTCCGTCGCGGCGCGCACATACTCGGGCACATCGGCGATATGCACCTGCAACTCAAAGCCGCCGTCCGCGTCTTCCGTGACCTGCACCGCATCGTCAAAGTCGCGCGCCGTCTCGCCATCGATGGTGACAATCGACAGGTCGCGAAAATCCCTGCGGCTTGCAGCCTCCTCCGGATCGAGATGCGCAACCGCTCGCGCCTCAGCCAAAACATTTTCCGGAAAGATGCGCGGCAACTGGTGTTTGCGGATCATCATTTCGACATCGACGCCAAAATCATCCGGCCTGCCCAGCACCTCAATCACTTTGCCCATCGCTGCCCGCGTCGGCGTCGGCCAGCGTGTGATCTCCACATCGACGACCAGCCCTTCGAGATTGCCGTAAGTGATTTTTGTCTCGCTGCCAATCACGCGATGCGGCGATCGCGTTTCACTCGCCGATAGAAGCTCCGATCCTTCGGGAATCAGAATCGGTTGCGTCATGCGCTCGTCGAAGGGGACAACGGTGTGGCCCTGCGCTCGATCAGATCGCGCGTAATGAAAAACGCCGACAACCGTAGAGTTGCGCCGCTCCAGCACGCGCACAACGCGGCCCATGCGGCGGCCATCGGCCTTCGGCGGCTCAACCTCGACCAGTACTTGATCGCCTTGCATCGCACCATTGATTTCGTTGGGCGGAATGAAAATATCATCCCCCACCCCACGGACTAAGACCTGTCCGTGGGAACCCCGGTCTGTTCCCGATGCCTGCCGCGCATTGGTCCGCACAAAGCCATAGCCGTCGCGATGCAGATCGAGCCGTCCGGCGCAGAGATTGTCGCGTGAGCCAAGCGGCCGCGGAATGCTCCAATGCTCACGATCCAGTTCTGTCAGCGCACCGCGCGCGGTCAACCGTGCAAGCTGCTCAAGGAGCAGCCTGCGCTCTCGTCCGCCACCTAGTGACAGTTCGCGAACTAGCTGCTTGTATCCGGCTTTTTGCCCTGCGGAGCGAGTAATGCGCGCCAGCAATTCCTTGTCGGTCATAGATTTGAAGCTAACAGCAGAGAGCTGACATTTGCCAGCGAACTTTTCCTAAGGTTTTTATCGCAACGGAAGCACAAACGACGAGTTAATCTGCAAAAGATATCTACAATTTGAAAATAAAGTAGGGGGGTACCCGAAAAGCGGGGACTAGGGACTAGGAAATAGGGAATAGAAAAGCCCGGGGATTTGGTTGGTGGTCATGGAAGGGCTGTTTGCTGGAGGCGAGTGTTTTTCCAAATCTGATTGGCGAGAGTTGCGTCAGGCTGCTCGCAACAGGCGCGGTCGAGTCTGGCCCGGTCGGCTTGCATCCGCTTGTCGTTGGCGAGCGCAGCCAGCAGAGCAGTGAGAATATCTGCGGCGCCGGCTTTAACAGGCGGGCTAATGCTGTAATGCATCCATTTGCCCTCGCGGCGCGCAGTGACGATGCCGGCCTTGCGCAGATAGGCTAGGTGACGGGAGATCTTCGGCTGGCTCTGTTTGAGAATCTCAACAAAGCGGCAGACGCAAACTTCGCGGCCATCCATGAGATTCAAGAGGCGCAGGCGGGTTGGGTCGGCCAGCGCCGCCAGGAGGCGGGCGAGACCGAGCGATTTAGAGACGTTAGGCATGAATCGATTATATACGGTTTGACAGATATGAAGACGCAAGTTATATTCGTTTTAGCGAATATGAGGTGCTGAAAATGGAAAAAATGACAGATACAAAGACGCTGGTTCAGGAGAAATACGGCGCGGCAGCACGGGGAGTGACGGAGCGCAGCGCGGCGGCCTGCTGTGATCCATCGCTGCGCTGCTGCGACCCGATTACGACAAATCTGTACAAGGAATCCGAAAAGAGCGGGCTGCCGACGAATGCTGTACTGGCCTCGCTGGGCTGCGGAAATCCGACGGCGCTGATTGAGTTAAAGCCGGGAGAGACAGTGCTGGATCTCGGCTCGGGCGGCGGCATCGACGTGCTGCTCTCGGCTAAGCGCGTAGGGCCGACGGGCAAAGCATACGGACTGGACATGACCGACGATATGCTGGCGCTGGCGCGCGAGAATCAGCGGCAGGCGGGCGTGGAGAACGTGGAGTTTCTCAAGGGCGAGATCGAGCGGATTCCGCTGGCCAATTGCACTGTGGACGTGGTGATCTCGAATTGCGTGATCAACCTCTCCGCCGACAAGGATCGCGTGCTGCGCGAGGCCTTCCGCGTGCTGAAACCGGGCGGACGTTTTGCCGTCTCCGATGTGGTGACGCGCGGCGAGATTCCCGATGAGGTTAGCAAGAGTATGCTGCTGTGGGCGGGATGCATCGCGGGCGCGCTGGAGGAGCAGGAGTACAAGAGCAAGCTGGCGGCGGCGGGATTTGCGGAGATCTCCGTGGAGCCGACGCGGATGTATACGGCGGATGATGCCAAGGGATTTTTGGCCAAAGCAAACCTGGATGTGGAGGCGGTTGCGCCGCTGGTCGAAGGCAAGATTATGAGCGCATTTGTGAGGGCGACGAAACCGCAGTGTGGATGCAGCGCTCCGGGATGCTGTGGTTTGATGGGTTAGTGGATTCCCACCCTAGCCGCAAAGACAAAGGCGCGGCAGGGTGGGGCACGCAGCTATGTAAGTATTTGCCTACCAATCGTTGAAGAAATCACCCGGGAGTAGATCATGAGCAAGCCGTATAACATTCTGGTGCTCTGCACCGGCAACTCGGCGCGCAGCATCCTCGGCGAGGCACTCTTCAACACGATGGGCGCAGGGCGATTCAAGGCATACAGCGCGGGCAGCCATCCAACGGGCAAGGTGAATCCCTTTGCCATCGAGCAGGTTGTTGCGCTGGGTTATTCGACGGAGAATTTGCGCAGCAAGAGTTGGGATGAGTTTGCGCAGTCCGGCGCGCCGGAGCTGGATTTTGTTGTGACGGTCTGCGACAAGGCGGCGGGCGAGATGTGTCCGCTGTGGCCCGGTCAGCCGGTGACGGCGCATTGGGGCTTTCCCGATCCGACGGCGGTTGTTGGCACAGAAGAAGAGAAGCGCGCGGCCTTTGCGCAGACGCTGCGCCAGATGCGCAATCGTGTGCAACTATTTCTGAGCCTGCCGCTTGAGACGCTGGACCGCATGGCGATTGAGAAGCGTGTGCGCGCCATCGGGCAGGAACCGCTATGAGGCTTGCGCGGCTGCTGGTGGTGACGCTGGCGTGAGCCTTCACAACAACATTTGATGGAGATGGATGCGCGCCAGCAATTCCTTATCGGTCATAATTCAAGAGTAGGGCAATCGGTTCATGTGCGCATCCAAAGCACAGCTATTTGGAAGAATTTGTCTTAAGTTTCTTTTTAGTTTTCCGAAGGTTTTTGATCGGTGCATATACGGTGATTGCGATTTGGGCATTGATTTCAGCCGCTGAGCGAATAGCTTCAGAACCAACTGCCACCCAGTAATGGCTTCCATGACTCGGAGCTTCAATGCCAATATCAAAGCTCCTCGATTTGGCAGCATTCCAAATTGCCCGTTCCGAAGGTGGAAGTTTTTGAATTAGCTTACAGAATCGGAGTATCCCAGATTCCGGTGTCTTGGGTTGCTGTGAAAGATCAAAATACGCCTTGAACAAACGGAATTCCATTCCCAAGTAATGAACATGGATATTCGAACCCAATGCAACCACTAATGGTTGCAGATCGGATTTCGAAAAAATCTCCAGATCAACATTGAGAAAACTGCTCTTGTCCAATTTGCTTATCTTCATATGTAACATTCTCTTGTATCCCATCCTTACCAAGATTTTGGTCTTTGACAAGGATGGGATACCTATTCAATTCCGAAAGAACCGCATCAATTATCGCTACTTCTTGTCGGGCTTTGCGGCAGGAGGCGCTGCGGCTTCCGCAGGCGCGTTGCGCGGCATTTTCATGTTGTCGCGGATCAGATTGGCCAGAAGCACATCGACCAGCGTTCCGCCCTGACCTCCCGCACCGCCGCCGCCCGCGATAATTTGCGGAACAAGCTGCACTTTATTTGCGGCCAGCGCCTGCACCACCTGCACCAGCGCGTAGTTTCCGGACTCCATCGAGTCGATCTTCCGTTTAATGACATCCGCCTCGGCAGTGCCGACGACCTTGGTCTTTTCCGCGTCCGCGTTGCCGACCATGATGACGACCTTTGCGTCGGCGTCGGCATTGATGGTTTTGGCGCGGGCTTCGGCTTCAGCGCTGATGGTGCGGACGCGCGCATCGGCCTCGGCGTTGATGGTCTTGGACTGGCCTGCGCCATTGGCTTGCTTCACCTGCGCCTGCGCGGCAAAATCGGCGATGGAGACGCTGCGCTCGGCATCGACGACGCGAGCCTGCGTGTCAGCCATGGCGCGAGCCTGCTGCAAGTCCTTGCGGGTCTCCTCGGCCAGTTGCTGCGTCTTGTAAGTCACCTGCTCCTGCTCGGCGATCTTGCGGTCGGTGAGCGTCTTCATCAGCGCTTCGGGCGGCGTGATGTCGCCGATCAGCGTGTCGATGGCGTTCACGTTGTATTCGCTGAGAGCCGATGCAATCGAGACCTTCGCTTCCGACTGCCGTTCGCTGCGCTTCTTCAGAAACTCGATCACATCCGAGGTCTGCGCAGCGTTGCGGAAGTAGTTGCCGATGGTCGGCTCCAGAACCTGCGTCACCAGATTGGCCATCGTTCCGAAGCGAGCGATGACTTTGGGCGCGTCGTTGCGCGGAACGTGAATGATCTGGCTGACATCAAGGTTGAAGGTAAATCCATCCGACGAGCGCACGGTGATGGTGCAGAGCTTTTCGTCAAGGTGGTGCGCCTCAGATTTTCCGGTCGCCCAGTTGAGTACGATATTCGCCGTCGGCACCAGCTCCACCTTGTGCGTGAAGGGATTGATGGGGTATTTGCCGGGATCGAGCGGATCGATCCAAACGCCTTTTTCTCCGCGGCCAACGAGATTGCCGTGCTTGAAGGTGTCGCCGGTGAGGTCTTTGCCCTCATTGCCGACAAACGCGATGACTACGCCGACGTTGGCGATAGGCACCTGAGTCATGGGACTGGTTTCGACCGTCGCGAAGCGCGGATTGATGTAGTAGCGTCCGGCGAGGATGACCTGCTCTTGCAGGCCCTTGTAGCCGCCGTTGGTGATGAATGCTTCGGCGTCCTGATACATATTGTGGCCGGCGATTTCCTTGCCCGCGATCTCGCCTGTGGCCAGGGGCTTGCCGTCCTTGGTGGTCACAATGCCGACCATGTTGTCGGCGATCTCGAGAACATCCTCGGTGCTGACCGTAAACAGTGCCGTATTGATGCGATATGTTCCGGGAGGAATGATCGAGATCTGCGGGCCGCGCTCGCCGCCGTTGAGCAGGAATTTGCGCGCATCCTGGAAGGTATTGCATTCGACGGTCTTGGCCAGAACGCGGCCGCCGGAGAGCGGGTGTCCGTCGCGCGCCTCAACGATTCCGATGTGGCCGCGGTCGATAGTGGTGAATTGCACCATGTAGACGGTGTATTGCCATGCCCAAAGGCCGAAATGAATGCCGGGAGCCAGCGTGTCGGCCTGGAGGCCGGCTTCGCCATTCAGCGCGACAATCGCGCCGTCGGGCAGGGTGCGGTGACTGCCGAAGATCACCCATTTCTTATTGACAACTCCAATCTCGGTCTCCGAGACGAAGACAGTTCCAAAGAAGATGCGCAAAATGGCTTTGTGAAATAACACAACGAAGAGTAGCGCGAGAATCCACCCGTACCTGACCAGCAGGTCAACCGCAGTTGCCGTATCCATGCCTTCGTTCTCCTTATTTTTTGGACTCTCCATCATAACGCAAACACCGCCCGCGCCGCCTTGTCATAAAATAATCGCAGTGCAATACTCCCGGCGGACCGCCAAGAGGTAACATCCTAGTTGTGGCCGCGCGTGGGTTGCCCCAGGCGAAGAAGCGGGTAATCCATTCATTCAGATTTTTTGGGCCCAGTGCAGCGGCCTTTGCTTTGGGTAGCCCAGTCCTTTTAGGACAGAAAAGGAATATCGTGAGCGCTATGTGGAAACCCACCCAATCCGGACCGATCAATTCCAGCCTTGTACCCGAACCCGCTCGCCCCGTGCCGTCCGCTCCTTCCCCCGAACATAACCGGCCACCAGTTTCAGCCGGCGATCAGGCCTCGATTGGCAAGGGCCTGTCTCTGAAGGGAGAGGTAACCGGCACCGAGTCGCTGTTTATCGACGGCAAAGTCGAGGGCAGCGTCAGCCTTCCCGGCAATCGCGTCACGGTAGGACGCAATGGCCAGGTCACCGCCAGCATCAATGCCCGCGAAATCGTCATTCTGGGCAAGGTGCGCGGCAATATCGTCGCCTCAGACCGCGTGGATATCCGCGCCGACGGCGCCCTGACCGGCGATGTGACGGCGGCGCGCATCAGCATCGAGGATGGCGCATTTTTCAAAGGCGGCATTGACATCAAAAAGGCCGAAGGCAAACCGGCACTCCCGGCTCCGCTTGTTCCTGAGCCTCCCAAGCCGGTCCAGGTGTAAGCGCACAAACAGGCACCGCTCCACGCACGAGCGCCTTTGCGTCTGCAAGGGCGCTTGTGCGTTTTGGTCTGAAATAATGCGAAAAAGGAATAGATATGAATTGCAATGATTGTCTTGCAAACATAGTAATTTTAACGGGATAGAAGAATATGAAATGGGAATGACTAGAGCGTATTTCAAAAATGCCTTACGTCTCTCTGCTGTAATTTCTCAGGGGCTAAAGCCCGGCTTTTTCGCGGTTTTTCGGCACGACTGAAGTCGTGCCCTGACACTAATCTGGTTATGAAACACGCTTGAGAAAATGAACTATCCCATCCCCAATCGCTTCATCGTGACCCTGGGCAGCGCCGAGCCGGTCCATTCCAGCACCCACTTCACCACGGCCAGCCACAACAATGTTCCGCCCGCGAGCACGGCGAGATCAATCCAATGCGTTCTGCCCGGCATGGCCTGGTGGAGCGCGCCGCCCAGCCATGAGAAGAGCACTCCGACGCCAACGCCGCTCACAACCGCGGCCAGCAGGCATCGGCCCATTTCGATGTAGTCGAGGCTGGCCAGCGAGACCATGCGCCGCCGATGCAGCAGCAGGGCCAGACTGATGGCCTGAAGGGCAACGCCTAAGTCGGAGGCAATCGCCAGACCGGCGGCTCCGTGCCAACGATAGCCAAGGCCGTAGAGTGGAAACGCGACGAGTGTAATGATTGTGCTGGCGAGCATGGGCAGCCATGTAATTCCAGCGGCGTAGAAGGAGCGAGCGTAGATGGCCTGCGCCGACCACAGGAAAAGCGAGAGCGCGTAAAGAGCGAAAAACAGCGCGGTCTGGCGCACATCCTTTGGAGTAAAGCGTCCGCCGCCGAAGATCAGGCCGACGATGGGCTGCGCCAGTGCGATCATCGCGGAGGCTGCCAGCAGACCCAATGCGACCACGCGGGAGACGGAGTCCGCGACACCGATAGCAAATTCATAGTGCTTACCTTTCGCCCAGAGCTGGGCAAAGAACGGCAGCGAGGCGACACCGGCGGCCTGCGCCAGCATGGACATGGGCGCGGAAAAAATTTGTTTGGCGTTGGCCAGACGCGTAATGGCGCCGGCAACATTCGAGGCGTAATAGCCCGTGAAGTACTGATCGAGAAAAGGAAGCGTGAAGCCAAACATGAGCGGCAGTGTCATGTGTAGCCATAAGCGCAGGCCAGGATGGCGAAGATCGATGCCGAATTGGTAGCGTACACCGGCGCGAGCTGCGCCATATGCGTTGAGAACAAAAGAGCCCAGCAGAAATCCTGTGGTTGCGCCGATCGCCAGGGATGAAACTCCAAGCTGGCGGTGCAGCAACACGCCGCTGGCGATGATACATAGGTTGTAGAGAATGGGGGTGATTGCCTGGTAAAGAAACTGCTTGCGAAACTGCAGCGTGGCTGAGAATATGCTTCCGATAAAGAGGAAGATCTGTGCGGGAAGCAAAATCCGCGTCATGTGCGCGCAAAGCACAACCTGCGCATCGGTGAAGCCATGGTTCGTGAAGCGTATAAAGGGCGCTGCGAGGAACATGAGCACGATAGTTGCTGCTGTCAGCACCAGCGTCATCAGGTTGAGCACGGTAAAGAGTACACGCTCCCCTTCCGCCTCTTCATTGCTTTCGCGATAGCGGTTGAGGATGGTGACGAAGGTGATGGAGACAGCGCCGCCAACCAGGATGTTATTCATCAAGTCGGGCAGGCGAAAGGCGGCAATATACGCGTCCGTCTGCGGACCAGCGCCGAAGAGCCATGCGATGAATTTGCCGCGGCCAAGACCAATGATGCTCGATAGCAGCGAGGAAGCCGCCAGCAGAATGCTTCCCGTAAACGCCGTGTGCGTGTGCGAAGGGCGCAGCACTCCCAGCGCGCGCGCCCATCTGGTCCGCGCCGGCATTGGGGATGGAGTTGCGGGCGATTCTGTCATTCAAGTTGATTTTACCGGCATGGAGCCGTGTACCGTAAAGAACATCAAATGCACGAAAACTGCACATCCTTTCTCGCGGAACGGTGCATAACCGCATTTTTGGCGCGGTAATTACCCATAAATGCTCCGCAGTAACCTGATGCCGTTGTGCTCCATTCCGATAAGAAAATTAAGAAACAAGAGCAGGAGCTTCTCGCTGAAGTATTCCACCGGCTGAGAACCTGCCGCTGGAACGCCATGTAACCGGGAGTCAAAATGTCACTTGTCGAATTGGAGAGTTGCGGAATCGATAGGCAGCAGGAAGAAGCGCGCCTTGCCGAGCTGAATTCCACTGGGATACTTGACACTCCTCCCGAACCCGGTTACGACACAATTACACGTCTTGCCGCCGAGTACTTTCAGGCCGACTCAGCCGGTATCGCATTTGCCGACGAGAGCCGCGTCTGGATGAAATCCTGCTGGCGCCAGACGATCCGCGAGCTGCCGCGCAAGAACTCCATCTTCGATCTGGTCCTCGCTGAAGACGGTCCGGTGGTCATTTCGGACATCAACAGGCACCCGCTTCGCGCGACGCTCTTGCCGCGCTTCAAGCACCTCGGCGTTGCATCTTTTGCCAGTGTTCCCGTGCGCTCCGCAAACGGAAAAATTCTCGGCGTCTTGACCATCTTCTGCAAGAATCCCGCTCCGGATATGACGCCGGAAGCGATTCATACGCTGGAAAACATGGCGGAGATGGTCTCCAGTCAGTTGGAACTGCGCGTGCTGCGCAATAATCTCAATGGAAACGGCAATGGGAATAGATTGCGCCGCGCCCGCGCTATTGCCTCTTCCAACGGAAGCTGGCCGCGAGAGGCCGATCTGCGCCATGCTCTCGAACTCAACCAGTTTGTGCTCTATTATCAGCCGGAGGTCGATCTCGCCACGCGCAAGATCGTCGGCCTTGAAGCCCTCATCCGCTGGATTCACCCCGAGCGCGGACTGATTCCTCCCATGGACTTCATTCCTCTGGCCGAAGAGAGCGGGTTGATTCTGCCCATCGGCGATTGGGTGCTCTCCCAGGCCTGCAATCAAATTCAACAATGGTGCACGGAAGACATCAGTCACGTCTCGCTGCGCGTCGGCGTCAACCTCTCAGCTCGCCAATTCTCGCGCGAGGGCCTGGCCGATCACGTCGAGGCTCTCCTCGTTCAGGCAGGCATCTCCAGCCGCCAACTCGGCCTTGAGATGACCGAGTCCAGCCTGATTCCCAACGTGCGCATCGCGATGGAAGTCCTCGGCAGTCTGCGCCGCCTGGGTGTCTCCCTGCTGATGGACGACTTCGGTACCGGCTACAGCTCCCTCAATAATCTCCACACATTTCCCTTTGACGTACTCAAGATTGACCGCTCCTTCGTTACTCGTATGACTGAAGGCGATCAGCCGCTGCAAATTGTGCGCACCATCATCGAATTGGCGCGTGTGATGGGCATGGACGTGGTGGCCGAGGGAATTGAAACCTGTCAGCAATTCCGCCTCTTGCGCGATCTGCGATGCCGCTACGGCCAGGGCTATCTCTTCTCCCGTCCCCTCACCGCAGAAGCCGTTACGAAACTGCTCCGGCTTCCTGGGCGCATACTCCCCGATCCCGAAGTCTCTGAACTCGCATTCGCCTGATCGCTGGGACGGTTTGTGCGCCCTCGCGAGCAGGAGTGTCTTTTTTCGGTCTGGGCTTCTGCGTCTTCCAATTTAGGACAGATCATAGGTCATGTTCTCTTTTGGAATCCGGCGGGAGTTTCGTATGGGAGATTTCTCACGTTCGCAACTCAACTTCACGATATTCTTTCACTCATGGAGCAATCCGTCGAAACTCGTCCCCCCGGCGACAGGCCTTCGCCGTCCATCTGGGAATCAGAACCCTCCACGGACACTTCGAGCTTTGCGGGTCTGCTGGCTGCGCTTACCTCTCCCGCTCAGATGCAACAAATCTCCGATGATAAGCCTTCGTCAACGAAGCGGAAGCCGGCTTCCGCCTGGAGCGTTGATGATTTGGCCGACGATGTAACAACTCTCAGCTATGAAAGCGCACTGCGCACCCACAGTCGCTATCGATCCTCTGGGCTTGCGGATCGGTCGCTCACTCAAGCCGGCGATGCGGGGCTGAATGGATTTGAAGACTCCGAGCCGGCAGCTACGCCGCAACCGGCGGCTCGTCCTGCCGCCTATGCATTGCCGACAGCAACTGTGGAGCACAGCGCCACGCTCTTCGAGCGCAACGTGAAGGATGCCAGCATCACCATCCGCCTGAGCAAAGCGGAGTGCGAACAACTGCACCGCCGCGCCGCCGAGGCCGGACTGACCGTCTCGGCCTATATGCGTTCCTGTACCTTTGAAGCCGAGTCGCTGCGGGCGATGGTCAAGGAGGCAATGACTCAGTTGCGCGCGGCCACAACTCCCGCTAGTGTCGCCAAGCCAGCCTCTTCGCATCCCTCGTGGCTCCGCAGCGCGGCCCACTGGCCCTCTCGTCTGCTTACTCCCAGGCAAAGCAGCCGGAGTGTCGCCCGCGTCTGACCTTCCATTGCTACTGGCACATCGGAGGCAGGTCAAAATGAATGTTACCGTTCACCATTGAAATTTTCGGCGGGAGGTTCCAGATGATGAGCGCATTCTTGTGCTCTTCATCTTGTGTTAGAACGGTGATAATCCTCTTACCGCTCTTTTTCAGGAAGCTCCAATCCGACACTTTTGTCTCGCCCTGGCAGAAGATGGTTCCGGCATCCAATGTGAACGAATAAACGATGCCATCTTCTTCCTTCAGTTGAATCGTCGAGCCATCGATAGCCTTCAGCGGGGAATACGTGGCGATGCCGCTTCTGTCGGGTAGGCCGGGAATATTGGATGGCGCTTTTTTTATGTGATACTGCCCCTGTTGAGCGGCCACAGACGAAACCGCGATAATGGCAAGAAGGAGCGTAGCAATAAAACAGAATGGATTGCTGAATCGTCCCATCACGCGACCTCTTAGATGAAACTACCATTTTTATTATCGGCTGCCAACACTTTTACTCCACCTCCAGCACCAGGCATTTCAGGTACTCGGTCTCAGGCAGGTTGAGCATCACTGGGTGATCAAGAGCAGCGCCGCGCCGCTCCAGTAAGCGCACACGCCGGTGCGCATCGGCGGCAGCCGAGGCCACGCTTGCCTCGAGTTCAGCCCAGCCCACGTGATGCGAGCAGGAGCAGGTCACCAGTAGCCCACCGGGGCGCAACATCTTCAACGCTCTCAGATTCAATTCCTTGTAGCCGCGCAGCGCGCCCTCAACGGCGCGATGACTCTTGGCGAAGGCTGGCGGATCGAGCACAATCGCGTCGAACCTCTCGCCTCCGTCCGACCATTCTCGCAGAATCTCAAAGGCGTCGCCCTCCACCCAATCGACCTCTGCCGTGAGCCGTGAGCGGTTGGCCGCAAGGTTCCTCTCGGCGACTTCGAGCGATGAACGCGATGCGTCGATGCCGGTGACGATCTTGCAAACCTGTGCCAGATGCAGCGCAAAACCGCCCTGATAGCAGCAGACATCCAGCGCGCGTCCGCCCCCACTCCCGTCTCCGTCGCGCTTCGCCACGCCTAGCAGTCGCGCCCAATCAGCCGCCGCCGCGTAGTTGGCTCGCTGGTCGAGGAATGCGCCCGTCTTCTGCCCGGAGTTCGCGTCGTACTCAAAGACCAGCCCATTCAAATGGAATTTAGTGCGGATGGGCGAAGCCGTGCCTCCCGCAACATACAACGGCGCCGCGCTCGGCGCCGCCAACCCCTCCAGTTCGCGCACTCTCGGGTCGGGGCGCTCCAGTATCGCAGACGGATTCAGTTCATCGCGCAGCACGCGCACACACGCCTCGCGCACAGCAGCCGAATCCAACCCCTTCGCCAGCAGTTGCAGAATTACCAGCTCGCCGTATTTGTCCGCCACCAGCCCCGGCAGCTCGTCGGCCTCGCTGAAGCACAACCGGCAAGCGTCATTGCGCTCATCGAGCAGCGGTCGCCGCCTCTCAATCGCTGCGCGCAGCCGGCTCGCAAGCAATTCCATCCACTCGGCCTCGTCGATTGCATTGCGAGAGACCAGCCGTAGCGCAATCTGCGATGCAGGGCTGCAGAGCGCCGTGCCCAGCAGCAACCCGCGGTTGTCTGCCACCGGCAGCAAAGCCGGAGTCGCGCCCGACGGCACTTCAAGGGATTCAATGTCGGAGGCGTAGACCCACAGATGCCCCGCGCGCAGTTTGTCCGATGCGCGGCGGCTGATTGTAGCTCCGAGAGCGATGCCGGAGGATTCTTTTGTCTTCACGGGTGGTGCCGTCCGGGGCTTGTTCATAGGCTCCTAGGTCTGGTTCATCTTAGCAAGAATGGAACAGGAAGCCGTATCGCAGATTTCGGTAATCACACAACGCAAACTCAATCGGCATATAATAGAGCATGGCGACGGCCCGGCAATCCATCCCGGATGAGCTTCACGAAGCGCCTCTGGCGACAGAGGAGAAGATTGCGCCGCTTGTCTCCGTCCCCAAATCCATCCCTGAATATGACCAGCACGTCATCGACAAGCGCGTCGAGGCTCTGCTCAAGCTGGTCCATGCCAATCGCCCCAGTGACGACCTTGCGCTGATCCGCAAGGCCTGGGAGTTCTGCGTCCGCCACCACGCCGGCCAGATGCGCGCCTCCGGTGAGCCATACATCAGCCATCCGCTGGAGGTGGCCGAAGTGCTGGCGGAGATGAAGATGGATTCAACCGCCATCGCCGCCGGCTTGCTGCACGATTCGGTCGAAGACACGCCCGCCACCAATGAGGAGATAGAGGCCGGCTTCGGCGAACAGGTTGCGCACATCGTCGCCGGCGTCACCAACATCGACAAGATCGAGTTTGCCAACCGCGAGGACCGGCAGGCGGAAAATGTGCGCAAGATGCTGCTGGCGATGGTCTCCGATGTGCGCGTGGTGCTCATCAAGCTGGCCGACCGCCTGCACAATATGAGGACGCTGGAGCACTTGAAGCCGGAGCGACGGGAGGCTATCGCGCGCGAGACGCTGGACATCTACGCGCCGTTGGCGCATCGCCTCGGGATGGGCAAGGTGCGCGGTGAGCTGGAAGACCTGGCCTTCCGCTACACCGACCCAGTCAGCTACGAGCAGGTCACGGCAGCCGTTGAAGTCCGCCGCGTCGAGGGCGAGCAGTTTCTGCGCACCGTCGAAGACACCCTCATGGAGCAACTGCGCGAGAACAACATCCAGGCCCGCGTTGAGTGGCGCATCAAGCGCATTTATTCCATCTATCAGAAGCAGCAGCGCTCCAAGGTCTCCTTCGATCAGGTCTACGATCTGCTTGCCATCCGCGTCATCACGCAGGACGTGGCCGCCTGCTACGCCGTCTTCGGCCTTATCCACACGATCTGGCGTCCGGTGCCGGGGCGCATCAAAGATTTTATCGCCATGCCCCGCGCCAACCGCTACCAATCGCTGCACACCACGGTGATGAGCCAGAGCGGCCATCAGTTCGAGGTGCAGATTCGCACCGAGGAGATGCACCGCGTGGCAGAGGAGGGCATCGCCGCTCACTGGAAATACAAGGCCGGCGGCGGCGTGGTTACGGCGCGCGACGAAGAGCGCCTCAACTGGATCAGACAGCTCGTCGAGTGGCAAAAGGAGATGACCGACCCCAACGAGTTCCTCTCCAGCCTGAAGATGGACCTCTATCCCGACGAGACCTACACCTTCACGCCCAAGGGGAAGGTCGTCGTGATTCCCGCCGAAGGTACGCCGGTCGATTTTGCCTACACCATTCACACCGAGGTCGGCCACACCTGCGTTGGCGCCAAGATCAACGGACGCATGGCGCCTTTGCGCACCAAACTACGCACCGGCGACATCGTTGAAATCATCACACAAAAGGATCACAAGCCCAGCCGCGACTGGCTTACCTTTGTTAAAAGTCCCCGCGCCCGGAACAAGATCAAGCACTGGCTCAACGAAGACCGGCGGCATCGCGCCGTCGATATCGGCCGCAAGCTGCTGGAGCGCGAGGCGCGCAAATTCAAGGTTCCGCAGAGTATGCTCGGCGATCAGGATCTGGGCCGCGTCGCCGGCGAATATGGTTTGGCCACCGCCGCGGACCTGCTTGCCTCCCTCGGCCAGGGCAAGACCTCCGCACGGCAGGTGCTCAACAAACTGGCTCCCGGCTCAACGACTCAGTCCGAGGCTGAAACCATGCCGGAGATCAAGCAGGGCAGCGCCGAATCGACCATGTCCGACGCGGTGCGCAAGCTGCATCTCACCGGCTCCGACTCGCTCCAGGTTGAGGGCCAGAACGATCTGCTCATCTACCGCGCCCGCTGTTGCAACCCGATTCGCGGCGAGGAGATCGTCGGCTACGTCACTCGCGGCAAAGGCGTCGCCGTCCACGCGCGCGCTTGTCCCAATGTGCAAAATCTGCTTTATGAGAGCGACCGCCGCATCAATGTCGAGTGGTCGCGCTCGGCCAGTCAAGCCGGCAAGCCGCAGCGTTATCCCGTCAAAATCACCGTCTCCTGCGACGACCGCCCCGGTATGTTGAAGGAGCTGATCGCCATTCTTTCTGACGACAACTCCAACATCAGCGGCGTCGATATTCGCAAGGACGAGAACGGCGAAGCCATTGTCGAACTGGTCGCCGAAGCCGAGGATGTCGGTCACCTCAACCGCATGGTCCTCGGCCTGCGCCGCGTCCCCGGCGTCCGCGCTGTGCAGAGAACACAAAAGCTGTAGCTGATCGCATCTCTCCGACAACGCAGATCGATGAAGTGAAACTCATCTATTACATCTCGCATAGTTACGTGTTTTGAATAAGCGGGTAAGGTATAACTCACTTCTTGGACCAAATAGAAATTCTTATAACCAATGGTTCAAAGTAACAGATTTTGTTTGAAGCTGATTTGTATCATCCAGTCATAAAACATCCACGATCAGTATCCTCGGTGAGCCTGCAATACCATTCACGACGTCCATACTCAGCACTGCTTCAAAGTCGCGGTCGCGGAACCCGGCGCCAATTCGGCGGCGCAGTTCTTGCACTTGCTTTGGATCGGCAAGAAACTCGCCGGCTGCGGCAGTTCCACTCATGCCGATCCCCGCAACGATCATTTCCACCTGTCCCGTAGATTCATCGTGAACACGAGCGATGATTGCGTAATCTCGCTTTATATCGGAAAGCCGAACCTTCAGGTCAAGCTCTTTGTCCTTTACCGCCGGATTTTTGGTGTCCATAATCCAGTACTGCTCCTGATACGTGCCGGCGAAGCGATAGCGCAGATGAGCGAGAGCGCGCAGCGTCCACTGGTTATCCAGGCCGCCGATCAGTACAGCCGGTCCCTGGCGCAGATCGTTGAGCGTAGTTATTGTGTTGGGATGGAGAATAGATTCGCGATTGTGCTGTGCCAGATAATTGGAAATCCGCTGCGTTGCCAGGATATCCGAGAAGACAACATTCTCCCCCAGAACTTCGTGCGCGAGAAATGTGGACGCCAGAGAAGCATCAGGAGCAGAAGCAGTAGATGCGTTGTCAGTATTCGAAGTTGAAGCCTGATCGGAAACTAAAATTCCCGCCGAAGCACCCATCGTGACACCTGAATGCGATCCCACGGGCAGGCAGATGATCACTGTGCGGTGACTGGCTAGAACAGGCCCCCAAAGTTCATCGAGCGGGGACGGATGGGTCCATTTCCACAAGTATCCGCATCCCAGCACAATCAATAATGCCGCCACAGGAGCCATGACGTATCTGATCGCAGGTTTGAACAGGGGCCTGCGGTACCATCGAACGCGCGATTCGCTTTGGGATTGAAGTTGAGCGGGTCTCGCATCAGGCTCATGTTTTTGCTCGTTGATTGAGACGAACTCCCGTCCGGATGCGTTTTGATGATCCGGGCCGGCATTTTTGCTGGGACGGAATTGGGGCACATAGTGGCCCGGAAGAAGTTCGATGCGCATCTCCGAATCATGCGCCTCTTCGTGATAATACTGCGCGATTCGCTTGCGGATTTCTGCGATGGTGACCCGCACAATCGGGTCCGCAGCGGTATCGTAATCCGCCGGCCGCTCAAAGACGCGAACGCCCAAAAGGCGCTCTTTCAGATACTCGCCGCGGCCTTCGAGTGTCTCCTCCACAATGAAGCGAAACAACAAGGGATAGCGTCGGCTGTTATTGAAGTGGCTAGTTTCCAGCAGGCGGTTCATCTGCCGCCTGACCATTTCCTTCTCCTCCTCTGTGGTCGGAGTCCAACCTATACTCGGGGAATCCATAGAATTCATTGGAATCCTCCTCCATGGCAGATGTCTAGCATAGTCCCGCCTCTTTACCTCTGGCAATAGGTCTTTACCTGCTCTTTACCTGCGCGGCAAGGTGATGATATAGAAGGAGAACGCTTTTTGTCCCCGGTGAGATACCAGATGAACCCTATACAGCAATCAATTCATTTGCCTAGTATCCGTGTTGAACTTGAAGCCGAGCTATGGGTGTTGGATTTCCGAGTACGCCCCAGAGACTCGATGGCTTTCAAGCAGGAGGTTACATGAACAGGAAAATGCAACAGTCTCAACGCTCAGGCCAGGGCGAGAAACTCTACCGGTTCGCAGGGCAACTGATCGTCCTGCTCACGCTCATGGTCTGCGGCTCAAGAGTTGCGCTTGCCCAGTTGTCCACCGCCGACATCGTTGGAACCGTCACCGACGTTAACGGTGCTTTGGTTGCCAAAGCGACCATCAATCTAGTGAATCGCGAAACTCACGATCAGCGCGTAGCCGTCTCGAATGATAGCGGCGATTACCAATTCTCCCTCCTTCCCGTCGGCCACTACTCGCTGACGGCGAAGATGACTGGATTCAAGACCACAACCACCGAGTTAGATGTTGAAGCCGGAGATCGCGCCCGCGCCGATATTCATATGGTTGCCGGCGGCGCCACGGAGACTGTCGTTGTCGAATCCACCACTCCTCTGCTCCAGGCCGACAACGCAACGGTCAGCTCGACCGTCACCGCGATGGCAGTGCAGGATCTACCGCTCAACGGACGCAACTTCGTTCAGTTGGTTCAAACCGTTCCCGGAGCGAATGAAGGACCTGGCAACGGCCTCACTAGTGGCGGACGCCCGGACGATCGCCGCACTACCAACGGATTCTCAGTCAACGGGCAGGACGACACACTGAATAACTATATCGTTGACGGTATCGACGACAACGAGCGCATCATCGGCACCATCGGCGTCAAGCCCTCGGTGGAAGACATTCAGGAGATCACGGTTCAGACCAACAGTTATGCTCCCGAAGCAGGGCGCACGGCCGGCGGCGTCGTCAACCTGGTCACCAAGTCGGGAACCAACAAATTCCACGGAACGGCGTACGAGTTCTTCCGCAACGATAAATTCGACGGCAGGGATTGGTTCGCAACGACTGGAGCCAAGCCCGAACTGCGCCAGAACCAGTTCGGCGGCAGCGTCGGCGGCCCGATCATTCACAACAAGACCTTCTTCTTCGGCGACTACGAAGGCCTCCGCAGGGTGGCGGGTACGACATACACCAGCACCGTACCAACACTCGCCGAGTACAACAACATCAACAGCCTCAGCGGCGGATCGCCTCATGCGCAGATTTTGCTGGGGCACGATGTCACAGCCGCGGGATACACGACCCCAGACCCAGTTGCTCTTGCTTACCTGCAACTTTTCCCGGCGCCCAACGTAGGCACCAACACCTATTCCATCAGCCCGAACAAAACGCAGTTCGGCCACACCGTCGACACTCGCGTTGACCACTCCTTCAGTCAGAATGACCACTTCTTCGCTCGTTTCGACTACAACAGGGTCACGGGCACAATTCCGGCTTATCTGCCGGCGGGCGCAAATACGAACGCGCCATCAGCTTTGAAGTCGATCGCCGGGGGTGGAAATTATTATGCCTACACCGGGCCGGCGGCAGATAAGGCGTATCAATGGTCCCTCGGATACACGCACATCTTCTCGCAGAATCTGGTTGTCGATCTGCGCGCGGCCTATACGCGTATCAACAACTTCTCTCAGCCTAACAACTACAATTCGAACGCCGACGTTACAGTCGGCTTTGCCGCGAATGGCCTTCCCAGTTTGACCTCTGCCCTTACGCCTGCCGATATCAATGACTTTGCCTCTCTCGGAGATGGAGCCTATGTTCCCTTGCAGGATATTGACGGCACCTACCAGTACTCCGGTACGGTCAGCTACACCCTCGGCAACCACAACCTGAAGTTGGGTGCGGGCTTGATCCGCCGTCAGGCGCGGAACTTGCAGAGCGCGTTTCCGTTCGGCCATTATTCCGGCTTTGGCCTCAGCACGGATACCAGCCCGGACCAAGTCCTCGCGTCTACTTTGGTGGGAGCCTTCACGGGATCGAGTTTTAACATCGATCTGGATACGCCGGACTATCGCACCTGGGAGCCTAGCTTCTTCGCCCAGGACAACTGGAAGGTCAACCCCAAGCTGACTGTTACCTATGGCGTTCGCTATGACGTCTTCACGCCATTCACTGAAGCGCATAACCACATCTCAAACTTCGACTATAACAAGGCGTTTGCCGCAACATCTTCAGCCGGCGCTCAGACTGCCTTGCAAGTTGCGAATGTCGGTGGAGTTTCCAGCACAGCGGGAATTCAGAGTACGCATACTGACTTTGCGCCGCGTCTTGGCTTCTCTTACTCTGTTCGCCCCACCACGGTCATCCGCGGCGGTTACGGACTCAGTTACTTCCCCGGCAACTACACCTCCAACGCCGACCTAAAGAATGCTCCGTTTACCTCTGTCTACAATTCCAATTGCCAATCGACGGCTGCATTCAAGATTGAAACTGCTGCCGGTGCAGCATCGATTACGCCAGCCTGCGACAATACAAATCCTGCCACAAGCGCGACAGCACACCCAGGGCCGAACGTCCTCGACGAAGGATTTTTTATGCCGGCTCCGCAGACTGTCACCAGCGCATCTCTTTCGTTCACCGCGGAGGATCCCAAAGACAAGCCGTCCATGATTCAGCAGTTCAACCTGCAGATCGAGCAGCAGTTTGGACCCAACGTCCTCACCGTAGGCTATGTCGGCAATATCGGCCAGCATCTGCCGGAGTTGCTCGGCGACGTCAACGATCCCACGCCGGCTCAAGTCAAGGCCGGGGGATTTAACACGCCGCGCCCACTGAATGCGGTATTGCCGAATGTGGGGCAGATCCAGTGGCTTGAAAGCGAAGGCATCTCCAACTACAACGGCCTGCAGACCTCCTTCCAGCGCCGCTTCGCCGATGGCCTTGCCTTCGACGCCAACTACACCTGGGGACACGCGCTCAGCGACGTCGTCGGCTTCTCTGAAGAAGGACATCAGGGCTGGGGCGATGCCGATCCGACTCACATTCGTCAGATTGAATATGGCAATGCGGAAAATGACATCCGCAGCCGCTTCGCTCTTTCAATCAACTACGAGTTGCCCTTCAAGAACTTCAAGGGCATAGAGAAGATCGTGCTTGGCGGATGGCAGGTCAACTCGATTGCTTCATGGCAAAGCGGCAAGCCTTTTTCCATCTTCAACACTGGCGGCTACAGTGTGGCTGGTACAGCATATAGCAACTGGGCCACCCCGCAATTCAACGGCGGTCCTGATCGGCCTAACCAGATCGGCAATCCTTTCCAGGCGGGAAGCTTTGCGGCGAATCCAGGCTGCATAGGGCCGACCCAGGTCAAGACCATCGCGCACTGGATCAACCCATGCGCCTACGTGCCCCAAGCACTCGGCACGGTCGGCAACACCGCCCGCAACTCGGTCTATGGTCCGCACTTCCGCGACTTAGACTTTTCGATATTCAAGGACTTTCCGATCACCGAAAAGTTGAAGGTGCAGTTCCGGGCAGAGGCGTTCAACATCGCCAACACGCCCAACTTTTATCTGAACAACAACATCCACTCCTCAGAAGGCGGATTGAGTAATTCCGCCGGTAACAAGTTCGGTGAGATCGTTTCGACTGATCCGAACTACGTTCCCCGGCAATTGCAGTTTGCTCTGAAAATGCTGTTCTAACGATCAGGCCCTCACTGGGAAGGCGCGACGATTTGCCGGTTCGGCGTACAAAACGCTACCGGACCGGCAAATCATCTCTCTCTTTTTCATATTGCCACGAGTCAACTGCCTTTCTGCTGGGAGCATTATGCTAAACAAATTTTCGCGCCGCAATTTTGCCCGCATATTGGCGAGTTCCGCCGCGGCCCTCACTTTGCCTCGGCTTGAATACGCAGCCGATAGCCCTTCAGCTTCATCACTGGAGAAGACCAAATCCGAGCAAGCATTTCCCCAGGGCTTCCTCTGGGGTTCGGCGACTGCCTCCTATCAAGTGGAAGGTGCGGTAAGCGAGGCTGGAAGAGGACCTTCCATCTGGGACACGTTTTCTCATGCACCGGGTAATATCCGCAATGGCGAAACCGGAGATGTCGCCGACGATTTCTTTCATCGCTATAAGGAAGATATCGGACTCATGAAGGAGATTGGACTCAAGACCTTTCGCTTCTCTGTCTCCTGGCCGCGAGTATTTCCCAGCGGGACGGGAGCTCCCAATCCGCTAGGCCTGGATTTTTATCATCGCATGGTTGACGCATTGCTCGAAGCCGGCATTCAGCCCTTCTGTACCCTTTATCACTGGGATCTTCCCCAAGCCCTCCAGGACAAAGGCGGCTGGCAGAACAGGGATACTGCAAAAGCCTTTGCCGACTACGCCGGATTCACGGCCGGAAAGCTCTCGGACAAGGTGAAGCGCTTCATGACCATGAACGAGATGCGCACCTTTATCGAAAAAGGTTATGCCCAGGGAACTCACGCTCCCGGCCTCAAGCTGAACGCCAAACAACTCGCCCAGTTGAATCATTATGTAGTTCTCGCGCACGGCATGGCGGTGCGCTCCATCCGCGCTCAGGCAATGCCGGACACCTTGATTGGAATCGCCGATAATATCGCCGCAACTGTACCAGTGTTCGAGTGCAGCGAACATATTGAAGCTGCCCGCAAGGCAATGCGCGAAGAGAACGCCATGTTCCTCACCGTCGTGCAGGAAGGGCGATATACAGATCAGTATCTCAAGCGCCTCGGAGCCAGCGCGCCGAAGTTTACCGCGGAAGAGATGGAGATCATTGCCAGCCCAATGGACTTCACAGGCATCAATGTCTATCAGCCCACTTATGTTCGCGCGGAAGAGTCAGAGAAGGGTTATGCCGTAGTGCCGATGCCCAGCTCTTATCCGCATATGTACAGCAGGTGGCTGACTATCGGCCCGGAAGCAATCTATTGGGGTCCAAAACTGGTCCACGAGTTATGGAAGGCGAACGAAATCTATATCACTGAAAATGGCGCGTCGGCTACGGACACTATCGCTCCCGACGGAGCGGTCTATGACACCGATCGCGTGATGTTTCTGCGCAACTACCTTACCCAACTCCAGCGCTTGCTAGCGGAGGGAGTTCCGGTCAAGGGATATTTCCTGTGGAGCATTCTGGATAACTTCGAGTGGAACGACGGATACGAAAAGCGATTCGGAATCGTCTATGTGGATTTCGCCACGCAGAAACGAACGCCCAAGCTCAGCGCTGCTTTCTACAAGCGCGTGATCCATGAGAATGCGGTTTGCTGAACAGAATCTATCTCATTCCGCTCAATCATGCAGAACCGATGCCGACAAATTGATCTGCCCGCTCTTTGCAATTGGATGTGACTACCGTGACAGGAACGGTACTTGCGGAAACCAATCTGTGCAAAATGAACTTTGTGAGTTATGCTTGACATATGGCTATCAATTCAATTCTTGCTCAAATCGACGCTGAAATTGCAAAACTTACGCAGGTTCGTTCCCTGCTTGCCTCCACTGGAAATGTTGCTGAAAAAGTAACTGCGCGCCTGACGAAGAAGGCTGCGAAGGTTGCCGACAAGGCCGCGCCCGCAGCGAAGGCCCGGAAGTCGAAGAAGCGCCGCAAGCTTAGCCCCGAGGCTCGCCAGCGGATTGCCGAAGCGCAGCGCAAGCGCTGGGCCGCGTTGAAGACCAAGAAGAAGTAATAGGCGCAAACCTTCTTTCGCGTGCTCGAATTCCAATCCGCATAAGTGTCGTTATCGCTTTGGAGAAGACAAAAAGTTTCTCCAATTACACTGCGGGAAGATATAAGTTTGTCGAGCGGCAATGAACGGTCATTGCCGCTCTATGCTATTGGTGCTGTGTCAAAACAGGCAGAGTGCATACAGGCTATGTGAACGGGCCTGGACTCATTCATCAACGGAGGTATGCGATGCGCCGGTCCATTGCAATGCTTGCGGCGGCTCTGTTGCCGTTGCTCTTCATCTTGCCGATTGCTGCGCAGACCTCCGCCAGCGCCGGTGAACAAAATTCCGATTCATTGACCGCTAAGTATAACCAGGCCATGCTCGCCAAGGAGTGGCCTAGCGCCATTACCGCCGCACAGCAATTGGTTGCATTGAAGGCAACCTCTCTCAACCTGAAGTTGCTCGGAAACGCGCAGCTATACTCCGGCGCAACGGATGCGGCCTTGGCGACTTATGACCAGACTTTGGCCGCGGCGCAGCAGGAAAAACCAGCCGAGGGCCAGCCATTGAAAGAATGGAAGGACGGCCTGTCGGAGATCTACATCGGCAAGGGTAATGCGCTGCTCAAGCTCAAACGCACTGCGGAGGCGATTGAACTGTATAACAAAGCCGCTGAGTTATCGAGCAATGCAGGGAAGGCTTACTTCAATGTTTGCGCTGTCTTCTACAACAACGGCAACACGAAAGATTCCGCGGCTGCCTGCCGCAAGTGCGTGCAAGCGGATCCAACAAGAGCCAATGCCTGGTTCGTCCTCGGTTCAGATCTCTTTGCCGATTTGCCTGTAACTGCACAAGGCAAAGTCCAAGCCTCTGCCGAAACGCGCGAGGCGCTGGAAAAGTATCTGGCGCTGGCCCCGGATGGCCCTCACGCCGCCGATGCGAAAGCTATGCTGGAGATGCTCTCCAAGTAGCAAGATGCCGTCTTCAGCGATTTATCGTGCAGTAACAATACGGAAATATACTCCGGTGCATGAAAACCTTCAATCTCGCTCTCGTCGCGCTTCTACTTGCGCTGCCATTGGCAACTGGTCCGGCTGCGCATGCGCAGGCCATCTGCAACAGGCTCACAGAAGATGAAGTTTCGGCTGCCGTGGGCGCGTCGCTCAAGCGCAGTCCCACCAATCCCTGCCGCTTCGGCTCTGCTTTTAAATCCTTCAGCATTATTATTCACGCGGGCGACGGCCCCCGCTTCGCTGATTACGCGGCAAACGCGCACCGCGAATTCAAAGATACGCAGCCGGTTAGCGGCGTCGGCTCCGATGCCATCTTCTTCGGCTCCAACCTGGCGGTCAAGGCAAAAGGGGATGTGATCTTCATTCAAATGCTGATGGGACGCTCGACCGACGAGAAGATCAGGCTTTCAAAGGCCGTCGTGCTCAAGCTGCTTGCGCATTATTGACACACAGAGTTCAGCTCAGCCCCGCGATCACCAACATACGCGGCACAGTCATCTCTTCGATAGCCGAACGAATGCCTTCTCGACCCATCCCTGACTCTTTTACGCCGCCAAAGGGCATTGGGTCGAGGCGCCAACTTGGCGTGTCGCCAACGATCAGCGCACCGACTTCAAGTTCGCGATAAGCGGTGAGGATGCGTCCGGCATCACGCGTGAGCAACCCTGCTTGCAATCCATACTTTGAGTGATTGGCCTCGGCCAGCGCCTCTTCAAAGTCATCGTAAGGCTCGATCACCAGCACCGGGCCGAAGACCTCTTCATCGCGCAGCTTCATTCCCGGCTTGGTTCCGGTCAGGATCGCCGGCGTCATCATCGCGCCTTTGCGCTCGCCTCCGGCCACCAGCTTGGCTCCGCCCTCGACGGCCTCCTTGATCCACAGCTCCACACGCTCGGCGTCGGCCAGGCGAATCATCGGACCCACCTCCGTGGCCTCATCGGAGGGATTGCCCGCTGCCATTCTGCCTGCCGCCTCCACCACCTTCCACAGAAACGTCTGAAAGACGCTGCGCTCCACAAAAACACGCTGCACACTCACACACGACTGGCCCGCATAGCCGAAGGCCGCGTGGGCTGTGCGAATGGCCGCATCATCCAACTCCGGCCAATCGCCGCAGACGATCAGCGCCGCATTGCCGCCCAACTCCAGCAGAACCCGCTTGCGCCCGGAGCGAGCTTTCAGCTCCCAGCCCACTTTGGAGGAGCCGGTAAAGCTTACAAGTTTGATGCTGTCTTCCTTTTCCGCCAGCCATGCGGTGTCAGCGTTGTTTAGCGGCAGCACGGCCAGCGCCTCCACCGGCCAGCCCGCCTTCAGAATCACCTCGCCCAGAGCCAGCGCGGTAAACGGCGTCTCCGGCGCGGGCTTCAGAATCACCGGGCAGCCGGCGGCCATCGCGGGCGCCAGCTTGTGAGCCACCAGATTCAACGGAAAATTAAATGGCGTAATCGCCAGCACAGGCCCCACCGGAAAGCGCTGCACCAGTCCCCAACGCCCCTCGTTACCCTCCATCAGATCCAGCGGAATGCTTTCGCCGCCCAGCCGCGCAGCCTCTTCCGCACCGGTCTTGAAGGTGAGCACAGCGCGATCCACCTCCGTCCGCGCCATGCGAAGCGGCTTGCCCGCCTCGGCAACAATCAGCTTTGCGAAGCGCTCCTTTTGTTCGATCAGCGCGGCGGCCACATCCTCCAGAATCTCGCGCCGCTTCCAGCGCGGCAGCGCACGGGTGCGGCGCAGGCTGGCCACGGCGTGATGCACGGCTTGACGCGCATCGGCGCGAGTAGCTGCGGTCACGCGCCCCACCAGCCCCTGATCCCACGGCGAGCGCACCTCCAGCGCCTCACCATCCGTCCACTCCTTGCCGCACAGTAGAAAACCCGTTTGTGTTCCCGGCCTCATCTTCATGGCGTTGCACCCCTCATCGTCTCTGCACTGGATTCTACAAGGGGAAAGACTTGCGGGGGCAGGATTTTTGCAAATTCCTCGCGTAGAAGTTGCATGACAGTCCCAGCACGGTACACTATTTCCCTATGATTCACGATGGGCGTAGCCGCAAACTTCCCTTTGATCCCGCCGAGGCCGTGGCGCATCTGCGGGCCAGCGACCCCAAGCTGGGCGCACTGATCGACCGTGCAGGTCCGTTCACCTTGCGCCTCGATTCCTCGCCCTCGCCATTTGTCTCGCTGGTCGAGTCGATCCTATATCAGCAGTTGCACGGCAAAGCCGCGGCCACCATTCATCGTCGCGTCCGCGAGTACTTTCATGGCGACCCCGCTCCGCAACCGCTGCTCGACACGCCCGATGAGATTCTGCGCGCCGCCGGTGTCTCCGGCAACAAGATTCGCGCGCTGAAAGACCTGGCCGCCCACACTCTGGACGGAACCGTCCCCACGCACGCGGCGATTCGCAGAATGACGGACGCGGAGATCATCGAGCGGCTCACGGAGGTGCGCGGCGTCGGCCCGTGGACGGTGGAAATGCTGCTGATCTTTCGCCTCGGCCGCCCCGATGTATTGCCCGTGACCGACTACGGCGTGCGCAAGGGCTTCGCGCTCACTTTTCAGCGTCTGCCCAAAACCCGTCCTCTGGCCGCGGAAGACCTTCCCAAGCCCGAAGTGCTGCTGAAGAGAGGAAAGCGCTGGGCGCCATTTCGTTCCGTGGCCAGTTGGTATCTCTGGCGAGCTTGCGATTTAGCTCGAGCTTGCTAAGCCATGACACTAAACTGTGTACCGCCGACAATCCAATCTTTCCTCAAAACTTAGCGAAGTCAACCGAGACTTCTCTGCTTGCGGCAATAGGCTTGCCGTTCTTTGTCGCGGGAAAGAACCGGTATTGCCAGACGGCGGCCACGGCTTTCTTATCCATGCCAAAACCGAGTCCGCGGCGTAGGTGAACATCCGAAGGTAATCCATCCTCGCCAACCTGTACTGTGACAATGGCCACCTGCACCCACGGATGCCTGACAAACGGATCGGAAAAGTCCGCGTCAACCGTGTGAATCGGAATCGGCTCGGTATACGACAAAGGGTGGTGATGCTTGTCTTCGAACTGCGACTCGACCGGCAGAGGCAGATCCCGCTCAGCAATCAGAATTTCTGGGACGGTCTGGCTGCGATCTTCGCGAAAGACAACGCGAATGTCTACCCAAACGGGTACCGGCTTGCCGGCCAGCTTTCCCGCTTCAAATGTTGAATGCTGTACGGCCGCAACAGCAGCCTGATCGAATGAGTCGCCGTGCCCGTGCAGTATCTGAATGTTTGTCGGAATACCCTTGGCGTCAATGACCATCGCAAGCACGGTCATGCCTTGAATTCTTTTTGCGGGCACATTATCAGGGTAGGGCACATAGACAGTGGTCAGAAGACGAGGCGCGGTGACCTCAGGCCCAGTGTAGTAGACGCCATCCTTGTCGGCTTGCTGGTGAAGTTGATGAATCAGCGATAGCGCATCCTGTGCCCGAACGGTGATGGCCGCCATCGCTAGAAGAGCAAACGCATATTTTGTCTTTCGCATTCGATTCTCCGATCCACATTCATGATTGTCTCACCGGTGTGGTTAAATGCTCCCCTATCTCTTGTCAGGATTAAAGTACCTGTTGCGTCAGTGTAGCAACCAAGCATTTACTCAACATAGTAGAGAGGATCAAATAAAGAAAAGATAAGGACGGCATTCAGCAATCTAAATTCATCACCTGCAATATTCAAGTTATACTTTTCTGGAAATAATTGTTATAAAAAGTGCAAATCGGGAGCGTATTCACGGCTTACTTATATGTTACTCACTTAATGCTTATAACTTTTTTCAAATCCCACACGAACTCTTTATAGACAACACGCTAACTTCAATGTAAGTCGATCCGTTCGGAGCCGGAGCGGATTCAAGTGACCTAGGGAAAGCGCGCGTAATAAGGCTAACAATACTTAGCCCTTGCAAAAACAATGCATATTCTTTGCAAGTCCTTTACGTCGCATCGCATAACAATCTGAGTTAAGGGGAGCCGAAGGGGTCCTCTATTCCCCGGTAGTAGAGAACTTTTCATAACCAACGACGCAAAACGTCCAGGGAGGAATGCACGATGAAGACGAATATCAGGATGGCCATCGCATCTATTGCGGCAGTCTGTTGGTTTGCCGTGCCGCTTTCGAGTCAAGCCCCGGCGGTTGCACCGAGCGCAGAGAAAGCAATCGCGCCGCAAGCCACCGCTGATTCCCCAACTGCGCAAAAACCCGTGATTGATTTCGCCGCTCTGGCTGGACCGATAGCCCGTCCCAAACTTCAGACATACGAAATAGCCGCTTCTAATAATGGCGAATCTGACGCGACTTCTTCTGCCACTACCAGCACCACGGCAGCTCCCGATGCGGCGCAACTCAAGAACGATGCAATCGCCAAGGAGCTTAACGAGACTAAGAAGCAGTTTGCGCAGATGGAAGCTGAGATGAAGGCGCGAATCGGAAAACTGGAATCGGAGATGCGTACACATAGCGATGCGAATGACGCCGAATCCGCGGATGCTGTTGCGAAGGCGCTAAGTTCGGCGTCGAAGAGCGAAAGCAGCAGTTCGATCGCTTCAATCGCGGCGATGGACCAGGTCGTTCCGTCCGCGACTTCCGCGCCCGCACCCGCAGCAGCGCCCGCACCTGAGATTCCCGCACAAACTACCAAAAAGGGCGAGCCGTTCCCCGGCGACTGGACGTGGTTGAACAGCAATGGGCACGCAGTGGACAGTCCGATGAGCACTAAGTACTTCACGCCGGAGTTCCGCGCGGATGCGAATTACATACTCGACTACAACCATCCTGCGGACGACACCATGGGCGGCGCAACTGAGAGCTTCCGTTCCGATGAGTGGCAGTTGGAGCAGATCAGCATCGGCGGCGATATCCGCATTGACAACGTGCGCGGACGCATTCTTACTATGGATGGCCTTTTTGCCACAACATCACCGCGCAACGATGGCAGCCCGAATCGCGGGCAGTGGGACTTGGCCGGGGCCTATAAGTACATCTCAGAGGGATGGGGCGGATATCACTGGGATGTTGCACACGGGTTGAACATCGATGCAGGTATCTTTGTCTCCTACATCGGCCTGTTCAGTTACTACAACTTCGATAACTGGACCTATCAACCTTCTTTCGTTTCGTCGAACACTCCTTGGTTTTTCAACGGTCTTCGCATTCAGTATTTTCCAACAGCGAAACTAAAGATAGAGCCGTGGATCATCAACGGCTGGCAGTCGTATGCGCGTTACAACGGCAAGCCGGGATTGGGCGGACAAATTCTCTGGCGTCCAAAACCATATCTGGACTTCGTCTGGAATAACTACGGACTTGGTGAAGATGATGCCGGTTACCCTGGTCGCTCGCGAATTCACGCCGATTACAGCGGGCAGGTCAAAGTCTATGATCAGCCCAAAAAGTTTCTGGACAAAATTGCCTTCACCATCACAGGTGATGCCGGCTGCGAATATGGCGGCGGACCTGCCTCATTTGCCACCTCGAATGGCGCATTGAATAAAAATGGCCTTTCTCCGATGACAGGCACCACTGATACCTACAACGGTGGCGTCAACTGCCATAGCTCCAAAGGCGGCAGGCCCAAGCAGGCGTTCATTGGGTGGATGATGTATAACCGCTACTGGTTCAACAAGGATAAGTACGCGATTACCCTCGGCGGCGGCCAGATGAACAACCCCGGACGCTATCTAACTCTGCTGCCGCCGATCAACGGCGCAACAGCGATCACAGGCACTCCGTACTTTACCGAGAACGCAGGCGACCGGTCACAGATGCATGATGGCACCATCACCATCGACTATATGCCCAGCCAGTTCATCACCTTCACCATTGAAGAAGGCTATCGTTACTCCGATGTGCCTTACTGGACCGGCAAACGCGGCAGCTTCGGCGGCAGCGGCACAGGCATCACGCCACCATTAGGCAACAACGGCTCACCGGGGAGTTACGCATGTCTCAGTGGCGGAAGCTCGGGCCTGGGCTATGGCACACCGCTGACGCAGGTTAATACTGCCTGCGGTGGAACAGGAACCTGGACCAGCACGACCGCCGCTAACAATGCCATCTGGTGGCCTGACCTGACAAAAAACCAAACCGCGACCACGATTGCGATCAAGGTTCGCTTCTAGTCGTTCAATCTATCTAGCCGTGACTGGTGACTGCGGCTCGACAAACTAACTCATGGGCGCGTCGGAGTGATTTATATCTCCGACGCTGTTCGTGAGTTACTTTGTCGTATAACTGCTCACTCATAGCATGACAATAAACACGCAATCTCAATAAACTCTTGCGATTCTCTTTATGCAGTTCTCATTTAACCTGATTAACATAAAAGCTATCACGAGTGAGTTGTGCAAATACCAGGCCTCAATAAGTCGAGAAGTGGCTCAGGGTAAGTGTGCCTTGTAAGTCGCGATGTATCGCCACTTACTAACATACTGCATCTCATTTGCGATTTCTTTATGCCGTTCCGCATAACTATGAGATGAGGGGAGCGAAACGAGAGCTGATTCACCAAATACATTTGGAAGGCCGAAAGCTGCAAAAGGAGAGCGAGAGGTCGTATGAAGAGCATAATTATCAATTCGAGTCTGCTGCTCGCGGTGATGGCTGCGTCTCTGGCTGTCAGTGGCTGCAAGAGTGAAAAGGTAAATGCGGACGCGGAGGCACCGCCGCAGGCCAAGGTGATCTCCGGCGTGGATGTCACGTTTTTTGCGGTCGAGCACCCGGAGCGGTATCCGATTGCAACAGCGGCAGAATATCAGGCTCCGTCGCAATTGTTTGCGACCGGAACTGTAATTCCGGATATATCGCGCAATGTTCCGGTGATTTCGCTTGCCTCCGGGCGCGTTGTGGACATTCGTGCTCGTCTCGGCGACACGGTAAAGAAGGGACAGCTCTTGCTGCGTGTTCGCAGCGACGATATTTCGGGAGGCTTCGACGCCTACCGCAAGGCCATCTCCGATGAGCTCCTTGCGCGGAAGCAATTGGATCGAGCGAAGGTGCTGTACGAGCACGGAGCCATAGCGCTGGGAGACCTGGAGGTGGCGCAAGACACCGAGGACGACG
>CAYOYX010000039.1:0-29828 GCA_964408275.1 uncultured Occallatibacter sp.
TCAGGGATGTCCCCGGCCGTACAAAAGCAGGGACTAGGGAATAGGGAATAGAAAGACACGTCGGTTGGTTGGTGGTCATGGATTGATTGTGCGCGTTGAAGGGGAAATGATATGCAAAAAAGCAGTGAACAAGTGAAGAAGTGAACAAGTGAATGACAGCAGCCCGGTCCATTACACTTTCTTCATGGCTCTTCGTCTTTACGCCGCCACTACCAGCCAGGGCAAGCTGCGCGACTTCAGCACGGCCGCTGCTTTGCATGACCTTGTCATCGAGCCTCTGCCCGCGCTGAAGACGATTCCAGCGCCCGAAGAGAATGGCGAAAGCTTTGCCGCCAATGCTGCACTCAAGGCCGTTTACTACTCTCGCCACGCTCCCGGCGAATGGGTTTTGGCAGACGACTCTGGGCTGGAAGTGGATGCGCTCGGCGGAGCTCCGGGTGTGCGCTCGGCGCGTTATGCCGCCGACTCCGGAATTGTGGATTCGCCGGACGCCAACGACAATACCGATGTGTGGAACAATCTGGTGCTGCTGCGCAGGCTCTCCGGCGCGCCCCCGGATCAGCGAGCGGCAAGATACCGTTGTGTGCTGGCGGTGGCACGCGACGGCGTGGTGCTGCACACCGCCGAGGGTTCGGTGGAGGGAATGATTCTGGATGCTCCGCGCGGTACCGGCGGCTTCGGCTACGACCCGCTTTTTTATCTGCCGCAGCTCAAACTCACCATGGCCGAGATCGATCTTGAAACCAAGCACGCACTCAGCCATCGCGGACGGGCGATTGCGGCGCTGCTGCCAAAGCTGGCGATAAGCCTTAGATCGGATTGAGCGCGGAATCAGCAGGAACCGACCTGATTTTGGAATTCTGCAGCAGCTTGCGGTCCAGCAAACTCTGGTAGTAGCCGACGGTGAGGCCGAGGACGCGCCCGTTACGATAATGCTCAACAACCCAGCTTCGCGCGGCCTTTCCCATGCGGCAGCGGCGCTCAGGGTCGCCGAGCAATTTCAACACGGATTCGCTGATAGCCACCGGATAACCGGGCGGGATCAGCAGGCCAGTCACCTCCGGGACGACGGCATCGCGTGAGCCGGTCGAGAGAGTGGTCACGACAGGAATTCCGCTGGCAGCGGCCTCGAGAACGGCATTGGGAAAGCCCTCGCGCCAGGTGGGCAGAACCATCACGTCCATCACGTGGTAATAGGGAGCTACATCGGCGACAAAGCCGGTAAGAAGAATGCGCGGATGACGCTCGATGCGAGAGCGCAGAGTGCGACCGAGCGCATCTTCAGCGGCGTCAAACCAACCCACGAGCAGCAGAAACGTGTTTGGCTTGACGGCGAGAATCGTATCGAAGGCTTCGACCAGCTCAGGCAGCCCCTTGTCGCGCGTTAGTCGTCCCACAAAGCCTACGACATACGCATCGGCTGGAATGGCGAGCTGAGCGCGCAGGCGGCCCGGCCCCGGCTGGAAGCGATCCACATCGACGCCATTGCTGCTGCCGTTGCCGAGCAGGCAGAGCTTGCTCTTGGACGTGATGCCCAGAGCGAGGGCCTCATTGAGCAGGCTCTCACTGTTGCATAGCACGGCATGAGAACAAGCTGAGGTCAGCCGCTCGGCGCCGAGCAGAATGCGGCGCTTGAATCCTGAGCTGGTTTCCAGCTTGAGGCCGCGCAGGAAGTAGACCCGCGTCGGCACTCCGCAGAGCAATGCAGCTAGTGAACCAAGCAGACCTGCCTTGGGCGTGCTGAACTCCGTCATCTCCGGCTTGAGCCAGAAGAGCAGCCAAAACAACTGAACAAATGAAACAAGGTCGGCCCAAGGCGCAATCTCACGCTGCATGGGAATGGCAACCGCTTCAACCCCCTCCTGCATTGCAGTGCGGGTGAGCAGAGCACCGGGGCTGGAGACCAGCGTGACCTGGAAGCCCGCCTCGCGAAGTGTCCGCAGACGACCGCCCAGAACCAGGCAAGTTTGCGGATTTGTGACGCCGACAACAATGCGCGGCCGATGGGATGAACGGGATGCCTGGGCCGAGGTAGAAGTGGAAAAACGGTTCTTCACACTTCGTTTTTTCGGCAGGAATGCAGCAGTCGCTTGATTGATGCAGCGTCTGATCACGAGCCTCTCCCCAAAAGGAACGGCGCGTCCCGATATAAAACCGGAATCGGAGACGTGGTTGGAAAGAAGCTCGACAGTGTCAGGAGTTTATGTTTACCGGCGCTCTCCAGGGCAAAGCTCTCCCCTGGCGCGCCCACTCCCATTCACAGAATCGGCCGCTCTCCTCGTGTCAACGCAGTATTTGACTTGTGTTGAAAGTCACTACCAAAGCAAGAAAGATTGCAAGGAACAGTACTCTCAGGAAACATTAGTTGGTATTAATCTGTCAAGAAGAAAAAGGCACCAGCAAATTCAGGTAGTAATTGTAGAAAATATATGTAGTAATTATCGATGGTTACTGAAGTAGCGTTATACTCGCTGAAACTCTTCTGAGGATTTCCATAGGCCATGAACTCACGCCCAAGGCTTTTGTTGCTGATTCCGCACCTTGGCGGAGGCGGCGCCGAGCGTGTGACGGCACTGCTGGCGCGTGGCCTCCCTGTGGAAAAGTACGAGATTCATCTGGGTCTGATTACGCAGGCTGAGGCCCGCGAGGAGCTGCCGCCGTGGGTCCACACGCATGGACTGGGCGCGCGCCGAGTGAGCGCTGGAACCTTCGGGCTGCTCGGCCTGGTGCGCCGGCTGAAACCGGATTTGATCCTTTCTGGAATGGCACATCTGAATTTTCTTGTCTTGCTGCTGCGCCCATTTTTTCCGAAGGGAACACGAGTTCTTGTGCGCCAGAACGGCAGTGTTTCCGCCGCGCTGGCATCCGGCGAAGTGCACAGCTATACGCGTTTGCTCTACCGTTTGCTGTATCGCCATGCGGATCGTGTACTGTGTCAGTCGCGGGCGATGGCCGAGGAGATTGCACTGCTAGGAATTCCAGAAGGCCGTCTGGCAGTGCTGCCCAATCCGGTGGAGGTGGAGAAGATTCGCCGGTCGATTGCTCATGCGCCTGCTCGACTAACTGGAGCGGGTTCAGGATTTGGGCCGCAGTTGCAGGCGGTGGGCAGGCTTTCGACGGAAAAGGGCTTCGATCTGCTGCTGAGTGCTCTGGTATTGGTGCGGCGAGAGTACCCCGAGGCCAGCCTCGTGATTGCCGGCGTTGGCTGCGAAGAGCAGGCATTGAAGGCGCTATGCCATTCGCTTGGTCTGGACGGTGCCGTAGACTTTGCCGGATACATTCAGCAGCCCTGGACGCAGTTTCCAGAGACGACGCTCTATGTGCTGCCGTCGCGGCATGAGGGACTGCCGAATGCGTTGCTGGAGGCGGCTGCCGCGGGATTGCCGATCGTTGCCACGCCGGCCTGCGCGGGGCTGACGGAGTTGCTGCGCGACCGTCCTGGAGTTTGGCTGGCATCGGAGATTACCGCAGAGGCACTTGCCGCTTCACTGCTCGCCGCGCTTCGGGTTTTGAGGCCGGGAGAGCGTTTTGACCATCCCTTTGTCGAAGACTTCCGCATCGACCGCGCGATTCGGGCTTACGAATGCCTGATCGACCAATGCCTTATCGAGAAGGCATAAACAGCGTTCAATTTACACCTGATCCGCAGCGGCGTGAGGCAACAGCTTGCTGCTCCAATACCAGAGGAAGATGAAGGTGCTCACCGTCCAGAGCGAGGTTGCCAGCGCGATTCCCGCCACGCCGAGCCAGCGCATCAGAATCAGATTCAGAACAATATCCAGCGCCAGATTCAGAGCGCCGCAGTAGAAGATCAGATCGGTGCGGCGCATGGCTACGAGAAAACGGTAGAAGACGCGGCTGGAGACAAAAAATGGAATCTGAATCGCGTACATCGCCAGCACCGGAGTCACCATCGCCGTGTCGCTCGGCCCGAAGACGCCATGCTGGAAGGCAGTGCGAATCAGCCAGTGCGAGCCGGCGATCAGCGCCAATGCGATTGGCGTGGAGACCAGCGCCGTGAGGCGGACCCAGGTGCGCAGCGTGTGGCGGCAGCCGCGCCAGTCCTCCTGCGCGATCATGCGCGAGAAGTGCGGGACGACGGCCGAAGAAACCGCTCCAGCCAGCAGCGTTATCACTACACTGACGAAGCGGTTGGCGTAGGCCAATGCGGAGACGCTTCCGGCGGGGAGCATCGCGGCCATCGACTGATCGACGAGCAAGCCGCCTGAGGCTACGACGCCACTGAGCAACACAGGCCCGTACTGCCGCGCCACTTCGCGCGTGGCCTCGGTGGTTCCATGCCACCAGAGGCGGAAGCGATAGCCGCGCGAGTCCATCATCCAAGCGACGATGCCGGCGTGAATCAACGCGCCGGCGAGCGTTGCGTAGACCATTGCCCAGATGCCGAAGCGGCTGCCAAAGACGAGCGCACCAAGTATAATCGCCGCCGGTGTCGCCATCGGCGCCAGCGCGGGCACGGCAAAGCGGTCGAAGGTATTCAGCACGGCGGTGCAGTTGGTTGCGATGCCGGTGATGAGCACGACCGGCAGCAACGCATAAAAGAGCCGGATGGAGAGCGCGAGTTTATCGGGCGGAAAGTGCGAGGCGATCAGCGGGAAGAAGCCGCGTGCGGCGAGAGCCATCACTACTGAAGCCGCTGCCAATAGCACCGTAACCCAGAGCATGGAACTGGAAAGAAGCAGCTGCGCGCGCTCATTGCCTTCGCGCTCTCGAACTCGGATCAGCGTCGGAACCAGCGCCTGGTTCATCGATTCAGAGATCAGATTGATGAGCAGATTGGGAATCAGGAATGCCGCGAGAAAGGCGTCCATCGCATCCGAGCGGCCATAGACTCCGGCGACTGTGAACTCTTTGAAGGTGGCGACAATCTTGACGAGAATGCCCGCCGCCGTAACCGACGCCGCCGCGCGGAAGATGCGGCGATTGACGCTGCCGCCCTGAAAGAGCCGCGCGATCTGTGCGAAGGAAGGCATTCCAGAGTGAGCGGCCAGTCCTACTTGGCTTCGCTGGTTTGCGTCGTTAAATAGCGCTCGTAGCCAAGCTCGGCAATCTGGTGCAACTGGGTCTCCAGCCAGTCGGCGTGCTCTTCCTCGTCCTTGAGCAGCTTGATAAACAGATCGCGCGAGCCGTTGTCCTTTTCCTCCGCCGCCAGCAGAGCCGATTCGTTGTACATGACCACCGCGCCGAGTTCCAGCTTGAGATCGGAGGCGAACATCTCCTTGACGCTCTTGCCAATCGTCAGCGCCATCGGCTCCATGCTGGGCGAGCCATCCAGAAACAAGACGCGCTCGATCAGCGCCTCGGCGTGCTTCATCTCGTCGATGGACTGCTTCTTGATGTACTTCGCGAGCCGGTCGTAGCCCCAGTTCTCGCACATCTCGGCGTGAATGAAGTACTGGTTGATGGCCGTCAACTCCTCGCGGAGCGCGTGATTCAGTTTTTCGATGACCTTCGGATTACCCTTCATACCGGCGATTGTACAAGAGGCGGAAGCAATTTGTAACCAAAAAAATCTCGAAATTTCCATCTCTTTGCCTGTAGATTTCCGCCCATTTTCATAGACAATGGAAGTTGTGAGACTGAAACCTCTTATTGCATTTGCTGCCCTCGTTCTCGCGCCCGCATTCTCCGTCGCACAGTCGCCTGTCCAGGAGACAGCGCAGACGCTCGACACGACTGCCCAGACGCTTGGCCAGTCGTTGTCCAAAGCTCTCACCGTTCAGCCGCCCTTCGATCCCAGCACCTACAGGCCGCTCAGCGGTCACGAGCGCTGGCAGCGATGGCTCAACGAAGATGGCCGCTCGCCCGCCATTCACGTCGAAGCCCTGGCCACTGCCGCCTATCAGCAGACCTTCGACGTTCCTTCACAATGGACCAGAAGCGGAGACGGCTTTCTCTACCGCCTAGGCTCCAGTTACGGCGGAAACGTGATACAAAACTCCGTCCATGAGAGTATGGCTGCCGTCGAAGGCACTGATCCGCGCTACTTTCCCTGCGGCTGCAAAGGCCTCTTTCGCCGCGGAGGCCACGTCTTCAAGATGAGCTTCCTCACCTACAACAGCAGCGGCCATCTGACGCTCGACCTACCACAAATCACCAGCATCTACGGCAGCGCGATGGCAGAAACCTTATGGTGGCCGCAGCACTACTCGCCGCTGGTGCAAGGCGTACAGGCCGGCCACATCGAAGCCGGCTTCATCGGCGCTGAACACTTAGTGCAGGAGTTCTCGCCCGAACTGAAGCGCTTCTTCCATCTACGCTTTTGAATTTATCCTGTCATTTTGAGCGGCCCCTGAGCCCAGCGAAGAGCGCAGTCGAAGGATCTGCGGTTATTGTTCTAATCGTCTCGATTTGGATCAAGAGCGGTAAAATGATTCCATCTGTTTGAAGGAGGTTTCCATGCGCCGCATACTACTCGCCGTACTTGCCCTTGTCTTCGCCGCCCCGCTTCTGGCCCAGGGCGCGCCCCCGCAGGTCAGCGCCGACCAGCCCTACACCATCGAGTACTACTACAAATGCCAGTGGGGCCATCAAGCGGAATTCAAGCAGCTCTTCCTCAAGAACCACTACCCGCTGCTCAAGAAGATTCAGGCGACTGGCCGCATCTTGTCGATCAAGATTGAGTCGCCCGCTTACCACACCACTGAGGATGGCCGCTGGGATTATCGCGTCACCATCCGCTACAAAGACTCTACTGTTGCCACCGCATCCAACCCCGATGAAGATACCTTCATCAAGCAGCTATGGCCCGACCAGGCGACCTATCTGAAAGAAGAGCAGCGCCGCTTCGAGATTCTGCTTGCGCATTGGGACTTGCCGGTGACTGATATTACGCCGGTGAAGTAAAGGAGCAAGGACCACTTACTCTCTGCTCTTCCACCGCCGCACAAGATCTTCCGCTGCTTCCGACCAATCGGGAAACTGAAACTGAAATCCCGCATCCATCAATCTTCCGGGAACAGCGCGGCAGCTTTGCAGTACCAACTCCGGCTCGGTTCGCAGAAGAATCGCGCCGAGACGAATCGCCAGTGACGGCGCGGGCAAACCATTCGGCACATCCCACGCCCAGCGCAACGCCGCCATGAACTCGCGATTGGTGAGCGGCGCGGGCGCGGTGATATTGAATGGCCCATCGAGATCATCGCGGCTAATCAGAAACTCCACCGCCCGGGCATAATCGGCCTCATGAATCCATGTGATGAACTGCTGTCCATTGCCTTGTGTGCCGCCCAGACCCAGCCGGACAAGATTGGATAGCACGCCGAAGGCGCTGCCCGACGTGGGGCTGAGAACGACTGCGCTGCGCAGAGCGACCTTGCGCGTGCGCGGCGTTGCGGCAGCAAAGAACGCAGCCTCCCAATCCCGTGCTACGCGCACCGCAAACCCTCGCCGCTCAGCCCATCGCTCGGATAATCTCGAAGTTTCTGGTGATATTGGAGAAGAACATCCCTCAGGGGCTAAAGCCCGCGCAGATTTTGCAACAATTGCGGCACGACTAAAGTCGTGCCCTTTCAAAACAAAGAGATTTTCAGCAGCCTGTTTAGCCCCGAGTAGACTCTCACCAAAAACCTCGTTCACAGCCTCGTCCAGCGGCAGATCCGCTCCATTCGCATCGAGCCGGCGCGGATAGATCGTAGCCGCCGATGCGTTCATCCACACGCGCGGCGGGTCACTCAGCCCTGCAATCACTCTGCCCAGCAGTTGCGTCGAGCGAATACGCGACTCGTAGATCGCCTGTCGATTGGCTGCGTTATAGCGGCAGTTCACGCTGCGTCCAGTTAGATTGATGCACGCGTCCGCGCCCTCCAGACACTCCGTCCACGGACCAATCTCCTTGCCGTCCCAGTGAACCGTCTGCCAGGGAGCAGTGTAAGGGCCGCGCGTCAGTACCAACACTTGATGGCCTAGCTGCTGAAAGTGCCGCGCCAGCGCCTGCCCCACCTGCCCGCTGCCGCCGGGGATCACAATGCGAAGTGTGCGAGCGGCTATAGCGACAGAGTTGTCCATCACTCCAGCCTACAGCGTCGCGTTCAGCGCCGCCGTCCAATCCGCAGGCGAATCCACCAGCACGTCCGGTGGATTTTCTTCGAGGCTCTGCGGCGCCAGCCCGAAGGTACAGCCAATCGACCATGCTCCAGCGTTGCGCGCCGTCTTCACATCGACCTCGCTGTCGCCGATCATCACCGTCTCATCCGCCAGCGCCCCGGCCTCCGTCATCAGCGCGCGCAGTCCCTCAGGATCGGGCTTCTTGGTCGCGAAGCTGTTGCCGCCGTAAATCTTCAGGAAGTAAGGCGCAAGGCCCAGCGCCTCGCAGATGGCGCGCGCCGGATTCACCGGCTTGTTGGTCAGAACGGCCATCAATCGGCCCGGACGATCCGCCGCATCGTGCAACTGCTTCAGCGCGGCCAGCGCCTCGAGAACTCCATCGTAGGCGTAGGTGAAATCCAGCTTGTGTTCGCGATAATAGACAAGAAAAAAATCGTAGGCACGAGCCAGCAATGCCTCGTCCACCTCAACCGCATCGCGCCCAAAGAGAGCGCGCCGCATCAGCAGGATTGCGCCGTCGCCGATGTAGCCTGCAACGACGCCGTCGGTCAGTGGCTCGCGCCCAAAGTGGCGCAGCGTAGCGTTGACGCTGTTGCACAAATCCTGCGCCGAGTCGATCAGCGTTCCATCCAGATCGAAGACCAGCAGTTTGAGTTGTTCAACGGGGATGGGGCGAAGGATGCGAACCATGTATATAGTTTAACGGGGCCACCAACGCAAATTGCGCGGCAACCCCGGTTTCGAACTACTCGCGGAAAAAAGTAATGGCGGTTTGATCCATCATACTGGCCGGATTGCAAACAGCACAGCTTGAAAGCTGCGACCGGAACCGCATGGGCATGGATCGTTGCGTCCCAGCTTTTCCAGTAATTCTTTGTCTCCATGGACAATGCGAAGGCCGCGTTTTACATGGGTTTCCGATGGATATCCTTTACGGCGCTTACTGCTTCGCGTGAAAGGAGAAGGTTTCTTCGATGCGTTCGGTAGTCATGACGATTCTCCTTGATGTGAGATGAGTTTATGTTACCAAACCTTCTACGCAAAATTCCAGTTCTCTACTGCAACACCACCTGCTGGCCTTCCTTCAATCCGCTCAGCAACTCAGTCACCGATCCATTCGACAACCCCACCGTGACCGGAACTTTGCGCTTGCCTTCCTTCTGTTTTTTATCGGGAATCTCCACGCTGGCCTTCTTGTCTTTGTCGTACATCACGGCGCTCTCCGGCACCATCAGCACGCCCTTGTGCTCGTCCAGCAGAATCTCCGCGTTGGCCGTCATATTGGCCTTCAACTCGCCACCGGGATTGTCGATCGAAACTCGCACCTCGAAGGTCGTCACATTATCCTTCTCCACGCCCAGCGGAGAAATCTTGGTCACCTTGCCGTTGAAGACGCGATCCCTGAAGCTCTCCACCTTGATGCGCGCCGGCTGCGCCATATAGACGTGCGCAATGTCGGCCTCATCCACCTTGCCGTCCACATAAACCTCGTTGATGTCGCCCTCGGTCATCACCAGCGTCGCCGTCGAACCCAGCACCAGAATCGAACTGACCGCGTCGCCGATCTCGACGTCGCGCGAGAGAATCACCCCGTCCATCGGCGCGACAATCGTCGTGTAACTCAACTGCTCTTCAAGCTGTTTGAGTCCGGCCTGCGCCTGCTGGACCTGCGCTCGCGCCTGCTTCAGCCGCGCCGTATCCACACCGATCTGCGCCTTCGAGTTGTCGCGCCGCGTCAGCGCCGCTAGATAATCTCTGTTGGCGTCGTCCAGAGCCTGACGGCTCACAATGCCTTGCCTCTGCATCTCCAGGTTGCGGTCGAGCGTGGCCTTGTACATCGGCAGATCGGGCGCATTGGCGTTCACCTTATCCTGCTCGATATTCGCCTCGTAGGTCGCCACATTGGCCTCTTGCGAAGCTAGTTGCGCCCGCTGCGCATCCACCTGCGCCGCAATCTCCTGCTGATCGAGCTGCGCCAGTTGCTGGCCTTTTTGCACTTTGTAGTTGATGTCCACATAGAGCTTTTCCACAATGCCTGAGGCCTTGCTCTTCACCTCGACCTGGGTAATCGGCTGAATCTTTCCCGTGGCCACCACCGACCGCGCCACATCGCCGCGCGTCACCTTGCCCAGCTTGTTCGGGTCAATCGTCGTGCCGGAGACCAGCCGCGCCAGCCCAATGCCCAACAGCAGCACGACAACAACCACCCCAGCCGACAACCATATCCAGAATTTCTTGCTCTTGCGTGATGCCGCCACCCGAACCTCCCAAAGCTTGATAGGATCGCGATTCCATTGCTTATCGCGTCGCGCGAATCAATCGAACCAATCGAACCGGTACGCCGCCGTCATTCCGACGCGCTTACCGCATCCCTGTCAACCATACTAAGCTCACAGGCATTCAAACTCTCATACGCAACCGGCAACATTTTGGTTCCATCCAGTTGACGCGGCCTTGGCTGTCCACTGTTCACTGTCCACGGTTCACTGTAGAATCACATCCGGGATGCACAGCCTCTCTCTCGTCGAATTCGTCGCCGTCGGCCTGCTCATTCTGGCCAACGCATTCTTTGTGGCCGCCGAGTTTGCCCTGGTTTCCATCCGCGATACGCGCATTGAGCAGTTGCTTGAGGCCGGCGTTCCCGGCGCGCGCGCCGTCCGCCGCTTGCAGCACGACCTGGACGATTTTCTTCCCGCAGTGCAGCTCGGCGTTACCCTATGTTCGCTCGCTCTCGGCTGGATCGGCGAACCCCTCGCCGCTTCCGTCGTTCTCGGCTGGCTCTCCGCGCTGCCTCAGCCTCCGGCACACGCCCAGCTCTACGCGCACGTCACTGCCGTTGCAGCCGTTGCCATCGGCTTTGCTCTCATCACGTACTTCCACGTCGTCGTCGGCGAACTCGTTCCCAAATCTCTCGCTCTGCGCCGCGCTGAGGCTCTCGCCGTCGCCGTTGCTCCGCCGATGCTCATCTTCATGACCGTCGCCCGACCCGCCGTCCGTCTCCTCAAAACCTCGGCTGCCCTTATCCTGCGCGGCTTTGACATACCCATGACCGAGCGCGCTCAGGTCCATTCGCCAGAAGAACTGAAGCTCATCGCCACCGCCGCCCGCCGCCTCGGCGTTCTTCCACGCTTGCAGGAGACGCTCATTCACCGCGCTCTTGAACTCGACGAAGTGCCCATCCGCGAGATCATGACTCCGCGCCAGAAGATCTTTTCGCTGCCCTCGAATCTTCCCATCGAAGCAGCCAGCGCACAGGTCATCGAACGCCTCCACTCCCGCGTCCCCGTCTACGACGAAGCCCGCGGCCCCGAGCACATCATCGGCGTCGTCTACTCTAAAGACCTCGCCCGCCTCATCTTCTACCGCTCGGCTCATCCGGTCGTCGAACTCAATCTCTGTCAGGTCATGCGCGACATCCTCGTCGTTCCGGAGAGCAAGACCGTCCTCGATCTCCTTCGCGACTTTCAGCAGCGGCGCCGCCAGATGGCCATTGTCGTCGACGAGTACGGCTCCACGGTTGGCCTGGTGACGGCCGAAGACGCCATCGAGCAATTAACCGGAGAATTGGAAGATGAATTCGACTCGCCAGAACTGCCTGTTCTCGCCTCCGGCGGCGGCGCGTTGCTGATGGACGGCGGCGTCAATCTGCGCGACCTTGAGACTCAGATGCAGTGGAATCTGCCTCGCGACGGCGGCGTGGAAACTCTCGCTGGATTCATACTCATGCGCCTCGGCCACATCCCCAAGGTCGGCGAATTCATCACCCACGATGGCCGCCGCCTCACTGTCGTCGAAATGGACTCGCGCCGCATCAGCAAAATTCGCGTCGAGCCCGTCGCAGGTAACGCCGTCGTTCCTATCGATTGAACAGGGCCTGCTCATTCGATCAAGACCCTGGTTCTGGAACCGTGATCGATATGAATTACAATTGTGAGCGTATGTCAGCAAGTTTCAGGTTGCCTGGAGAACAAGCGTCTAGGAGTGCATTTTCGCTTGTCTTCGCAATCAGTTTAATAATCCGACTAGCAGTTTTGTGGGTCGCCGGAGCAGTGCCTTTCGTAGCCGACTCACACGAGTACATCAGTTCAGCGAATCTCATCCTGAGCGGCCATCCCTTCATCCCATATGTACCGCCGGGGCTTCCGCTCTATCTGGCGCTGTTCATCGCGGCGGGTGCGTCCAGCATGGTACTGCGCGCCTCCATGCTGTTCTTCTGGGCATTGACTTGTTGGGGCCTGCTGCGCATCTCTCGCACGCTGGAGATGGAACGAATTGCATGGTTGGTCCTGCTTTTGTTTGCCGTGATGCCCGCTTCAATCCAGATGTCGATTGAACCGCAGACGCAGCAAGCAGCCGCTGCGCTGTTGCTGTTTGCGTTGAGTGCGGCGATTCGTTGCGTGCGCGGAGCCGGCATCTGCGAATATCTGCTATTGGGATCATCACTTGGATGGCTGGCGCTGGTCCGTCCAAGTTCGTTGCCGCTATTGGTAATAATTCCAGCAGTATGCTTCCTGGCGTCGCGCAAGTGGCAAAATGCAATGCTTTCGGTATTGCTCGGTTGCGCTCTCGTCGGCGGATGGATGGCATGGGCGCATCGGCTTACCGGAGCGTGGATGATCAACAGCGCCAACAATGTGAATCTCTACTACGGAAACAACCCATGGACTCCTGTCTACCGCACATGGTATTTCGGGTCACACGCAAAGCGTGAAACTTCGGAGATTGCAAACTATCCGGAATATGCCCGGGTGTTGGAACATATTTTTAGTCTGCCGAAGATCGAGCAGAGCAACGAATTCAAACGGATGGCGGTGCAACATATCATGAACCGCCCCGGCCTTTTTCTCTTTCGCACCTTCAATCGGATTACTTGCTACTTCGGCTTCGATACTTTTACTTCGGCCAACCTTCGCAATGATGGCCCTCTGGCACAACGTCTGGTTCCTGTTTCCCTCGCGCTTGAGGCGCTGACCTATCTGTGCGTTGCCGTGCCTGCCTTCTTTTGGATTGCGGCAGCGCCGATGCAATTCTGGCAGCAGTGGGAGAGCCGGCTTCTCGCTGGAGCTGTGTTTTTATACTCGCTTCCATATTGGCTGGTCATGTCTCACCCAACCTATCACTATCCGGTCATGCTGCCATTGGCCGTGCTTGCGGTGCTGGCCTGGCGAGCCTCGCAATCGCAACCCGTGCGCCGGACGCGAGGCTGGGTCGCATTGGTGGCGCTTGGTCTGATTCAAATCGAATGGGTGTTGATCTCGATGACAACGCATGCTGTGTGACACCTGACCGCTGAAAACTGTAAGCTGGCGTTAGCACCATGAAGCAGACCTTCACCCGACTCGCGCTCACACTTCCAGTCGTATGGCTGGTGGTCTCGCTGGTCTTTCTGCTCATCCATCTCGTCCCCGGCGACCCCATCCAGATGATGCTCGGCGAAGGCGCATCGCCTACCGACACGGCAACCCTGCGTCACAACCTTCGTCTCGATCTGCCCCTCCACCAGCAGTATTTTTACTATTGGTCCGGCGTCCTCCACGGCGACCTCGGCAACTCCATCCGCATGCACGACACCGTCGCCCACCTGATAGCCGCCCGCTATCCCTATACGCTGGCTCTCACCCTCACCGCGCTTGGCTTCGGCCTGCTGCTGGCGCTGCCTGCTGGAATTCTCGCCGCCGTGCATCGCGGCCGCTGGCTCGATCAACTGCTCTCCGTCGTCAGCCTCTTCGGCCTTTCCGTTCCCGGTCTGGCGCTCGGCCCGGTGCTGATTCTGGTTTTCTCGATCTACCTCGGCTGGCTTCCCGTCTCCGGTGCAAGCTCCGGTAGCGGCTCGGCGATTGACTGGCAGTATCTTGTGTTGCCCTCCATCGCGATGGGCGCTTCGCTGGCCGCCATTCTCACTCGCATGGTGCGCACCGCGATGCTTGAAGAGCTGGGCCAGGATTACATCCGCACCGCCTGCGCCAAAGGCTTGAGCGAGCGCGCCGTAGTCTGCCGCCACGCTCTGCCCAACGCTCTTGTCCCCATCGTCACCGTCGTCGGCCTGCAATTCGGCGCTCTGCTCGCTGGAGCCATCGTCACCGAAACCATCTTCAGTTGGCCCGGCCTCGGACGCCTCACCGTCAGCGCCATCTCCAACCGAGATTACGCGCTGGTGCAGGGCTGTCTGCTCTCCATTGGCCTGACTTACGTGCTGGTGAATCTGCTTACCGACGTGGTCTACCGCTGGGTCAATCCGAGGATGCGGTAATAGTGGCTGCAAGCTCCTGCCTGCCAATAGTTTGCCCCTTTTATGGAGAATTCTCTTTTGCGTTGACGGCTTTGCAATTACAATAAAGAATCGGGGTAATTTGCGATGCTCACCAGCTCGATGACGTTGGAGTCGGCAGCCATCCATAAAGACAATGGCAAAAAAGACCAGGCCGCACTGCTTCAGGAATTGACAACCGAGAGCCAGAACGAGGCCTCACAGGGCTTTGACACTAAATCCGCGCTGGAGATCGCCCGGATCATCAATCACGAAGACTCGAAGGTCGCCGCAGCCGTCAAAAAAGCGCTTCCAGAGATCGCTCAAGTCATCGATCAGGTTGCGCGCGGCCTGCGCGAAGGCGGACGTCTGATCTACGTCGGCGCCGGCTCCAGCGGACGCATTGCCGCCCTCGACTCCTCGGAGTGCCCTCCCACTTATTCGACAACCCCCGGTCAGGTGCAGTACATCATGGCCGGCGGACCCAAGGCGCTGGCCTCGGCCGTCGAGGTCAACGAAGATTCCGAAGAGTTGGGTCAGCGCGATATCGCCCGCCGCCGTCCTACGCGCAAGGATGTAGTTGTCGGCGTCTCCGCCTCTGGCCGCACGCCCTATGTTGTAGCCGCCGTGGCCTACGCCCGCGCCCGCGGCGCACACACCGCCGCCGTCACCTGCAATCACGACACTCCGCTGGCCGAAGCAGCGGACATCACCATCATCGCCGACGTTGGCGCTGAGGTCATCTCCGGTTCCACGCGCATGAAGGCCGGCACTGCCCAGAAGATGGTCCTGAACATGATCACTACCGGTGCCATGACTCGCCTGGGCTACGTCTATGAAAATCTGATGGTCAACGTGCATATGCAGAACACTAAGCTGGTCGAGCGCGGCATTCATCTGCTGATGACCGCCTGCAAGATCGACCGCGCCACCGCCGTTGAGACCATCAAGTGCGCCGGACGTAGCGTCCCCGTCGCGCTGGTGATGCTCAAAGCCAAAGTGGACAAGCCGGAGGCCGTCCGCCGCCTCGCCAAGAGCGACGGCAACGTCCGGGTGGCCATCGAGGACAATGTGATGGAGTTGTAAGTGCCTGTAGCGTGTCTCAGTTCTCCGCTTTGTAAAAGGGCACGACTTCAGTCGTGCCGCAAATGCACAAAGATTAGATTGGCTTTAGCCCCTGCGGTTTTTCTTCGTGTGATAGCTCTCTTGCAATTCAGTTAGATCAAGCTGGCAGTGTCTTACTCGCAGCATAATCCCGATGGCTGACACACTGGCTTATCCCGCAATTTACACTATACTCGAGGAGTTCCTCGACATTCATGGATAAATTTGTCATTCGCGGCGGCAATCCGCTGGTGGGTACGGTTCGCATCTCCGGGGCCAAGAACTCGGCACTGCCCTGCATGGCCGCGGCGATTCTCACCGAAGAAGAAGTCACACTCGAAAACATTCCCCAGGTGCGCGACATTGAAACCGAGCGGCGTCTGCTGGCCTCGATGGGCGCGGAGGTTGAGCTGGGCTATGGGCGCGCGCAGCATCGCACGACGATTTGCTGCCGCACACTCTCCGATCCCGAAGCGAAGTACGAGATTGTTAAAACCATGCGCGCCAGTTCGCTTGTCCTGGGTCCGCTGATCGCTCGCACCGGCATTGCACGCGTGGCCATGCCCGGAGGATGCGCCATCGGCGGCCGGCCCATCGATCTGCACATCCGCGGACTCGAGAAGATGGGCGCTGTGATTACGCAGCAGCACGGCTATCTTGAGGCGCGCGCGGAGCGGCTGCGCGGAGCGCATTTGGTCTTTGACAAGATCACCGTCACCGGCACTGAAGATTTATTGATGGCCGCCGTGCTGGCCGAGGGCGAGACGCTGATGGAAAATTGCGCGCGCGAACCGGAGGTCAGCGATCTGGCCGCGCTGCTCACCGCCATGGGCGCGCAGATCGAAGGCGCGGGCACTTCGACGATTCGCGTGCAAGGCGTTGGCAAACTGCACGGCGCGCGTCATCGCATCAATCCCGACCGCATCGAAGCAGGAACCTTTCTCGTCGCCGGAGCAATTACACGCGGCGACCTGATTGTCTCGAATTGCAATCCATCTCATCTCAGCGCGGTCATCTCTAAACTCGATGAAGCCGGCGCGCGCGTCGATATTCTCAGCAGCGATACGGTTCGCGTCCGTGCTGATGGCAAGCTCAATGCCGCCGACATTGCGACCGAAGAATACCCCGGATTCCCCACTGATATGCAGGCGCAATATATGGCGCTCGCCACGCAGGCCGAAGGCGTCAGCACGGTCAAGGAGAATATCTTCGAGAACCGCTTCATGCACGTGCAGGAGTTGGTGCGCATGGGCGCGAATATCAAAGTTGATGGCCGCTCGGCCACGGTGCGCGGCCCGGCGCAACTTACATCGGCAGCCGTGATGTGCTCGGATCTGCGCGCCTCAGCTTCGCTGGTGCTGGCCGCTCTGGTGGCTGAAGGAGAGACGATTCTCGACCGCGTCTATCACATGGATCGCGGCTATGAGCGCATCGAAGAAAAGCTGCGCGGCGTGGGCGCGCAGATTCGCCGCATGGGAAACGTCTTCCCGACGAAAGAAGAAGCCAACGGCGATTGAGCTTCATGAATTCCACCTCCGAGATTCGGGTGATGGTTGCCCTTGCGCCCCGCAAATTACATTAGTTTGGCTGCGCCGCTAACACGATCGCTTTGCTATGCCGATTTAATAATCAGTTGATTAGTTTGATTAAGAGGCATGATGGATTGGAGCAGAATTCCGAATGTGGCGATGTTTGTGCTGTTACTTTGCGCATTCGCCTCTGCGTATCGCCGTAATCACACGACTTCCTCCAAAATATGGCTATTGGGCTGGCTGATGATTTTGCTCCACTACGTCGCCGCCATGTTTCAGACGCTGCCGGGATTCTGTGGGGCAATGGGGTTCATCGGACAGAAAGCGTTGTATATTCTAGGCGGATTTCTTTTTATGTACGCCGTAATTCCCAATCGCAGGCAAGCTTCCTATCACTGGTTGCTCGGATTGCTGATGGCGGTTAGTACGTTCTACATCGCGATTCAGCGTCTTGCGCCAGAGGAGCATGGAATGATAATTGTGGCCGCGGCATTGCTGGGTCTTTGTCCGCTGGCGGTGATGCTCTTGTCAAGCCGCGCCGCTAATTACAGGCATCTCTGGGCTATTGCACTGATTTATTCCGCGATCTCGATCTTTCTGTTGAAATATCAATTCCAGATAGTGAATACAATCAAGAACTACACCGATTTTGATCTGCAAATCGTGATGTTCGCCAATTATTTCTGCTGTTTAATCCTTGTTGTTTATCCCTTCTACCGAGTCACAGCCGGGGCCTACGTCACCATCACCGGATTCTTCGTCTGGTCAGTGAGCTTTATAACGACGCCGATAATGATTCTGCATCTGCCTCAGGTCCATATCGAGAATGAGATATGGGATCTGCCGAAATTCGTGGTCGCGATCGGCATGCTGCTGATCCTGCTGGAAGACCAGATAGAACATAACAAGTACATCGCGTTCCATGATGCGTTGACCGGTTTGCCCAACTACCGCCTCTTTCAGGATCGTCTTGCATGTGCCCTTGCCCGTGCCCGCAGAACCAAATCCCAAACAGCGCTTTTGGTTATCGATATGAATCGCTTCAAGCAGGTGAATGATAACTATGGCCATCATGTGGGCGACCTGCTCTTGAAGTGCGTGGGAGAGATCTTTATTGGAAGGGTCCGACGCTCGGACACCGTCGCCCGCACCGGCGGCGATGAGTTCTCCATTATCCTGGAGGGGGCGGTCAGCCGCGAGAAGGCCGTTCAAGTGAGCAGAGATCTGGCTCAGCTCCTCAGTGTGCCGTTGCAACTGGAGGCTTGCACACTACAGACCAGTGCTAGCATCGGCATCGCGGTCTTTCCCGACGACGCGGAGTATTTGGAGTCGCTCTGCGTCGCGGCCGACCAGCAAATGTACCTGGAAAAGCATGGAACTCCCCTGACCGGAACTATATTCTCGGCGCCTGGGTCGGCGGATTCTGGCCTTCAGATGGCAAACTAACTGCATTGGGCGGTATCATCGGAGCTGCGGTTGTGTAAGTATATGATTTGAAAAGGTCAATTGGGATGCAAATTACATTCGTTTGGCTGCGTTGTTATCGTGATCGCTTCACTATGCCGATTTACTGTATATGTGGTTGCAGGTCTGAGCAAGAGGCATTATGGATTGGAGCCGAATACCGAATGTGGTGACGATTGCGCTGCTGCTGTGCGCATTCTCCTCCCTGGATCGCCGTAGTCCTACGCCTTCCTCCCGATTTTGGCTGTTGGGCTGGCTGATGATTCTGCTCCACTATGTCATCGCAATCTTTCAGGATCTGCCGGGACTCTGGGGGGCGTCGGCGTTTATTGTGCAGAAGGCGTTGTTTATTCTGGCTAGCTTTTTGCTGATGTACGCCGCGATTCCCAACCGTATGCAGGCTTCTCTCCGCTGGATGCTGAGTTTGCTGATGGCGGTCAGCACACTCTACATCGCGGTTTTGCGTCTGGCGCCAGATGATTCAAGGTTGCTGAGCTTGACCGCTGCCTTGCTGGGTCTCTGTCCGCTGGCGATCATGTTTTTCTCCACCCGCAGCGCCAATTACGCTCATCGCTGGGTTCTTGTGCTGATTTATTGCGCACTCTCGATCTACCTGTTGAACTTTCAGTTCCAGGTAGGAAATGCGCGCGTCAGTTGCATCGATTTTGATCTGCAAGTCGTCTTGTTCGCCAGCTTTTTATGCAGTTTCGTGCTCGTTTCTTATTCGCTCTACCGCAAAACCACCGGAGCCTTCATCACCATTACCGGATTCTTCTGCTGGGCAACAGTGACCTTGACAACGCCGCTGTCCACCATGTATCTGCCGCATTTTCGATTCGAGAGTGAAGTCTGGGATCTGCCAAAATTTATCGTTGCGGTGGGTATGCTGCTGATCCTGCTGGAAGACCAGATCGAACACAACAAGCATTTGGCGCAGCACGACGTATTGACCGGATTGCCCAACCGCCGCCTCTTTCAGGATCGCCTCTCCAGCGCCCTCGATCGCTCTCGCCGCAACCAGTCAATCGCCGCCTTGCTGCTGTTGGATTTGAACGGTTTCAAGAAGGTGAATGACAGCATGGGGCATCATGTGGGAGATCTGCTGCTGGCGCGCGTTGGATCTATTTTGTCCGGACGGGTGCGGCGCTCCGATACCGTAGCGCGAACCGGCGGCGATGAGTTTTCCATTATTCTGGAGAAGCCCGCGAGCCGCGATGAGGCCATTCAAGTGGGCCGGGAACTGGTTCAACTCCTCAGCGAGCCGATGCAACTCGAAGATCACGCGGTGCGGATCAGCGCCAGCATCGGCATAGCGATCTTCCCCGACGATGCTGATAACATGGAGTCCCTATGCGTCGCGGCCGACCTGCGCATGTACGAGGACAAGCACGGAGTCTCCGCAATCCAATACGCCAATCAGGCGCGCTAGAGCAAAAGGCCCGGATTCTCTCCGGGCCTTTCACTCATTCACTTCTTCACTCATTCACTTCTTAATACTATCCGCGCCCGCCACCCGGTCCTCCGGGACGGCGGCGACGGCGGCGATTCTTGTTATTGCCCTGCGGCGGACGGCCCGCACCCGCCGGCTGTCCAACCCCAACTCCAACCGCAACCGGCGCGCCATCCACGCGATTGAAGTTCGGCTCGTTCTCCTCGTCGATCTCCTCGCCATCAATCTCCTCAAAGTCGTCTCCGCCTTCGATGAGAATGGTGCTCTGATTCGATTTGGGCTGACGCTCGTCGAACTCATGGCTCGGACGCTGCGGCGCAACCTGAGATTCGGAAGCGGAAATCTCCACTTCTTCCACTACCTCAGCCGGAGCCGATTGAGCCAGCTTGGCCTTCTGCTCGCGGATAAGCGCCTTGCGGCTGAGCTTGATGCGATTTCCTTCGATGGCCAAAACCTTGACCATGATCTGATCGCCCTCGCTCAACTCATCCTTCACTTCCTTCACGCGATGCTCGGCGATCTCGGAGATGTGCAGCAAGCCGTCGGTACCGGGGAAGAGTTCAACAAACGCGCCGAACTCCGCCAGACGAACCACCTTGCCAAGATAAATCTTGCCAATCTCCGGCACGGCTGTGAGGTTGCCGATAATTTCCAGAGCCTTCTTCAGGCCCTCGGCGTCACATGAGGAGACGTTCACCTTGCCCGTGTCATCCACGTCGATCTTCGCGCCCGTCTGCTCGATGATGCCGCGAATCGTCGCGCCGCCCTTGCCGATCAGATCGCGAATCTTGTCGGTGGGAATCATCACCGTCTCAATGCGCGGCGCATAAGCCGAGCGCTCGGTGCGTGGCCCATCCAGCGCCGCATCCATCTTGTCCAGCAAGAAAAGCCGTCCGCGTCGCGCCTGTTCCATCGCTTGCGAAAGAATCTCGCGCCTAAGTCCGCCGATCTTGATGTCCATTTGCAGCGCGGTGATGCCCTTGCGTGTGCCGGCCACCTTGAAGTCCATGTCGCCGTAGTGATCTTCCGCGCCGGCAATGTCAGTAAGGATGGCGTAGTCGTCGCCCTCTTTCACCAGGCCCATCGCCACGCCCGCCACCGCGCCCTTGAGCGCAATGCCGGAGTCAAACAGCGCAAGGCTCGCGCCGCAGACCGAAGCCATCGACGATGAACCGTTCGATTCCAGAATGTCCGAGACAATGCGAACCGTGTACGGCGACTCCTCCGGGCTGGGAAGAACCGCTGTAATGGCGCGCTCTGCCAGTGCTCCGTGGCCGATCTCGCGCCGTCCCGTGCCGCCCATGCGCCCCGTCTCGCCCACGCAAAAGGGCGGGAAGTTGTAGTGCAGCATGAAGGGCTTCTTCTTGTCGCCTTCATAGCTCTCCAGGCGCTGCCCCTCATCGGCAGTGCCCAAAGTGGCCGTAACCAAAGCCTGCGTCTCGCCACGTGTGAACAAGGCCGATCCATGTGTGCGCGGCAGTACGCTGGTCTCGATCGTGATCGCTCGAATCTCGTCGAAGGCGCGCCGATCGGGCCGCACGCGATCCTTGGTCACCTGCTCGCGGAAGATCTTTTCGCGCAGCTTTTCATAATAGTGGGTCAGCTTCTTCTTGGCCGCTGGGTCGTCGGCCGGCAACGCTGCCGCCAGCTCGTCCTTGATCTTCTTGACCAGATCCTGGCTTTCGAGCTTCTCATGCACCTTCGTGTCCAGCGCGTCCTTGAGACGGTCGCTGACCTTGGCGCTGAGCTCGTCAAAATAAGCCTGATCGAACTCCGGCGCAGTAAAGGGCCGCTTTGCCTTGCCGGCCACCGCGACCAGCTCATCGATCGCCGCGCAAATCTTCTTGATCTCTGTATGACCAAACTCGATGGCTGCCAGAATCGTCTCTTCCGACTCTTCCTTGGCGCCCGACTCGATCATCACAATGCCGTCCTTGTGGCCGACGACCATGATGTTCACTGTGGTTTCGTTGCGCTCCGTGTAAGTCGGATTGACGACGAACTCGCCATTCACGCGTCCCACGCGCACTGCGCCCACCGTCGCGCTGAAGGGAATGTCGCTCAGAGCCACCGCGCAGGCGGCGGCATTGATCGCCACCACGTCAGGATCGTTCTCTTTATCAGCCGAAAAAACCAGCGCAATCAACTGCGTCTCGTTGCGAAATCCATCAGGAAACAACGGGCGCAGGGGCCGGTCGATCTGGCGGCAAGTCAGCACTTCTTTTTCGCTGGGCCGGCCTTCGCGCTTGATAAAGCCGCCGGGAATGCGCCCGCCGGCATACGTGTACTCGCGGTAATCCACGGTGAGGGGGAAGAAATCAATGCCCTCGCGCGCATCGGCGGAGGCTACGGCGGTGGCCAGTACAACGGTTTCGCCCGTGCTTACAAGTGCGGCGCCACTGGCCTGCTTGGCCATGCGCCCGGTCTCAAAGACCAATCGCTTGCCACCGGCAAGCTCGACAGCTACTTCATGCTTAGACATAATGTCCTCTTTTCGTTTTTTCGCTTGGGAAACTTGGGTCGGGAAAACGAGCACACCTCCGCGCCATCCCTGGCTGCGGGTCGTACTCGCCAGGTACACCATGGCCCCGCGTCCGATTGAGAACTGGGGCCGTGACCAACATCCGGTCTGATCGCTTCCGGGGTAATCTTCTGGTCAAGGTGGGCTTTCCAGGCCTGCTCTCTGGTTACTTGCGGATTCCGAGCTTGCCGATAACTTCGCGGTAGCGGTCGGTATCGTGCGTCTTCAAGTAATCCAGAAGGCGGCGGCGCTTGCTGACCAATTGCAGAAGACCCCGCCGGGAAGCGTGATCCTTGGCATGCGTCTTGAAGTGTTCGGTCAGTTCGCTGATGCGCGCGCTCAGAATCGCAATCTGGACCTCCGGCGAACCGGTGTCCGTTGCGTGAGTGCGGAAGCTTTCAATCAGGGTTGTTTTCTTAGCAGTCGCCAGCACGGCGTGTGTTACTCCTCTTGTCTTCTCAGGTCCACTCTTCAGTGTCTATTAGGAGATTACCACGAATCAGCGCCCCGCGTCATGCAGCCGGTGCTTCGCTCCCGGAGGGAGCATGGATATTAGCCCAGCATGGAGCGCAGCGAAACCCTGGGTAAGTTGCCAATAAAGCCCCTCAGCCCCGTAGGGGCGCACGAAACTCACGGCACCCCAAACAGAAACAGCCTATTGTGTAAAAACTTTGGGTGGCCGGGTGCCCCTGTCCCTCGCCTTTGGGGACCGGGGAATCCATGAACCGCAACCCGCTACGCTGTCCACTGACCACTGTTCACTGTAGTCTTCAGCGCAACAAATTATGGCTTGGCCGGAGCGGGAGTCTTGCCGCCCTGCGCCTCCGCATCGTCGTCCGTAATCTTGCGCCATTCGCCCGCCGGATGATTGGTTGCCGGCGCAGCGAGATTAGTCCTGGTGCGGGGCAGCACAACCAGATCGACGCGGCGATTTTCCGCGCGGCCTTCGGCTGTGTCGTTGCCGGCAACGGGATGAAACTCCGCATAGCCGGCGGCCGAGATGCGCTCCGGCGCAATGGCCTTCAGGTCGATGAAGATGCGCGCAATGCGCGTGGCGCGGGCCGAGGAAAGTTCCCAGTTGGAGTCGAACTCGGCGGTATGAATGGGAACATTATCGGTGTGGCCCTCGATGCGCAGATCGTACGGTGTGCGGCCCAGCGAGGCGGCAATCTGAGTCAGCGTTGGCATCGTCTCCGGCTTGGGAGTGGCCGAGCCTGAGTTGAAAAATCCGGCCTCGCGCAGGCTGATCACCAGGCCGTCGCGGCCCATCTTCATCGAGACTGTGTGCGTGGCCACCTGGTTTGAAAGCCTCTGCTCCAGTTCGCGATGAAGCAGTTCCAGGTCATCTTTCACTCTGGCCGGCGAAAGCACATCTTCGCCCATGACGATATTCATCGGCATCGCGGCCTGATCGGTTCCAGCGGCTCCGTTGGCTCCTTTCGACGGCGCGCGCGCGGCATCGGGAAAGATGCCCAGCGAACGAAAAGCCGTTTCAATGGCGGCTGAAACCTCTGTCTGCTTCTTCTGATCTGCCTTGGCAAAAGCGAAAAGAACGACGAAAAGTCCGAAGAGCAGAGTAATGAAATCGGCATATGAAACCAGCCAGCGATCCCGGCTGATATTGCCCCTGCGCCGCTCCCGCATCATGCCGCGCGCTCCTTCACTCCCTGCTGGTCGTCGAGAAAGCCGCTCAACTTGACTTGCAGCATACGCGGGTTCATGCCTTCGAGAATGGAGATCACGCCCTCCAGCATCATCTCGCGGCGCTGATAATCGTCGTGCAGTCGGATGCGCATCTTGCCGGCAAAGGGCAGAAAGAAGAGATTGGCGACACCGACTCCATAGATCGTCGCCACAAAGGCAACCGCGATGCCGCGGCCCACCTCTTGAATGTTGTCCAGATGATGCATCACCTGAATCAGCCCCAGCACCGCGCCGAGTATGCCGATAGTAGGCGAGAAGCCGCCCGCCGATTCAAAGACCGCGGGAAGCCGCTCTTCATTCTCCGTGGTGCAGTCCAGCGTGACTCGCATGATCTTGCGCAGTTCGTTCGGTTCGGTTCCATCCACGGCCAGCATCAGCGCCTGCTTCAAAAATGGATCCTGAATGGTTTGCAGATCGGCGTCCAGCGATACAACGCCGTTGCGGCGAGCCTTGTTGGCAAAGGCCACCAGCATGCGAAGCAGTTGCTCATTGTGCTTGTGCGGCGCGGTAAAGATGTGCCCCAGTCGGCCGAATGCCGCCACAACAACAGGAAGAGGAAATTGCAGCAGCACCGCTCCCATTGTGCCGCCAAAGACAATCAGGGCCGCCGTCGGCTGAAGAATCTGGCCCACGTTGCCGCCTTCAATCAGCAATCCGGCCACGATGCCGGCAATGGCCAAGATGACTCCGCCAACACTGCCCTTATCCATCAATCGCTCCTCTGTCACTCATCCGCGGAGACCGTCTTCATTCTTCAACTGCCGCCTTGCGAACCCCGCGTGGGCGGCGTCGATCCGGGCTTGGGCTGACCCGACACATCGAGGCTCGTCAATCCAACCGCCCGCTGCAATTCCCCATACGATGGCAGCCGCTTGGCCACCGAAGCCAAAAGGCGCGCGCGATAGGCGAGTATCCGCTCCACTACCTCTGCCGTGTCCTCGCGCACAATCAGCTTTTCTCCAGTTATCAATGTCAGCATTGTGTCCGGCGAGGCTTCGGCGGTCTTGATCAAGTCGCTGTTCAGCACCATCGGAGCGCCGTTCAGCCGTGTCAATTCGATCATCGCCGTAATACTCCTTCGCTCTATTCATCGGCTGACCGCGGCAAAGATTAATTCATTACGAAAGGCTAAGACTTGCTGTCCGCCGCTGGACACAATTCCGCCTAAATAAAGCCTCCAACTCCCAAGCCGAAGAATGTGCCAGATGCGGCGGTTACCGCACCGGAAGAAGCGACCCAGGGTTACTACAAATATGGGAGCACATCCGGGTAGGGCCGCAAATCCACGCGTCTAAAAGGAGAACCCCATGTCCCTGGGTGTCTTGAATAACCTCTCTGCCGTCTACGCTGAGAACAACCTGAATAACAGCAATAACAGCCTGAATACAGTCCTGCAGCAGTTGTCGTCCGGTTCAAAAATCAATTCTGGCGCTGACGACGCTGCCGGTCTGTCCCTGGTCGATGGCCTCCAGGCCAACCAGCAGGCACTAACCCAATCAGTGACCAATGCTACAGAAGGCGTGGGCCTTCTCCAGGTTGCCGATGGCGCGCTCTCGCAAGTGACAAGCCTGCTCAACCGGGCCGTTACGCTGGCTACCGAAGCCTCCAACGGCACCCTCAACTCCTCGCAGGACACGGCTGCCAATCAGGAATATCAGTCGATCCTCTCGGAAATCTCCAATATCGGCACCACCACCACCTACAACGACGCCGCCGTTTTCAATACCAACACAAACATCTACACGGGCGACGCATCGACAACCGGTTCGTCCATTGACGCTCTGGATATCCGCACGTTGTCTTCGTCCAACGTCGGCGACTCAGGCGGCGTGATGGCGTACAGCAACGGCGCCAACAATGTCTTCCTCAATCTCTCCAGCAGCGCCACCAATGCCAAGGCAACTGACTACTTGAATGGCGGCGCCACCGGCACGACGAACCTTACCGTCAACTATCTGGTCAAGGGCACGGACGGCGGCAACATTACCGCGCAGACCACGATCTCTGTCGGCGGAACAACCGGCATTGCCAACACCGCCAATGGATTGATCAGCGCCATTAACAACTCCGGCCTCGGCCTCACGGCCAGCTTTACCTCGCAGGCTGGGGCGGGCGTACAAGGCGGCGGAACTCAGACCGGCATCGAGATCACCGGCGGCCTGGTCTCCGCGGGCGTCGATCCAAACGCCGCAAGCACCAGTGGCACGCTCAATCCGACCGGCATCTCCGCCGGCGAACTGCTCACTCAGAACCAGACCGTCAACATCAAGCAAGGCGGAACCACCGAAGTTGCGGTTACTATCAATTCGTCCATCAACACATTGACCGAGTTGGCCGCTGCCATCAACACCGGTACCGGCGCGACGACTTATAACGCCGGCAAGGTCACAGCCTCCGTCATCACCAATGGCGACGGAACCCAGAGCCTCTCGCTGGCTAATGCCGGTTCTCAGGGAGCTTTGACCGTCACCACAACCAATCCGGGCACGACCGCTCCGGCCTTTGTCAGCGCGGACACCATTGCCGGCACCAACTCCACAACGGTGGGCACAGCCACTACCTCAGCGTATGGATTAACTCAGGCTGTCGCCACCAACGGCTCGGTCACCTTCGGCTCCGCCGGAACAAATGCTCTAGCCGACGCCCTGACGCTGGGCACCAGCATTGTGATCAATAACGCCATTCCCAACGCCGCCCAGAGCTTGACCTTTGTCGTGGGCAACGGAACGGATACAGCCACGACCTTCTTCACCGCAAACCATGCCGCGGGCGGCGCCGGTCATACGAACCTCGAACTGGGCGGCCTGATGGATACCATCAACGCCGAAACCACCACCAATACCTTTACTGCCGCAGCCGGCCTGGGCGCGGCGGCAACCTTCAACGCCTCGACAGGCCTGACGGTGGCGGCGACAACCGCGCAGAACAGCGAGAACGTCACCCTCGGCGCGAATACCCTGACCAACGCCAATAACGGACTGAGCCTCGTCACCCCGACACTGGGCGGCGCGGCCGTGAACGGCTCTCCAACCGTGACGGTGTTGGACGACACAGGCGGCGGCGGAGCCAGTTCCGACAGCGTTCTGAAGACAGGAACCCAATTGCAACTGACAAATGCGCTGGGCAGTTTGAACTTTACCGCGGCGGCAAACCAGACATTTGCCGATCTGGCTCTGGCTATCGACAACAGCACCCTGGGTGTAAACGCTGTGTGGAGCGCAACCGCGGGCGCGGGCGGCCAAACCGGCGGCGGCCTCATATTGACCTCAAAGAATTCAGACAGCCCAGCCAACAATGCCATCACAGTGGGCACAGACACACTGGCTGACCACTCAAATACAGACGCGGTCATCAATGTGGATGCAGGCGCCACCGCGAAGGCGGCCGGCACAGCGGCCACGGCAGGCTCGGCCAGCACAGCCGTCATGGAACTGACCAGCCTGGGCAATATGGATGACTCAGCCGTCAATCTGACTGGTCGCTTCACGCTCAACTTCAACAGCCAAAGCCAGATCTTCGTGATGGGCACGGACCCCGGCGGCGGCAATCCGCAGCATGTGGCCGGCGCTGTTTACACCGGAGCCAACACCGTCAGCAGCCTGCTGACGGCCATCAATAGCAAGCTGGGCACACTGGGGATCAACGCAACCGCGCCCGATCTCGCAGGCGGCACCAACACCGGCGCCATCTACCTGCAGGGCAACGTTGATGGCAACTTCCCAATCACGATGACGGCAAGCACGCTGGCCGCCACCAGCTCGGTTGGCCAGGTTGGGTCCGCAGTCAACGGCGTCACCGGCGCAGCCGCCATCGATGCTGTCACTACGATAGGTCCAGCCTCTGGATCCGTAAACACCAACGACGCCCTGGGCAGCGGCACCATCACTGTCCAAAATACAACAGGTGGAACGGCGCAAACTTTCGTTGTCGGCTCTACCGGCAGCGCCTCTCACACAACGTATCTCTCTGCCGGCACTACCCTCTCGCAGTTGGCAACATCCATCACCGGCGCCGGACTCGGCGTCACAGCGCAGGCCAACACCGGAGGCATTACGATAACTCAAAACGTAGGCCTGGGTGACGGGACCCTCGTGCCTTCGAGCGACACCGCCAGCCAGATTATCGTAACCGGCTCGCTCTCCGACACCACCAAGGGAACCTTCGCGACCGCGGAGATTGGCGGCTTTGCCAGCGCCAACGACACGGTCTCCGGAAACTTGAACTTCACCGTGGGCAGTACGGCGGAACCGACAATCACTACGACCGCAGGCGAGACGGTCTCTCAGCTGGTCACCCAGATCAACGGCGGCGTTGCCAATAACCATCCGGATGGCGTCACCGCCAGCCTTGTGGCCGGCAGCAACGGCTTTGAGAGCATTCTGCTGACCTCCAATACCGAGGGCACATCGGGCAATATCACCCCGTCGGCGTTGACCAGCCTGACGGATACCACCACCACCGCGGCGCTCAGCTATACGGCAACCAGCGCCTACAGCATGGGACTCTCCGGCAGCATAGCCGATACAACCAGCGGGCTATCAGCTGCGACCTTCGCCGCCAACACCAAGGCCGGCAGCGGAGTCGCCACCATCAGCTACTCGGATGGAGCCGGCGTAAGCCTTGCTGCAACCGACCTAACCAACCAGGTGAATGCGCAGGGCGCACTCACCAGCCTCAGCTCGGCCATCACCTCTGTCGCGGCGCAGGACGGATACATCGGCGCGCAGATCAACACGCTGAACGCAGTAAGCCAGGTCCTCAGCACGCAGTCGGAAAACGTGAAATCGGCGCAGAATGCGGTGCAGGCCACCGACTACGCCTCCGCAACCTCCAATATGTCCAAGTACGAAATTCTGAGCCAGACCGGCATCGCCGCCCTGGCGCAGGCCAACAGCGTACAGCAGGAAGTCACCAAGCTGCTGCAATAACTCGGGGCCAATCCCCCATCAACCGGAAGGGCGCCCGCAACGGCGCCCTTCTTTTTGCCCGGAATCCCGCTGAGGGAGTACGGTCCCTTGCAGTTGGGGACCGGGGAGACCACGAACCCGCTTCCTTATTCAGACCACAACTAACAAGGCCCTCGCAATTTGCGAGGGCCTTGTTGGTTACTATTCAGAATTCTGAGCGGACGCAGTTGCCGTCCCACTCTCGATGAATCCAATCCGGTTGAAAGAGGATAGCCTAGACGACCTGGACGTTCTCAGCCTGCCAGCCCTTCGGGCCTTTGGTGACGTTGAACTGAACGCGCTGGCCTTCCTGAAGCGAACGGAAGCCGTTCGATTGGATGGCGGTGTGATGGACAAAGACGTCCTCGCCGTTTTCGCGGCTCAAAAATCCAAATCCCTTGGCGTCATTAAACCACTTGACTGTGCCTGTTTCCATTGTGTACTACTCCTTGGTGCTGATTTACCGCGAACGCAATGTGGAAGTTTGCGTGTAGGCGGTAACCGAAACAGGCAAGAACTTCAGATCGAATTCTACGATTACAATGAGTATAGCACGGATTCGTCAAGTGGCAATAGATAATTCCAGCCGCACCCCCATTCAAGAATTGACCGTACAACATACCGGCCCTTTTGCAGATGATTACATATCTTTGGCGCACAATTAATCCATGACCACCAACCAACCGACGTGTCTTTCTATTCCCTATTCCCTAGTCCCTGCTTTTGGGGTCCCCCCCACCCCCATAAGCGCTAAGATAAATATTGACTCTCTCAGCGGATTTGAGTAGCCTTG
>CAYOYX010000040.1:0-29132 GCA_964408275.1 uncultured Occallatibacter sp.
TCCTTGACGTTGACGGCGCGCTCGGCGGCCAGATCCTCAACCTTGAGGTGCTTGTTCTTCTTCGCTGCAAGTTGCTCTTTGGCCAGCTTGGCCTTCTCCTTGGCATTGGACTCGCCAACCACAACCAGCTTGGCATCCGGCTGCTTCTGCAGTTCGAGGGCGATTGCGTCCAATGCCGCCTTGGTCTCGTTGTCGGCGCGCGTCGGACGCTTCGCATCCTTGCTGAAGTCGACTGAGCCGAGCGCCTGCACGTGAGGAATCGGGGCGACATAGGGGGCCGTGATGGTCACGCTCGTGCTGGCGGTCGCCGTCTGGCTCTTGTCGTCGGTGACGTTACAGGTGATTGCCGCCGTGCCGGTGGGCGCGCCAGCCGAATTGAAGGTCGCCGAGGCCCCCGTGCCGCTGATGGAGCCGGAGACCGCCGAATAGCTATAGGTGAGCGGGCGGTTCTGCGGGCTGACACCGTTGGCGGTCACTGTGCTGGTCTCGCCCGGCTTGATGGTGCTGGGGCTGGCCGAGCAACTGATCGTGGGAGGCTCAAACTGCTTGACGGTAAAGCTGGCCGTTGCGTCCGCCTTCTGTCCCGGCTTCAGGCCTTCCTTGCCCTTCTTGCCTTCCTTCACTTCCGCATTGACGGTATAGCTGCCCGGAGCAAGAGCTGCCGTGGCTACAGTAGCTGACGTGCCATTGCCGGTAACGCCGGTTCCGCTCCAACTGTAAACCAGATTGGTGTTGGTCTTGGGATCCACCGATCCAGGGGTAGCGGTCACTGAGACTTGATCGCCGGGATAGACAGCCGGCGGCGTCGCCGCAGCCGACAGGGTTATGGGCGGCGCTGGCTTGCATCCCATCGACACTAGGACCAAACCCGACGCAGCCAGAGCCAGACATACAGACTTCAAATTTCGCGAATCCATGTGATTCTCCTCTTCGATTGAACTGAAAGTTGAACGAAATGGTTTGCCGACGCGCGCCATCTCCGGGCTAAAAAACCAACTAAACACTTTGAAGACAATGGTGTGAAAGAACCTGATACGGCACCATAGTACCATACCGGTTCAGGATTGAGCAGTTTTTTGTCAAGGATTATCTTCCTCCTGCTCAACATATAACCTGTTTCCCAAACCGCAACCGGCCGCTTGATTCCGGCACCAAAGACTACGCAAGATTCAGCGTCTTCATCAGAGTGCCCTTCTCGCGTTGAATCTTCTCCTGAAGCAGTGTAATCGCGTAGAGCAACTGCTCCGGCCTGGGTGGGCATCCCGGCACATAAACGTCCACGGGAACAATTTGATTCACGCCTTGCACCACGGCGTAATTATTGAAGACGCCGCCGGATGTGGCGCAAGCGCCCATCGAGATCACCCACTTTGGTTCCGGCATCTGATCGTAGAGCCGCCTCAGCACAGGAGCCATCTTCTGCGAGACCCGCCCGGCGACAACCATCAGATCGGATTGACGCGGCGACGGACGGAAAACTTCGGCTCCAAAGCGGGCAATGTCATAGCGGGCCGCGCCGGTGGACATCATCTCGATGGCGCAGCAGGCCAGGCCAAAAGTCATCGGCCAAATCGAGTTCTTGCGAATCCAGTTCATCGCATAATCCACCGAGGTCAGCAGGACTCCCTCAGGCTGCTCGTAGCCGTAGTCCACTTCCTGGAGTCGGGCGCGGTTCATGCCGCTGCTCTCCATGGCTCCAAATAAATACCGATCCCGCTCCGCAGTTTCCACCATAAAACTAATATAACTCCATCGCCCTCGATGCGAGTTGGTCTCTTTAGCTCTCCTCCGCTTCAGTTCATGATACGCGTCCCTTGACTGCCAACCCCGAAGTATCGGCAACCATTCGATGCTCTCTATCGTATATTCGATAAGGAATCCATAATAAACTTGCCGAATGTCATAAAGATTCTGTAGTATTTCACTCAACACCCGTAAGCCAGTTGATCGCCGGTCAATTTTATTCTGGAGTGGAATTGTATGCACAGTCGCGCACTTAAGTCGTTGATTCTCTTTGTCTGCCTGGGAGTGCCTACCCTGGCCCTTGCTGTCGCTCCTCGCATTGGCCCGTCGCCGCCCGCCACACAAGCTGAGGTCGCCGCTCTCACGCAGTCAATCCGCGATGCTCAAAGCTCCGGCGATAACGCCTGGGTGCTGGTCTCGGCGGCGCTTGTCCTGATGATGACCGCTCCCGGCCTGGTGCTCTTTTATGGCGGCCTGGTCCGCCGTAAAAACATTCTCGGCACCATGATGCAGAGCTTTGCCATGATGGGGCTGATTACCGTTCTCTGGGCGGTCGTCGGCTACTCACTGGCCTTTGGCGCGGGCAACGGCTTCATCGGCGGCTTCGAGCACCTCTTTTTGCGCGGCGTAACGCTTGCGCCCAACCCCAATTACGGCGGCACAATCCCCGAGCAGAGCTTCATGATTTACCAGCTCATGTTCGCCATTATCACTCCGGCGCTGATCACCGGAGCCTTTGCCGAGCGCGTTAAGTTCAGCTCGATGTCTGTCTTTCTCTGCCTCTGGTCGCTGGTTGTCTACTGTCCGATGGCGCATATGATCTGGGGCGTCGGCGGCATTCTGAACTTTGCCAACACGGCAGCCCGTTGGCCGGTTTTCGACTTTGCGGGCGGCACGGTGGTCCACATTACCTCCGGCGTCTCCGCGCTGGTCTGCGCGCTTTATCTCGGCAAGCGCGCCGGTTATCCGCAAGAGGATATGCAGCCTCACTCAATGGTTCTCAGCTTCATCGGCGCGGGAATGCTGTGGGTGGGCTGGTTCGGCTTCAACGCCGGCAGCGCACTGGGTGCAGGACCGCTGGCCACCAGCGCGTTTGTCAACACACAGTTTGCCGCTGCTGCCGCCGCCATCACATGGGTCATCACCGAGTGGCTGCAGAATGGCAAGCCCACTGCTCTCGGAGCCATCTCCGGCGCGGTTGCCGGACTAGCCACCATCACCCAGGCCTCCGGTTTTGTTCAGCCGATGTCGGCGCTCGCCATCGGCGCTATCGCCGGCGTTGTCTGCTGCTTCATGGTCTTTCGCGTCAAGAAGTTTTTCGGCTACGACGACTCGCTCGACGCTTTTGGAGTGCATGGAGTCGGCGGAACGATGGGAGCGCTGCTCACCGGTTTGTTTGCCTGTAGCGCGATCAACGCCGTCTTCGGCAAGAATGCCGCCGGCAGCCCCAACCCCGCCGGAGCCATCGACGGCAACTGGCATCAGGTCATCAATCAGGCAGTCGGCATGGGGATCGGCTGGGCGCTGGCCATCGCAGGAACTCTAGTGTTGTTGTTCCTGGTTGATAAGACGATGGGGCTGCGCATCTCCGCCAGCGAGGAAGCCCAGGGGCTGGACCTCTCGCAGCACGGCGAAGAAGGCTACGTACTCAACTAAATTTCGCGCGCCCATCCATTCGGCTTGCCAAGCGAAGGGATGGATGCCATGAACCGCATTACCGAGGAATTCGCATATGCTCAAAATTGAAGCCATCATCCAACCCGCCAAACTGGACACCGTCAAGGAAGCCTTGATCGAGGCGGGTATCGAGGGAATCACAGTTCTGGAAGCCCGCGGCCATGGCCGTCAAAAAGGCCATACCGAGTTCTATCGCGGACGAGAGTACACGGTCGATCTTCTGCCCAAGGTCAAACTGGAAATGGTCATTGCGGACGCCGTGAGGGACAAGGTTGTCGCAGCCATTCTCGGCGCTGCCCGCACCGGCCACATCGGCGACGGCAAGATCTTCATCAGCAAGGTGGAGGAGGCTATCCGCATCCGCAACGACGAGCGGGGCGAAGCGGCTATCTGATCCGTGCTCGCAAATCCGGGCGTCCAGCTCTTTTCTTAAGAGGGCTGGACGCTCAACACTATTTGTATGAGATTTCCATAGATATTTTTCTGTGTGTGAGTATTTCTCGAAAATCCTGATGCGTTCCTTATACGGACATCCATAAGATTCTCTGAGGAAACCTAGAAGAGTTGTGCCCATCTTGCCCTGCATCGGTTGAGTTGAGCCGTGCCTGACTCTTCTATATCAATCTTTTAGCGGATATTCCAGCCACTACGTATCAGGGCAGGGAATCCATAAGCATCTATTTGGCAGTTGTATGCCGCTGATGCATTAATGTATTACTTTAACCGGATCGGCGGCCGCTCTCCGCCACATCGCACGGCTACGGCCCTCTGCATCTTCTCGGGAGTGGAAACAATATGTGTCGTTGCACCATTAAAATGCTCGTTCTCTTTGCCGCCATGGGAATTCCGGCCGTAGCAATGGCCGTAGCCCCTGAACTCGGTCCAGCCCCATCGGCTCCCGCCACGCAGGCCCAGATTGTCGCGCTGGAGCAGGCCATGAAAGCCAACCAGGCCGCCACCGCCAGCGCTCAATCAGCGGGCGACAATGCCTGGATGCTGACCTCCGCCGCGCTTGTGCTGCTGATGACCGGCCCTGGCCTTGCTCTCTTTTACGGCGGCCTGGTCCGCAGCAAGAACATCCTCGGCACCATGATGCAGAGCTTTGCGATGATGTGCCTGATCACGATCATCTGGGCCATCGTCGGCTACTCGCTGGCCTTTGGTCACGGCAACGCATTTATAGGCGGCTTCGAGCATCTCTTCCTCAAGAATGTCCCCATCGCCGCCGATCCTACGAATTTTTATTCCCCCACGATTCCCGAGCAGACGTACATGATCTATCAGCTCATGTTTGCCATCATCACGCCGGCGCTCATCTGCGGCGCGTTTGCCGAGCGCATGAAGTTCAGCGCGATGGCGATATTTCTCTCGCTCTGGTCGCTGCTGGTTTATTGCCCCATGGCGCACATGGTCTGGGGCGTGGGCGGACTGCTCAACTCCTCCAACCCCCATGCGGCCTTCCCCAGCCTCGATTTCGCGGGCGGCACGGTCGTGCACATCACCTCGGGAGTTTCGGCGCTGGTGACCTGCCTCTATATGGGCAAGCGTGTCGGCTATCCGCAGACCAAGATGTCGCCGCACTCGCTGGTGCTGAGCTTCATCGGCGCTTGCCTATTGTGGGTGGGCTGGTTCGGCTTCAACGCAGGCAGCGCGCTGGGCGCAAGTTCGCTGGCCACCAGCGCCTTCATCAATACGCACTTTGCAACCGCAACGGCGGCGCTTGGGTGGACGATCTTCGAGTGGTTCCACAATGGCAAGCCCACGGCTCTGGGTGCCATCTCCGGCGCGGTTGCCGGCTTGGTTGCGATCACACCCGCCTCCGGCTTTGTCAATCCTATGTCGGCGTTGATCATCGGACTGGCTGCGGGCTTTTTCTGCTCCTTCATGGTCTTCAAGGTCAAGAGCCTCTTCGGTTATGACGACTCGCTGGATGCATTTGGCGTGCATGGAGCCGGTGGAACACTGGGCGCAATACTGACCGGTGTCTTCGCAGTCAGCATCATCAACCCGGTCTACAAAGATGCTGCCGGCAATGCGCTCCCGTCGGGCGGCATCGAGGGCCACTGGGGACAGATGCTCAACCAACTCACCGGCGTCGGCCTTGCCTGGGGCATCTCCATCGTCGGAACGCTGGTGCTGCTCAAAGTTGTCGATGTGACTGTCGGCCTGCGCGTCTCGCCGGAGGACGAAGCCGAAGGCCTCGATCTCTCGCAGCATGGCGAGGAAGGCTACGACTTCGCCACGTAGGGTAGCGATGCAGCTACTAATTATCTAACCCAAGAGGGGACTGGCCCAACCAGCCCCCTCGCTGTTACGCTATCAAACGAGGCAATTTGCGCATGATCAAGATTGAAGCAATTCTCCAACCCTCCAAACTGGATGCGGTCAAGGATGCTCTGCTCGAAGCGGGCATCGAAGGCATGACGATACTGGAAGCCCGAGGCCATGGCCGCCAGAAGGGCCACACCGAGTTCTACCGCGGACGCGAGTACACGGTCGATCTTCTGCCCAAGGTCAAAATCGAACTGGTGGTCAAGGAAGAGCAGAAGGAAAAGACCATCCAGGCCATCATCACTTCGGCCCGCACCGGACGCATCGGCGACGGCAAGATCTTCGTCAGCAAGATTGACGACGCCATCCGCATCCGCAACGACGAGCGCGGCGAAACCGCGCTGTAATCACCGCCTGCAACAAAGGCGCCCCACGCCGGTCGCGATTGTGTATTGCGGCTGACATGGGGCGTTTTTGTTGGCGCGGTTTGCGGCTCAATTAGAATAGAGCCATGTTCACCGGCATCATCGAACAGACCGGCACGCTGATCAGCCTGGAGAGCCGCGGCGGAGTACGTCGCATCACCGTTGAAGCTCCCGGCCTCGCCGGCCAACTGCGCGAAGGCGACTCGCTCGGCGTCTCAGGCGTCTGCCTCACTGCGCTCGACGTACACCCCACACTCTTTCACGCCGATCTCGCTCAGGAGACCCTCGACCGCACCTCCCTCGGCTCGCTCGCACCCGGAGCCAAACTCAACCTTGAGCTGCCCACTGCTGCCGGCTCCCCGCTCGGCGGACACATCGTGCAGGGTCACGTAGATGGCTGTGGGCAGCTTGCCGCTCTTGACCCTGTGATTTCACCGGACGATCCGGCATTCGACCGGCAGACCACCGACTGGACCCTCAACGTAACAGTCCCCGAAAACGTACGCCCCTGGATGGTCCACAAAGGCTCTGTCGCCATCGAGGGCATCAGCCTGACCATCGCTGACTTCGACGGCGAGACGATCACCGTCGCGATTCTGCCGCTCACCTATTGGCGAACCAATCTGCACACACTCTGCGTCGGCGCGCCAATCAATATCGAGGCCGACGTACTGGTCAAGCTGGCTCACGCCCAACTGATCGCCCAGAAAAAGCCGGAGTTGGAGTTGACCGAGGCCTGGCTCGTGGCTGGCGGCTACTGAGCGTTTGTCGCGTCGGCAGTCGAGAAATCAGTTATGCGGGGCGGTTGGCGAATGCTCTTGGGCAGTAACCAACCGCTCCGGCAAACAGTGTAGAGCGTAGGGAGACGAAAGCCCCGCGCTTTACATGAATTGTTGGGCGATGTCGACGAAGCCCCACAAGATCATCAACATCGTTGCGCCGCCAACCAGCCATAGCGAGAGGCGGAAGACCGAGTCAGTCTTCGTGACTTTGGCGACAATCGCCTCCTGCATGGCCTTCTCATGATTGAAAGCCTCGTCCAGATAAAGCTGATCTTCTTCGTTGCGGGTCAAACTGACGCGATAGATGAAAATAGCCGCAGAGAACGCCGCCAGCGTTCCCCATATCGTCCACATAACCGGAACTAATGTCATAAGCCACCCCCGTAAAATAATTCAGCCCACATACTGGCGGATACCCTAAAATCACTCGCGATCCCGCTCAGCCTATGTGCTGTCTGGTTGAAGATATTACCCCGGAATCTGTGCGGCGCGAGAGAGAATAATGCAAAGATTCTAATAATCAGGAGCACGTTCGTACCCACCTGCACAAACCGAATATTGATTGTGACAATCGAACAGTAATCAAGCCGTAATCGAAAGCCACAGCTTCTGCGACTTTCCCGTCCGGCATCGCATCAAACTACCCTAAGCTGCGCTGGGCCTTGAATCCCCGCTCTCAGAGCAGTAGAGTTAGATTGAAAGCAATTTTCACGATTCAGGAGAGATCATGGCCACCGCTACCGCAACCCCCGTACAGGAGACCCAGAAGAAGGCTCCTCTCATTCTGACCCCACAGGCCATCACAAAGGTGCGCGAGATTATGGCTACACAGGATCCTCTGCCCGCCGGACTGCGCATTGGCGTTGTCGGCGGCGGCTGCTCCGGCTTCCAGTATTCCATGGCCTTTGAAAACCAGGCCGGCATGATGGACAAGGTCTTTCCCTTCGAGGATCTCAAGGTCTTCGTCGACGCCACATCGCTTATGTACCTCAACGGCTGCGTCGTGGATTACGTTGAAAGCCTGGAGGCCGCCGGCTTCAAATTCGATAACCCCAATGTGAAGAGCACCTGCGGCTGCGGCTCCTCCTTCAGCGCGTAACGGCTGCGTTTGACTGACACAGCAAGGCCCGTCTCCTCTGCAGGGGATGGGCTTTGTTGCGTTTGGAATAGAAGGGAGTTGGTTCGCTTCGTTGAGCCGGTTACTGCGTCGGAGCGGATGGCGTGGGCGTCGTCGTCCCACCTGAGTTGGAGCCGCCAGTTTGTCCGCCAGAACCAATCCCCAGAGTACTGCCGGGAACTCCGCTGCTGCCCGGCAAGCCGGTGGGCCCTCCCGGTGCGCTTGCCTGCATCATCTGCTCGCCCAGTGGGTCGTAAACAAACTCCCACTCGTTGTAGTGGTTCTTCGTCTTGTAGACCATAATCGACTGCTTGAGGCTGTTGGGCGAGAAGCCGATGATCGGTCCGCCGATGATCTGACCGCTCAATCCAGTAGTCGATCCGTTTCCCGAAGTGTTTCCCGCCGTCCCGGTATTCGCGGAGTTCGGATCTGTAGGATTTGTATTGTTGGTTGCAGTTGGACTATTGCTGCTCGGAGTCAGACTGCCTGTAGGGCAGTTGGTGTTCAGGCTTCCCGCAGAGGAACTGATCGAGGAACTGCTGGATGTGTTGGTCGGGCTTACGCTGGACGTATCGCTGCCAGTCGTACTCGTTCCGGTCAGATTGGAGCCGCAGCCCGCCCCGCCGATTGGCTGCCCAAAGAAGCCCATGGTAAGCGGAGCTTTATTCTTCCCCTGGTAAACCGGCTTCCAATCCGTCTTCCCCGTCGTCGGGTCAGCATACTTCTTGCGCAGGAAGCGAACATTGTTTACGGGCTTCACCAGCAGATCGATGCTGGTCGGATAAGTTCCGAATTTCTTGTAGTACATCTTGACGGCGCGGCTGTACTGTTTGCCGCGATGCATCGTCTCCAGCTCGCGGTCTCGCTGAATCTGCTTGGTAATCTTGGGCACTGCGACCGCCATCGCAATGGTGAACAGCGCCAGCAGAAAGATCACCCCAATCAGCATGTAACCCTCCTCGGAGGGCTTCGAGCGGCGGATTGTGGCGGCTGTCTTCACTTTTTCACTCATTCACTTTTTCACTGATTCACTAATTCGCCTGTAACGGCAGCTTTTGCGTGTTGTTGTAGCCCAGATCCGTTACCTCGACGTTGGTTGGCTGAATCACGCCTACCTTGTAGCGATGATTGACAATTTCACCCGTGCGCGCTGCAAAAATATCATCGCCATGAATGAAAAAAGCCTGTAATGACTTGTCTTTGGTCTGCGTGTAGCCAAAGTACTTCAGATCGATCGCCGGTGGCCGGGGTTTTTCCGGTACAATCGGCGCTGCGTTCACGGCAGGCTGTCCAGGTTGTCCAGGCCTGGCTCCGGCCAATGGAGTCTCCATGCGCACCGGCGCTGACTCAGCGGAGAAGATATTCCTGCCCGTGCCTCGGTACTCGACCTCTTCGCTCTGGGCTAATTTCTCCAGATGCAGCGCCGGATCAATGCCGGGACTGGGGAGCTTCTGCGCCTCCTGCCCGAATGAAGCAGCTTGTGCTGCCGCAGTCTTGGCCGAGCTATTCGCTGGCTGAGCGGTTGTGGGCAGAGCCGCAGGCCTCGCAGGCGCTGAAGTGCTTCCAAAAAAGTTGTCCTTGACCTCGAAGCCAAGCGCGCAAACGAAGACCACGCAAAGCCCGATCACCAGATAAATCTGCCACTTCTTTTCCGTTCCCAGTTTCAGGGCCATGCTATTCACCCTCCTTTCCGCGAACGGAGGAAGGTTGAGCAGTCGTTTCGCCCGGCTGCGGAGTGTGCGGCAAGCCGCTGGCCGCCGCATCTGCCACCCTCAGCCAGGTGGAGAGTTGTAGCCGCAGATTCACCAGGCCGCCTTGCTGGCCGGTCAGCGTCACTCCGCGGATTACGAAGAAGGTCTGGTCGCGCTCCAGTCCATTCACAAAGCGCATAATCTGCGGATAGTTGCCGGTGATGCTCGCATCCAGGGAGATTTCAGTAAGATCGAGACCGGGCTTACCCTGCGTGTACTGTACCCTGCTTAGCCGCACGCCGGAGCTGACACCCAACTCGCCGATGCGACGGTCAATCGAAGAATAGTTTGGCGGAATGCGCTTTGCGTAGAAGGCCTTCATTTGGGCGCGTGAATCATCCACGCGCTTGTCCAGCCCGCGCAGCGGAGCGGCTTGCAGCTCCAGAGTCTTCAACTGTATCTGCTTGGCAGCCAACTCGTCCGAGGATCGATCACTGGTCGCGGCCCAGTCCAATCCAAAGCGAACCGAGAGCGTAATCACCGCGGCCAACAGAACGAGAAAGGCAACAAAGTGCCAGGTCAGCGGAGAGGTCAGGCGCTCGCGCCACAGCGAAGGAGTACTACTGCTCATCGCGCGCCTCCTGAATTCAGATTAGGAATCTGACTCGGATTCAGACCTTGATTGCGATTGGGCCTGAACAGTTGCGGACCTAAATTTGGCCGGCTTGAATTCGGAAGCGTGCCGGATTTTGGTGCTGTCGTAACGGGCAGCGGCGGGCGAACAGTCTTCGGCAATGGCGCGGCATGGGCCGGCCACGCGTTCTGTCGGGCAGGCTCGTTTGCCGCCGAAGATTTTTCACCCTCAGACTTCTTCTCCGCAATCTCTTCAGCCGCCGCCGCCGTGTTGTACTCAGCTTGCAATTCGAAGGTGAAGCGGTTTGAGTTGCTCACCGGCTCCAGCCGTTCGCCCGGACCGCCCGTGGACTCAGTTCCTTCGCTCACAATTCTGGGCAGCAGAAAGTGCTTGGAGTGCTCCAGGTTCTGCACCAGATCGTCGGCGCTGTCACGCGGTCCAACCACGCGCAATACCATCGTGATCTCGCCCGTCTTCGCATCGCGCTTGGGATCAATCGACGTCACCTGTACGCCGCCCGGCAACACCGTCTCCAGGTCTTCCATCGCCAGCGTCCATGAGAAGGTCTTTTCGTCGAAGAGTTTGTTGAGCGCCACGGCCTGCGCAAGCAGTTGGGCGTTATCCGGCCTGCGCATCAAGGCCTGAAATCCCTGCTGCTCCTTGTTCATTGCGTCAATCTGATTCTGAATGCGCTGCACGTTTGCGCGCGCGTCTTCGGCCCTTTGGTGAAGGGCGCGCAGTCCCAGGCCGAAGCCGATGCCCAACACCACCAGCACCGCCATCGCAATGCGCAGTTGCTTGAGCGCCGGTCCGATGTTGGCATAGGGGCGAGTGGCGAGATTAAGTGTTATCTGCATCAGTTCGCTCCCGCCAGCGCGCCGATGACTCCGGCCAAACTCGCCAAATTACCGAGAGGCGTCGCCGCTCCCGTCTCCGGTCTCGGCGCCAGATCGGCTACCGTCAGATCCGCATCGCCAATCCATTGCGAGAACTCTTCTGCCGTGCCGTCACCGCCCGCTCCCGTGCCGGAGTAATACAGAAACTGTGGACGCGCGCTCAACTTGTCTTCGTAGTACGCAGCGGCCACAGCAATGCCGCGACGCACCTCCTGCAATCGCAGTTCCGGCTCTTCAGGCAGATCGAGCGTGCGATAGAGCAGAAGATCCTGCCCTTGCGTAATCGATGTCGTCAGCGCCATCGCGCTCAGATTCGCGGCCAAGACCGGCTCCGGCGCATCAATCGCTCCCAATGCCGCAAGGCTCGTTGGCAGCACGGCTCCCGGCTCGAAGCCCGCCTGCCGCGCCGCAGCCTCGTACTCCGCAAGCACCGCGCCGGGAATCACCGCGGCCAGCACCTTGACTTCCGTTTTAGTCTCCACCAGTACTTGGTAGCTCACACCCGCATTCTCCACATCGAAGGGAACCATCTTGCGCAGCCGGAAGCGCAGCACCGGAATCGCCTCCGCCGCCTTGCCGGGAAGGGAATCGAAGTCCAGCACAAAGACGCGCACCACGGTGTCCGGCACCACTACAGTAATGGAGCGCGTGCGAGGCGAAAGCGGCCCCAGCGCCGCGCGGATGGCGTTGGCCACTACCTCCGGCGCACGCAGATTCGGTTCGTCGATGCCGGGAACGAGCGCGCCCTGCGGCAACGGCTCGAATGCGTAGACCAGCGGACGCTCCGGCCCCGGCGAAGCGGCAGCCATCACGCCCTGCGGCGACAACTCCACCGCCACCGGCGGGCGCGCGCTGGTCTGTGAGCCGAGTTTCACCTTGTTCATAATCGAAATCACTATCTTGACGCCTCGATAAACGTAACTTTGTTGATCTCTTTCAGCGAGGTCAGCCCGCGCCGCACACGGTCGATTGCCGACTCCCGCAAAAAGCTCATGCCTTCCTTTTGCGCCAGCTTGCGCACCTCCGAGGTCGGCTTCTTCTGCAGAATCAATTCGCGAATCGGGTCGGTCAGGTCCAGCAGTTCGTGAATCGCCGTGCGTCCCCGGTAGCCCGTGCCGCCGCACTCCATGCAGCCCGCGCCCTCGCGGAATTCAAAGCCGCGCCACTCCGCCGGATCCAAACCGCCTACTACAAGCTCCGCGTCGCTGTATCTGATCGGTCGCGCGCAGTGATCGCAGGTGGTGCGCACCAGCCGCTGCGCCAGAATGCAGTTCAGCGCCGAGACAAAGTTGTACGCCTCCACGCCCATGTTGATAAAGCGCCCCAGCACGTCCACCACGTTGTTGGCGTGAACCGTCGTGAAGACCAAGTGGCCGGTCAGTGCCGAGTTGATCGCAATCTGCGCCGTCTCATTGTCGCGGATTTCGCCCACTAGAATCTTGTCCGGATCGTGGCGCAGTATCGACCGCAGTCCGCGCGCAAAGGTCAGCCCCTTCTTCTCATTCACCGGAATCTGAGTGATGCCGCGAATCTGATACTCCACCGGATCTTCAATCGTGATGATCTTGTCTTCATCGCTTTTGATCTCGTTCAGCGCGGCGTAAAGCGTCGTCGTCTTTCCCGATCCCGTCGGCCCCGTCACCAGCACCATGCCGTACGGCTCGCGAATATAACGGCGAAAGCGCTTCAGATCTTCCTCTGCAAAACCCACCACATCGAGGGTGAGATTGTGAAACTTCTCGCTCATCGACTCCTTGTCCAGCACGCGCAGCACGGCATTCTCGCCATGAATCGTCGGCATGATGGAGACGCGAAAGTCGATCAGCCGCGTCTTGTAGCGAACCCGGAAACGCCCGTCCTGCGGCACTCGTCGCTCGGCAATATCCAGCTCGCTCATGATCTTGATGCGCGAGAGAATCGTCGAGTGATGCTCGCGCGCAATCGGCGCCATCGCCTCTTGCAGCACACCGTCGATGCGGTACTTCACATGAACCGAATCGTCATACGTTTCGATATGAATATCCGAGGCTCGCCGCTCCAGCGCGGTAAAGATCGTCGTATCCACCAGGCGAATAATTGGGCTGATGTCTTCTTCGCTGGTCAGCTTCTCGATCGATATATTCTCGTCCGCATTCTCTTCGCCGGTCAGCACGTCGAAGGTCAGCCCCTCGCTGGCCTCATCCAATACGCGCTGCGACTGCTCGGTCTTTTTCAGCAGGTCGGTAATCTGCGAGAGCGTCGCCACGCGCGGAATGATGCGGTGCGCCAAGAGGCCGGCAATCTCGTCGAGCACCATCAGCCGCGATGGATCGCTGACGGCAATCACCAGCGCATCGCCTATCTGCTCAATCGGCACAAAGTTGTAGCGGAACATCAGCTCCACAGGCACGGTGCGCAGCAGTTCATGCTGAATCTTGAAGTTCTTCAGGTCAACAAATTCGGCGCGATAGCGCGCGGCCAGCGTCTCCGCCTGCGTACGCTCCTCCTCGGAGCCGGGCAGCGGCCCAGGGGTAAACGGAATCGGAAGTGCCTGTGTCGCGTCAGCCATTGTTTACTGACCTCCCGGCGTCTGCCCCAGCGAAAAGATGGGCAGATAAAGCGAGATAAGAATGAAGACCACCACAACCCCCATGATGATCAGAATCGCAGGCTCAATCAGCGCCAGAGATGCGGTCAGAGCCGTTGCCACATCCTCCTCGAAGAACTCCGAGACCGAGTTGAGCATCTGCGGCAGAGCGCCCGTCTGCTCGCCCACGGAGATCATCTCCGCGGCCAGGTCTGGAAATATTTTTGTCTGAATTAGCGCATCAGCCAGGCTCTTGCCCTCGCGCACCGTCGTGATCGAACTCATCACCGCTCGCGAAACTCGCCGCGAGCTGATCGAACGCGCCGCCGTCTCCAGCGACGGAACCAGCGGCAATCCGCCCGTCAGCAGCGTCGAGAGCGTACGCGCAAAGAGAGCCACTTGATACTTCAGCCATATCTTGCCGAAGATCGGCATCCCGATGCGAAAGTTGTCGATGGCGTCGCGCCCTTTTTCTGTGATCGAAAAGCGGTGCCCCCCAAAGGCTATACCGCCGATACCAAGCAGAATCCAGATGATGTTGCCGTGCAGAAACTTTCCAAAGGCCAGCAGGTCCATCGTCATCGCCGGCAGCTTTGAACCCATCTGGTCATACAGCACGGCAAACTGCGGAACCACAAAGACGAACATGAAGAACATCAGCCCGCATACCAGCGTCAGCAGCACTGCGGGATAGATCAGCGAACCCACCAGCTTCTTGCGGAAGGTCAGCGAAATCCGCTGGAAGCTCACGTAGCGCTCCAGCACCTCCTGCAAATTGCCGCTGCGCTCGCCGGCCAGCAGTGTCGTTGTGAACATGATTGGAAATCCGCTCTGCGCCTCAAAGGCCGCCGAAAGCGAGTCGCCCGTCTTCACTCTTCCGGCCACATCGTACAACTGCGCGGCAAAGTGCTCATTCTTCTGGTTCTTGGCCAGCATCTCAATCGAGCCGAGAATCGGCAATCCCGCGCGAATCAGCGTCAAAAACTGCTGGTTGAAGATCAAAAAAGGTTCCAGCTTGACCTTGCGTCGCTTGAAGCCGCCAAACCCCGACCGCGCCTTGACGGAAAAGACATGGTAGCCGGCGTGGGTAAAGCGCACGCGCAATTCATCGGCGGTGGCCGCCGTCTGCACCTGCTCCTGCACCCGGCCGCGCTCGTCGGCCAATTTGACTATGAACTCCGCCATGCCTCTGCCCGCCGAAGGAGTTGCTCCGGCTCTTCCGCGTGATTCTGCTCAGGTCTAAGGTTACCAGTTCTCGCTCGCTGCTGCGTGTACCAATAGACGCGAAAGAAAGGCATAGCGCTCAACTCGGAATGGGAGTGCGGAATGCGGATGACGCGCCAAGAAAGGAAATAGCTTTCGGATTTATCCAGCCATAGAGGATTCGCCGGGCAGGTGCATCGTTCCGCCCGTCTCCAGCTCGAAAACTCGGCCGTGCCATTGCAACTTGTTGCTCGTGTAGCTGGCCGCCCACAGGAAAAATCCCATCAAATCACGCAGCGGATAGAGATAGCCCAGCAGCACCGCAGGTCGGCTCCGCACTACCAGTCCCCCCACCACCATCGACTGCGCCGTCTTCAGCACCAGCGTCAGCGTAAGCAGCACCACTCCCAAAACCGGACGGCCCGCCAGCAATCCCGCGATCAGCCCCAACAGCCCGTATGGAACCGAGAAGGTCAGCACCGTTCCCAGGTGCCCCATTGGCCTCGAAAATCGCGTACTGCGCATCCAGCTCAACTGATGCTCCAGCGATTTGCGAAAGCCCGACCGCAAAATCAGGTGGTCGATTACCTGATCGGAGATCACCACGTTATGGCCCGCCTCTGCCAACAGGTAGCCGAGCATATAGTCGTCAGCCGCATAACCCGCCAGCCGCGCAAATCCGCCAATCTGCTTCAGTGCCGCCTTGCGCACCGCCGTCGATGGCCCCAGAGTAAAGCGCACCCCCTCCAGCATCGCCGCCACCAGCACCCCGGAGGTCATCTCCACCGACATTCCCAGTCCCTCCAGTTGCTCGCCGAAGCCGCCGTCGATGGGATTGCCGAAATAAACGCAGGTGGATGCGCCTACCGCCGGATCGCGAAACGGCGCCACCATCGTCCGCAGATACTCCGGCCCCACAGGCACATCGGCGTCGGTCGCCACCAAGAGTTCATATTGCGCCGCCTCCGCCATCAGGTGCATCGAATAGCAGCGCGCATTGATCCACAGCGGCTCACCCGATGTCAGAATCTTCACCGGAATCTGCGGATACCGCTTCGCCAGCTTGCGCGCAATCTCCAGGCCCGCATCCTCCGCGCGCCGCGCGCAAAACAATATCTCATACTCCGGATAATCCAGTTTGAAATATCCCTCCAGGCACTCTTCCAGATGCGCCGGCGCGCCGTGCAGAGGCTTCAGAATGCTTACCGGAGGAGTGAAATCGAGCGGCTGTAGCCTTCGCTCGCGCCGCGCCCGCAGATACTTCCAGCTCGCGACGAAGACCATCAATGTAAATATCGTGGAGGTAAGGATTCCGGCTGAACTCAAAAACAACAAGATATATCCCACAACGACGGCTCCTTTGCCGTTTTCAGTGCTAAACGAATGCTTACGCTAACTCTATCGGATCAATGGCTCTCTGTCCACCGAAACAGGAAACCGGTAGTGGATCAGTTTGAAATTCTCTTCTTGTAAGGCCCGCGCTTCACTGGTTCGGCTTGGGGGAGAAGCGCAATCAGCTCCTCAACAGTCCAGACGTGATCGGTTAGGCCAGCTTCCATCGCTGGCGTTACGCGCAATGTTTGATGCACCCGGCAAAAATTGTAGAACATGAAGTACAGAGCGACTGCATGGCCGTGGTTATCAATCTTCTTGGAAAACCCATTGGTCAGCCGCGTGAACCGGCGCATCGACATTCTCATCGTCAAATTTTGGCGCTCGACATAGCTGGTACTAACGTGCTTCGGGTCCGGGACGCCGCTCACCGTTTTCATATCGCAGCCGATGCACTTGGCTGGGCTGTAGCGCGTATCAGGTTCGCTGTTAGCTTTGTATACCTTATGAAGCTGAGCATAGTCTGCATCGCCTCCAAATGCCTCTTCCACGGCCTTCAAATACGGCTTGTGCGCGTCTGTTGTGATCTGGGGATTGCCTATAATGCGCTCCCGGCAGTCCAGCATGAAATCAATTGCCCAGCCCGCAGTACGACCGCCTACAAGGTAGGTAACGCACAGCTTTGTATCCGCATCAATGGCTGTCCAAGTCCAAACGTCTCCCCATCCCTCATCTTTCTTTTCGGGACTGGCGTTCTTTTGCTTGGCTCCCACAAAAGACCAGATTTCATCGCACTGGAGACGGCGAACACGCAGACCGTGTACATTTTGATCGTGGAAAGCAGCGCAGGCACAGCCCATTTCTTGCAGCAAGCCGACAACGGTGTTCTTCGCTACGCCAGTCAGACGAACGGTGCTGCGAATGCTCATGCCTTCACAGAGGCATTTGACGACTTGGACCTGTCGGGATGTGTCTAGCCTATTCATATTGACCATTATGCTTGAACGCTCTAGCTTTGTCAAGATGCAAGCATAAAAAATTATTGCAAGCATAATTTGCTTGCGGTATTATTGCAAGCATGAAAAACGAAAAGCCACAGCAAAATGAATCCGCGCAGGGAAGGGCAAAAGGCGGTTACGCTCGTGCCGAGAAGCTAACAACTGAACAGCGCAAAGCCATCGCACGCAATGCGGCAAATGCAAGGTGGACTGGCGAATTTCCTGTGGCAATTCGAGAAGGGTCCATCAAGATAGGGGACACAGAAATTTCATGCGCAGTACTCTCAGATGGTAGACGCATCATTACTCAAGCTGATTTTCTGCGCAGCCTAAAGCGATCCAGGTCTCCAAAAGCAGGTACAGGAGTGCTGAGCACGGTCGACGATCTACCGTTTTTTCTACAAGCAAATGTACTTAAACCATTCATTACAGGAGAATTGCGCGAGTCGACCACGCCGATATTTTATATTACGATGGCGGGCGTAAAAGGGGTTGGTTATGATGCCCTGCTTCTCACTAAGACGTGCGAAGTCTATTTGCGGTACCGCGACTCTATCTTGATAGAAGGTAAACCACTTCCTGAGCGCTACAAGAATACTTTCATTGCTTGCGACATTATCATTCGCTCCCTCGCTGGCGTTGCGATAGTTGCCCTAATCGACGAAGCTACGGGTTATCAATATGAGCGCCCAAAAGACGCTCTGGCTCGGATACTTGAGGCATTCATAGCAAAAGAACTCCAGCCATACGTACAGACATTTCCAGAGGATTACTATCGAGAACTATTCAGGCTGCGCAGTGTTGCATACAATCCATCATCTGTAAAACGTCCACAGTATTTTGGGCATTTAACGAATGACATTGTTTATGCCCGATTAGCTCCTCAAGTACTTGAAGAACTCCGTAAAAAGGGGGAGAGAACTCCCTTAGGTCGACTCAAGTACCACCACCATCGAAGATTGACAGAAGATATTGGCCATCCAAAATTACGTGAATTACTGGCCTCAATCGTCACGATTATGAAGTTGAGTCCCAACTATGCCGACTTCTCCAAAAAACTCGACTTGATACACCCAAAGTACAACACAACTCTAATGCTTCCACTACTGTATTCAGAGGATGGAACCAGTATCACCGAGGGGTTTTGATTTTAACCATCTTGACTCAGCAGCCTTCTTTGCAATTTCCGAACGTGCTTCAGGCGAGAGTTTTGCCGCTCTCGCCTTCCCGCCCTTCAGCCCCCCCAATCTCCCCAGAGATACAGCGGCCTGATTCTTCTCCTCGTTCGGGTCTTCCAGCGGCGTCCCGTCCATATGTTCGCCTATGGCCTGTTCGACTACCCGAAAGGCGTTGACAGCGAAATCCCTACCCATGCTTGAGCGTTTAGGCATGATTCAAGTGTGAACCGTCTCGCCGCCGAGCGCAAGCCCCAACAAATTTCAAACTGACCCACTACCAGGAAACCGCAGAATACATTTTCCCGACATCCTGGTAAAAATCAAACGCATACAACAAGATTGAATTTTTCCATCCGGCTGTCATACTAGAATCACGGAGTCGCAGGCTACATTTTTGGCGTTTCCAATCTGTCCTGGAAACCCAGTGATGGCCGGAGCGATGTGACGGATCAAACCTCATGACCATTCAGCCCGAAATAATTAATATGATTGCTGCGCTTGCAGTTTTTGGATTGATCACCTCGACCGTCTATAGCTTGATGGTTGCTTTGGCTGTTCGGCGCTTTCGCCGCCGTGCCACAGCGATCGATTCGCGCGCCTTTCATCCTCCTGTCAGCGTTCTGAAGCCCGTGCATGGCGACGAACCGAATTTGGAAGAGAACCTCGCCAGCTTCTTCGCGCAGGATTATCCTGACTTTGAAATCCTCTTCTGCGCCCGTCGCGACGATGATGCCGGACTCCAGGCTGCTCGCCGGGTTGCCGCGCGCTTCCCTCATGTGCCGGCGCGCTTCCTTGCCTGCGGCGAGCCTCCTTGGCCCAATGCCCGCACTTGGTCGCTGGAGATCATGCGCCGTGCGGCTCTCTATCCCATCCTCGTGACCTCTGACAGTGATGTCCGCGTCACGCCCGATTACCTCGCCTCCGTGGTTGCACCGCTCCGCGATCCCGGCGTCGGCATGGTTACCTGCATCTATCGCGGCGTCGCACCTTGCGGATTCTGGGCACAGCTAGAAGCAATCGGTATGTCCATCGAAATGACCGCCGGCGTCCTCGTGGCCGAGATGCTCGAAGGAATGAAATTCGCGCTCGGACCCGCCATGGTCATGCGCCAAAGCACCGTTGAAAAGATCGGCGGCTTCAAGCCGGTGGCCGACTACTATGCTGACGACTTTGTGCTGGGCAACTGGACGGCCAAGGCCGGTGAAACTGTGGTCCTCTCTACTCACATTATTGAACACCATGTACTCAACGCCTCCTTCAAGCGCAACATAGCGCATCAGCAGGGTTGGGCCACCAGCACGCGCTACTCCCGTCCTCTCGGACATCTGGGAACTGTGCTGACCTATGCTGTTCCATTCGGCCTGCTGGGGATGGCCGCTTTCTCAGCCGCCGGCCATCCGGCTCTGGGGGCCGCGCTGCTGGCCTATTCCCTCCTCAACCGCGTGCTGCTCTGCCGTTTGATCGCGGGCAGCGTTGTCCACGACCGCATAGCCCTCAGCAAGGCATGGCTTTATCCTTTGCGCGACCTGATGGGTTTCTGCTTCTGGGTTGTAAGTTACTTCGGCTCGCGCCATCTGCGCTACCGCGGCGACCCTTACGAGTTGCTTCCTCAGGGTAAGCTGCGCAAACTCGTCGTTGCCGAGGAGCGCAAGGAAACAGTTCTAGCTCGCCAGGCCTCGTAGCTTCAGTTGCCCTTACCGTCCAAACGAATACGTAACCTGCAAGAGACCGTTATCGATGCCGGGATTCTGGCTTGCGGTATCGTGGTTCGAGATGTGATGGAAGCGGTACTCGGCGCGAATGGATCTTGTTTTCGATCGGTAAAATTCAAATCCCGCGCCAAAGTCGAAGGTGAAGTTGAAGGAACCGGCCTGCGGTACGGGGATTGGTTGCGTCGAATACATATAGCCGCCGTGGCTGATAAAAATCGGCTGTAGCTTTTTGCGCGGAAGAAAATTCCACTGAAAGCCAACCGGCGAGATGCCTTCGCCGATCGTCCATTTCCTGAGGCAGGCAGTGGAGACCGTGCCGATATAAGTCACACTGACGCCATTGTTAGTGAATGTTTCGTCGTAACTTTGCGTTCCGGGCACGCAAGCGGCAGTCTGAACCGCGAGCGGTTCAACGTATGTTTCAACCTCTGGAGAACTCTGGTTGACCGTATTTTGCACCACCGGGTCGCTCTCCAGCGCCACCGGCAGTATCTCCCCGTTGTATTGCCAATTCACAAAGCGGTTCACGAAGAGCTTCCGTCCGTACTCCACGCCGAACTCCAGCAACTTGCGATTTTGCGCGTCGCCCATCAGTATATGGCTGGAGTCGCCTGAGTAAGCCCCAAAAAATCCAAAGGAATTGATGCGGGCGTAGTAAGGGCTTGCGGCTTTGCTCTGAGCCAATATTGCTGCCGTTCCCGACCCCAGAAAAAAGACTGGCATGAATAGCAAACTACAGGAAATGCGAAGTAGGCGTGTTCCTTCAATTTTCAGCAAAAAGAGCTTCCTTTCGTGCATCCTGAGAGCGCATTCGCAGAATTCGTCGCCCAAAGAGCCTATCTGGGAAAGCTATACTCTTGTATTGACTATGGAGATCATACAAGGAGCGCGCGCCCATGACTTCGCCCGCCGTCGCCTACGCCCGTCGAAACCATCCCCGTTTTCTCACTGAACTAAAAAGCCTGCTGCGCATTCCTTCCATCTCCACGCTCCCCGAGCACAAAGGCGACTGCCGTCGCGCCGCCGAGACCCTTGCAGCCGAACTCACCCGCATCGGCATGGAGCACGTCCGCCTCATCGATACCAGCGGCCACCCCCTGGTCTACGCAGACTGGCTTCACGCCGTCGCGAAGCCTACCGCGCTCATTTACGGCCACTATGATGTCCAGCCCACCGACCCCGAAGACGAATGGCTCTCGCCGCCCTTCGATCCAACCGAGCGCGACGGCAACCTCTACGCTCGCGGCGCCTGCGATGACAAAGGTCAGGTCTGGGCGCAGATCAAGGCTCTCGAATCGCTCCTCGCCGCCAACGGCTCGCTGCCCCTCAACGTGCGCATACTTTTTGAAGGCGACGAAGAAGTCGGTGGCGAAGGGATCGCCGCCTTCGTCGCCTCCAAGCCGCCCGAACTGCGCTCCGACTTCGCTCTTGTCTCCGACACCGAGCTATTCGCCCCCGGCCTGCCCACCCTCTGCGTCGGCCTGCGAGGCATGATCTACACCGAACTCGAAGTCCGAGGCGCCCGCACCGATCTCCACTCCGGAATGTACGGCGGCGCGGCTCCCAATCCCTTCATGGCGCTGGCGCAGATGCTCGCCCGCCTCAAAGACGAGGAGGGCCGCATCCTCATCCCCGGCTTCTACGACGACATCATCCCGCCCAGCTCCGAGGAACTCGCCGCATGGCGCAGCCTTCCCTTTGACGAGGAGCAATATCGCATCGCCGAGGTTGGTTCGCGCTCACTCGTCGGCGAAGCGGGCTACACCGTGCTGGAGCGCACCTGGGCGCGTCCCACGCTCGATGTGCATGGCATCCCCGGCGGCTTCATCGGCGCGGGTGCCAAGACCGTCATCCCCGCCAAAGCCCTCGCCAAGGTCTCCATGCGCCTCGTCCCCGGCATGACTCCGGCCCGGACCTTCGCCCTCTACAAAAATTACGTCAGCAAGATCGCCCCCGCCGGCGTCGATGTCGAAGTGCGTCTGATTCACTCCGGCGATCCCTGCCTGATTCGCGTCGATAACCCTTACATCCAGGCCGCCACCCGCGCGCTCCACGAGGTCTGGGGTCGGGAGACGGTCTTCATCCGCTCCGGCGGCTCCATCCCCATCGTCGGCGACTTCGATCGCCATCTCGGCATTCCCAGCGTCATGATGGGCTTCGGCCTGCCCGACGACAACATCCACGCCCCCAACGAAAAATTCCACCTCAAAAACTTCGAGCTGGGCATCGAATCCATCGTCCGCTTCCTCGAAGAAGCCGGACGGTGAACTGGAATGCCAAGCCTTAGAATCGAGATATGGTGTGACCGACGATGCCATTAAATCTGATTGAAACTGAGGATGGGAATCCGCGAACTTCATCCCGCCGCTTTGTGTCAGGGCACGACTGGTAGGTCAGGGCTTCAGCCCTGACGCCGCACAGGCGCATAACAAGGCTCGGGCTTCAGCCCCTGAGGGAATGTCTGCTGTTTCATGTCCAGCCTTTCGACCTGGGAAATCACGAAACTCAATCTCCTATTCAAATCTTGACAATTCCTCCAGCCGGAGTAAGATAAGAACAAGTCTTACTGAGTAAGACTCACCCAGCCATGAGAACCACTGAAACCATGACCGTCTCTCTCCCTCCCGCGCTGCTTTGTCAGTTCGAGGAGGTGCGGAAAAAGGAATCGCGCACCCGCTCCGAGCTTGTCCGCGAGGCCTTGCAGGCCTATTTCGAGAGCCGCTATCCTGTCGATGAGCCGTCTCCAGAAGAACTTTCCGCGCTGCGACGTGGCAGGGCCGCGTATAATCGCGGCGATGCAGTTTCTTTGAAGGCATTCCTCCATGACGTGGAACCTCGACCTCACCGGTCCGGCGCAAAAGGACTTCCAAAAACTTCCGCGGCGAGATCAGTCACGCGTTAAAGCGTTCCTCATCGTCATGCAGGACGATCCCTTTCAAGGGGATCTTAAGGGCCTCAAGGGAACCTCGACCGCATGGCGGCGGCGAGTGGGAAGCTACCGGATCATCTACGATCTTTACTCCGAGGAGCGCCTGATCGTGATCTCCGCAATCCTGCGTCGAACCTCAGCAACATACGATTGACACCGTCTGCTGCACCGCAGGTGCCGCAAGCGCCTTCCGCCCGGACAGCCTGCCCTGAGCGTAGTCGAAGGTTGCAAGTCTTTTGCAGATTATTTCCCTTTCGACGCGCACAATGGACGCATGACCAACGACCAGACGAACAGGCCTTTCCTGTCCACCGGCCTCCAATCGTCCCGTAACTCCTTATCCAGGAGGATTTTGTAGGGAACTTCTTTGTTTAGAGGATTTTACAGCGCAACCCTCCCCGCAAACTCATGAAAACAAGGATTTTGTTTACAAAATATGGGTGGGGGTATCGACGATGAATCTCACCCCGTCGCTTTATATCAGCTCATCGCAGCCGCTCTATCCAAGCCAAACTCACAACGGCGAATTCATCGAAGGCGTCATTATGTCCGCAATCTGGAAGTAAAACATATTTCCTTGGCTCATTGGCCAGCCAATACAATTGCCTCCCTTGCAACGGAGGAACGACCCGATCCTTCGCGCCATTCACAATCAATACCGGCGTATGTATCTTCCCAATCTTCTTGTCATTCTCAAAGCGGTCCAGCACAATCCACTTCGCTGGAAAGATCGGAAAATCGATCTGCGCCATTTGCGTGATGGATCGATACGGAGCCAGCAGCATCAGCCCGCCGACATGAAACTCTTCGGCCATCTCTGTTGCCACTCCCGTTCCCAGTGATTGCCCAAAGAGGATGATTTGCTCGCTCTTCACTCCTAGCGCCATCAGCGCATACAGATCGGCCCGCGCATCGGCATAGAGACCAGATTCACTGGGTTTGCCCGGCAGCCAACTGTACCCGCGGTACTCCGCCAGCAGAAAACCATATCCGGCATCAATGTAAGGATCGGCAACCGGCGCGGCGCTCGATAAGTTGTCGCCATTGCCGTGAAAGAAAACGATCGTGTAGGTCTTCGTGGTCGCCGGAGCGTACCAGGCCTTCAAATCCAGCCCATCCGCCGTCCGCACGGAAATCTCCTGTAAGGATCGGTTGGCGTGCGCTTCGCTCAACGGCACATAAGCATATTTGGGAAAGTAGAGAAGACTTCTTTGAAAGAGAAAAACTCCGGCAAAAATTAGAACGTAAACGACAATAACCGTTCCCAATATCTTTTTGATTATCATCAAGACTCCATCTTTACCGCTGCCATCAGAATAAATAACGCAGAACGAGTCGCCAATGTTCAAGGAAAAATGACCCTGCTACCGGAGGCGGCTTGCACATAATTACCATTCTTCAGCGCACAATCAATGCATGACCACCAACCAAACCTCCGGGCTTTTTACTGACAACTGAGAACTGACAACTGAGAACTGGAGGGGTACCCCCTACCCCCCTTCTATATTTTCAAAACCTTGCAGGTAATTATCTCGACAACATACATAACCCTAAATCAGAGACTCTAAATATAAACTGAAAAGATGCCCGCGTTTGGTAACCTGCGGAAATCCTGAATCCATCATCTTGACCTTGCCGTTGATCTGGAATAAGCGACTCCAGCAGATGTCATACTCTAGTTAGAGGAGCGAACGATGTATCTGCATTTGCTGGCAGCAAGAACCGGAATCTTTGCCGAGGAAAGGTTTCTGGGCAAGGTAGTAGACGGGTGGGCCGTCGATGGTCAGGAGTTTGTCCGCACCAAACTGCCTCACCTTTTCGTGGTACTCCTGATTGCCTTTGTGCTCATTCGTCTGCTGCGCTTGATCACAGCGCGGATGATTCATATTGCCGAGCAGCACGCTTCAAGTCAGAGCCATATTGCTCAGGTGAAGACGTTGGCCGGAGTGATTCGCACCACGGGTTTGGCGATCATTGCCGCTATTGCCGGAATGCAGGCTCTGGATGCGGTGGGAATCAATCTCGCTCCGCTGCTGGCTTCGGCGGGAATCGCAGGAGTGGCGCTGGGACTGGCGGCGCAGAATATCGTGCGCGATATGCTCAACGGCATTCTTATTCTCGTCGAAGATCAGTTCAATGTAGGTGACACGGTGCGCCTTGCAGGCCTGACCGGCGTCGTCGAGGCGATGACGCTGCGCAAGACCACGGTGCGCGACGGCGATGGCACTCTTTACGTCATTCCTAATTCGCAGATCACCACTGTCGCCAATCTCAGCATCGGTTATTCGCTGGACACCATCAACGTCAGCGTGGATTTCTCGGCAAACCCTGACAAGGTTTTGGAGTTATTGAAAAAGATCGCGATGGAAATTCGCAACAGCGATGAGTTCCGCCAGCTCTTTGTCGCCGATCCGCAGATTCTCGGCGTGGAGGCGATCAAAGGCTCGGAGCTTATCTTCCCGGTGCTCTTCAAGACGCTGGCCACGCAGCAGTACGCGCCGGTGCGCGAGTTCCGTCGCCGCGTTCGTCTGGCTCTCGAAGAGCAGAATCTGCTCCCCGGCGATCCGTATCGCGTCTTCAATGCATTCACTGATCAGGCGGCGAGCGGGCGCGGAAGGCAGGCCGCGGAGTCCGAGCCAACTCATGACCCGACTACGCTCAAGCCGCAGGAGAGCAATCCCTTCAGCGGCGAATAGTTCAGGCGCTTACGCCAGTGCCTCGCGCAACGCTGCGGCTTCGGTGATTGGCGGCAGGCAGGTGTGTTTTCGGCAGACGACGGCCCATGCGGCGGCACCGGCTGGCGCGGGAAGATTCAGAAGCATCTCGGCCAGCGCTTCGGGAAGACAGCCCGTAACCAGCCGCTCGGGAGCAATGCGCACTACGGTTTTGTTGACCGCGAAATTCGCGGAGGCCAGCGCCTCAAATTCCTCAGCTCCAGCGCCGGAGCCGACGATGACTACTTGAACTGGAGCAAGCAAGAACTGCTCCAGCGCCAGCGCGTAACTGCCGGCGTAGAGTCCGAAGTGCTCGACGACGCCGGCGAAAGCGGCAAGCGTCTCCTCGGCAATCTCACGATATTCTTTTCGACCACTAAGCGTTTCCAGTCGCAACAGAGCCGATGCGGCTGTTGGATTACCGGCGGGCGTTGGCGAGTCCTGCAGCGGCTTGCGCCGCGCGGAGAGCGCGCCCAGCAGCGACGCGCCGTCAGAAGCAGCGGTGTCAAAGAAGCCTCCGTCTGCATCGTCATGGAAGCGAGCGATCATGGCATCGGCCAGTTTGACGGCGGCGTGGCAGTAGCGCATTTCGCCGCTCGCAATCCACGCGTCGATGCAGGCATGAATCGTGAATGCGTAATCGTCGAGCGTTCCAGAAACCATCCGCGGCGCGCTCTCTTTATCGCCATAAGCGATCACGTGCGAGAGCGTCTGCTCGCCGTTCCACGCTTCGCGCAGCAGCCGGTCGAGTGTGAGCAGCGCAAACTCACGCGCCGAATTCATATTGAGAATCCGCGCCGCCTCCAGAAAGGCTGTTACGGCCATCGCGTTCCAGCCGGTGTAAAGAGTCCGGTCGATGAAAGGCGTGGGCCGCTGGGCGCGAGTGGCGAGCAATGCGCGTCGAGCCGAGTCCACGATCGAACGCAACTCGTCCACGCTCCGGCCCGTCGCAACCGCAAGCTCGGCGAGAGACTGGTTGAGGTGAAGGACGTTGCGGGCCGGGTCGTGGCGCATATCGCCGAGTTCGCGGAGATTCCAGTAGCGCATGGCAATCTCCGCTTCTTCCGGAGAAAATTTTGCAGCATTCAAAGCTGCGCTCGCCTCGGCCAGCGTCCAGGTGAAGTAGTCGCCATCGTCGTCGAGGTTGATGTCAGCGTCCTGTGATGCATAGAAGCCGCCCAGCTCGCGGTCGCTCATCGTAGTTTCCAGCCAGCCGACGATCTCACTGGCGGTCGCGCGAAAATCCTCGCGGCCCAAACTCTGAAAGCCATGCAGGTAGTTGCGCAGCAATTCTGTATTGTCGTAGAGCATCTTCTCGAAGTGAGGAACGCGCCAATGCTCGTCCACGCTGTAGCGATGAAAGCCGCCGGCCAGTTGGTCGTAGACGCCGCCCCGCGCCATGCGTTCAAGCGTTGTCGAAAAGGCCACGTCGGCAAGTTCATTGCCGCGATTCACGGCATCATGCAGAATCAGGTCGAGCGCGCCGGGGTGGGGAAACTTTGGCTGCGCTCCGAAGCCGCCGTTGAGCGGGTCGAACTGCTTGAGGATGGAGGCGATGATCTTATCCGCGAGCGCCAGCGAAAGCTCGCCGCCTCGCCCAGAGAAGGATTCATTCTGCTCGATGGCGGCCATGGCGCTCGATGCCGTCTCTAGCGCCTCATCGCGCCGCTCGCGCCAGACCTGGGCCAGCGCCGTCAGCACACGTCCAAAGCCCGGTCGCCCATAGCGGTCGTCTGGCGGAATATAGGTACCGCCGAAGTAAGGCTGACCGTCGGGCGTGAGAAAGACCGTCAGCGGCCAGCCGCCCTGCCCGGTGATGGCCGCGACCGCTGACTGATAGCGAGCATCCACATCGGGCCGCTCATCGCGATCCACCTTCACGGCCACAAAGTGCTCGTTGATAAGCGCGGCGATCTCTGGGTTCTCGTAGGACTCGCGGTCCATCACGTGGCACCAATGGCACCAGACAGCGCCAATGTCCAGCAGTATCGGTTTGTCTTCCGCCTGAGCGCGGGCAAAGGCCGCATCGCTCCACGGGTGCCACCAGACCGGCTGATGGCGCGCCGAGCGCAGGTAAGAGGATGCGGAGTCTTCGAGTAGGTTGGCGGGCGCGGGGAATACGTCCTTGTCCATGGGCTGAGGATATATCTTTTTAGCCCAGCAAGACCAGCAGATCGCTGAAAAAAGGGATGGCAATCAGCCATCCCCACTTTCAACACAATGCTGTGGTGGATCAGAAGTGATAGGCGACGCCGATCGTCGGAATGTAGAGGTTCCACCACCTGTTGGTGGCCAGATTATCCGCCGTATCGTTGAAGGTTGGCACCTTGGTAGCGATGCCGCGGAACTCGGCGCGAATGTCGAAGCTGGGGCTGATCTCGTAGGCGACGCCGGCGCCGTACAGGGCGCCGATTTCCTTCTGTTGCCGTGCGCTCAATGTACTGGTGCTGGAGTTGATGATAGGCAGGAAGATGTTAACGGACGGCCCAACTTCAATAAATGGATTGTATTTGCGGAAGTTGAAGGAGCGGACGTAGGCGAACGATGCTTCCTGGGTGCGGGTTTCAATACGATAAGTGGTTTCAGCAGAGTTGACTTCGTATTTGATTTCGTTCTGGTAGGTGATGCCGTAGTTGGCCTCGATGGCGCTGGAGGGCGTCAACATGAAACGGTAGCTGAGCAATCCGCCGTATGCTGGGGATGATGCGTGGACGTAGGTTGTTGCCGAGTAAGTATACGGCTCGATGAGTCCGAATCCACTGAGGCTGATGTCCTGGCGGCTTTCCTGGGCGCGGCCTGCTGCCACAGATACGGCCAGCAGAAATGCAATAAAGGCGATCTTCTTCATTCGGTTATGATCCTCACGACTGCTCAACCGTCGGGCTGGCAACCAGCAATTTCGATTCCGGCGCGCCGGTTACGCCCCGGGCCCCACTCTTAGCATTGTAACTGGCCGGAGCGGGCCGTGACGTTGAAGGCCAGCCGGAAATCACTGAGGCGTTAGACGCAGACGGCGGCAGTTAGTCAGTGAAGCAGTGAATGAGTGAACGAGTGAACACTTGCCGGAAATAATCTGCAAGGCAAAATCAGGCTGATTTCTTCAATCTCATAAGCTGGTATGGCCCTGCGTGTATGTTGTTGAAAAAGTCCTTCATTCTCGCGATTGATTTAATTATGTGCAAGGAAAGAGGGCCGAAAATAAATATAGGAGGGGGGGTAGGGGGTACACAGTGGTACGGACCGGGCGCATTCCTGACAGATTGG
>CAYOYX010000041.1:0-28956 GCA_964408275.1 uncultured Occallatibacter sp.
TGGCTGCCAACTACAGCCACTACGACGACGAGGACGAGCCGCTGGATTCCGTGGATCTGGAATTGCCCACAGAGACAGAGAACTTTTAACAGTTGTCAGTTCTCAGTTTTCAGTTGTCAGCTAAAAACCCCGTTTAGGGAGCAACTGACGTATTACTGAAAACTGAAAACTGAGAACTGATTACCGAAAGAGAGTTACACACCATGCGCCATCGCAATGCAGGATTCAAGCTCGGACGCAACACCAGCCACCGTCGCGCTCTGCTGCGCAACCTGGTCACATCCGTCATCATCGAAGATCGCGTCGAGACCACCGTGACCAAGGCCAAGGCGGTTCGTCCGCTGGTTGAAAAGATGATCACCCTGGGCAAGAACGGCGATTTGCACTCGCGCCGTCAGGCCCTCAGCTTTCTCATGACCGACAAGTCCGTCGAGCGGCTTTTTGAGACCGTGGCCCCGCGCTACAGCGATCGCCAGGGCGGTTATCTGCGCATCGTGCGGACCGGCTTCCAGAAGGGCGACGGGGCCGAAAAGGCCTTCATCGAACTGCTGGGCGCGGAAAAGCAGCTTGACTTGAAGCGCCAGAAGCGCGACGAGATCAAAGCCAAAAAGCGCGCCGATCTGGAAAAGCAGATGGAAGAGGCGAAGACCGAAGAAGTCAGGGAAGCCAAAGAAGAAGCCGCGTAGGACTCGCCGTTCAGGCGTTCCTCTCTAGCTTTGCCCCCAGCGGGCGCAACCCTTTGCGGGATGCGTCCGCGCTTGTTTTGTCGCTCAAGAATGAACGGATTTTCCAGCGATCAATCGGCCGCACCTAGCGCCACGGTAGTATCGCAGGCCACCAGCCGACGCGCAGGCCATAGGAACGCACCGCCAGAAAAGCGCCCACAGCCACCACCAGCACCAGCAGAACCACACCAATCCACCGCAACCTTGCGCCTAATCCCGCGTGCTGAGGTGTGCGTGCTTTGCCCACGTTTGAAGCGAACTCCAGCCAGCTGCGGTCCTCGTCCAGCATCTCTCCGCTGGCCATGTAGGCCTTTAGAAAGCGCTCCGTCCAGTCCTGCTGATCCAGCCCAATGGCACTCGCGTAGCCGCGGATTATGCCTTTGTTGAGGATTCCTCCGGGCAAGAGGCGAAACTTCTCCTGCTCCAGCGCAACCAGATGCCGCTGGCAGATCTTGGTTATCGCCGTGATCTCTTCCAGCGCAATGCCGCGGGAGACCCGCTCCATGCGCAGTTCTTCGCCAAAGTTGCTCATCGCCGGCCAAATAACGACTGAAATGCCTTGTGTAATTCTCCATTCACAATAAACCCAATCACAGTTTTGGTCAAAGGTTGTTTACTATGAATTAATGCAAGGAAGCCAGTGACGCGCGTAGGCTTCAACCTTCCCTACCGCTCGAAGAATTCTAGCAACAGTCTATTCGTAGGCGAGCGCGTCGATGGGGTCTTTGCGGGCGGCCATCCAGGCGGGATAGAGCGCGCCTAAGATGGAGCCGACCAGCGCAATCGCCGAGCCTTGAAGAATCCAGCTCATATTCATATCCAGATAAAGCGTGGGAAACCAGTGCCCAAGTGCGGATTTGGCGGCAAACGAAGCGGCAACGCCCAAAACCACCCCGGCCGCGGCCAGCAGCGCCGTCTCGCGCAGCACCACGCTGACAATCGCGGGATTCGACGCGCCCATCGATTTGAGAATGCCGATCTCGCGGGTACGCTCCAGAACCGATGTGTACATCGACTGAAAGATAACCATGAAGCCAATGATGACCGCAATGCCGATCACCACCCTCATGGCGATATTCATCGCTGGAATATGATCGGGCGTCATCAGAGAGTACCACTCATCCATCGTCATTATCTGATAGTCTTCCAGGCCGCGCACTGCGTGAATCTCGTTCATAATCAATGGAATATTCTCCGGTTGGTCGGCCTTCAGATAAAAGGCGGAGGCCTTCTCCGGCGTACCTGTTATATCATCCATTGCGGCAATGGGGATCAGCTTGCGTCCGCCTTTGCCGTGTTCGAAGATGCCGGCGATGCGGAATGGGCGCTTTTCCACCAGAATCGTCTCGCCGACATGATGTCCTTTACCTGAGGCTGCATAGACATCATCTACGATGACATCGCCCGGTTTCTGAGGCGGACCTCCGGAGACAAAAACGAATGGACTCAACTGGCTGTAAGTAGGGTATTCGATTCCCCACAGCACCTCCAATCCGTCGATCATGGAGAGTTTTTGATTCACAGGCGTGGCTACGGTGATGTGCGGCAGCGCCCGCAAAACCCCTTCCAGCTTGACAGGAATGACCGCGCCGTTTATCCCATTGAAGATCATCGCGTTGCTGGCGCGCACGATCAGATCGGCGCCGATGCCGTTATTCATCCGCTTCTGCCCGGTCAACTGCCCCAGCATGATAGCGATGATGGTGAGCATCATAATAACTTCAATGGCGACTGCGAAGACGCTGATGAGCGAGCGCAAAGGGCGGTGCAGCAGGTTGGCGAAGATGAGCTTATTCATTCCCGATGATGGCTCCGAAAGGCTTGAAAGGCTGAAAATAGCCCTTGTGTTCAGGGTAACAGGCTGGGGCTGAATTGACCGGCTGGGGCTGAATTCACCGGGAAGACCCGCGAAGCCGGAAGCCGCTGAAAAGGTCTATCGTCGGAATTTTCCCAGGTTGCGGCTGCTGTAGATTCCGGCGGAGATAAAATCCAACAAATCAGAATCAAGAAAAATGCTCCCACCCCTGCGCTTCCAGCGGCTGCGAACCCTTCGGTGTAATGAGCGTGATCGTGGGCCGCCCCATACGTCGCCTCACGATGCGGCCGATTCGCGTCACGGCAACGTTGAAAATTGTACGCGGCAGTCGCGCTGCCGCCGGAGCTGTAAAGAGCAGTTCGTAATCCTCGCCGCCATGCAGAGCCTGGGCAAGCGTTGCGCCTGTGTGGATGGGCAGCATTTCCGCATTGACCTCAGCGGCCACTTCCGACTCCTCGCAAAGATGCGCCAGATCCGTCGAGAGGCCGTCGCTGATGTCCAGAGCGGCAGTGGCCAAACCCCTGCGCCGAAGAAATAGCCCCTGACGGATGCGCGGCTGGGGATAGAGGTGGTGCGCCAGCAGAGCTTCCAGTTTTTCAGGAACCTGCGGAGGATTGGGGCCTGCGGACCCTGCCAATTCGGCCAAGCGCGCGAGTCCGGCGGCGGCTCCGCCCAGTGCGCCCGTGACGTACACCAGATCACCGGCCCGCGCACCGGAGCGCAGCAAAGCGCGTCCCCGTGGAACCGCGCCCACCAGCACGATGTCCGCCACTGCGACAGGCGACTCAGCTAGATCGCCTCCAGCCAGCGGCGTTTTGTGGTCAGAAGCCAGCGCCAACAATCCATCCAGAAAGCGTTCAGCCCAAGCGCGCCGATGGCCGGAAGACTGAGTAAGAGATCGAGGCAAACCCAACGAAAGAAAGGCCGCTACAGGTCGCGCTCCCATTGCTGCCAAGTCGCTCAATCCGCGCGCCAATGCGCGATGGCCCACAACTTCCGGCTGGTGCCAGTCGAGGCGGAAGTGGCGGCCCGCAATCGACAAATCCGTAGTCACAGCCAATTCTTCGCCGAGGCGCGGGGCCAGCAGAGCGCAATCGTCGCCAATTCCCAGCCGCAGACCGCGGCCATTGGCACGCCCTGCCCGCGCACGTATCGCTCGCAGCAGGGCAACTTCGCCGCATCCGGTATGGATATCTTTCATCCCCACCTCGTTAGAATAGGGCAATGGGACGGTTGGCGACCCCGCAATACGTTACTTTTCTTCAGGGTAATGCAACAGAAAGGTCACTTCGGATTGCGGGTACTATATTGACCTAACCCGGTGACCTTTGCTAACCTTGACAAACATCACAGTAAGGACGCCCTAGGGGCGTCTAACGTTTTATGGGAGCCAAAAGCTCCGTTGCCTTGGGCTTTTTGGAGTGCTCGGCGAATTGCGGCCCTGTCTGCGGCAGGTTGAGAGGCGAGTATGCTACGCAAGCGCTATTACATTCTTTTTGTCGCCAGAGAAGAGGACGGGCAGATTCGCAAGATTCCCCTGCCGCTTCGCTATGTTTGTGCATTCCTGGCCGCCGCGCTCATCGGAGCCTTCACTGTCGTGGGTCTGGCCGGCTCCTACACCCGCATGTTGCTCAAGACCGAGAGCTTCAACCAGCTCCGGCAAGATAAAGAAAGCCTCAGCAAAAACTACAAGCAGATGGCCCAGATTGCGCATGATCGCAATGTGCAGGTGGCATCGCTTGGCGCTCTGGCAAATGAAGTGACCGCTCTCTACGGACTGCGCCAGAACAAGCTGGCCAAGCCTGCCGCAACCGCCACTTCCGCCGACCCAACGCCCGTCATCGCCCTCAATGACGACCCCGATCAGCAGCAGATCAAGCTATCCGTCGACCAGTTTTATACGCTCCGCAACCAGGCGCTTTCGGGCCGCGTCTCCCGCGCTTTGGAGAGCGGTCTCTCGCCCAGCTTTACCGGCGACTGGACAGAGTTGGCTGATGCCCCATCGCTCTGGCCGCTCGAAGGCCGCATAGGCTCCAGCTTCGGTGAGCGCCAGGATCCGATTAACGGCGAAGGCGCCTTCCATTCCGGCGTCGATATTGAAGCTCCCTACGGCACAGCGGTGCGCGCCGCGGCGGATGGCAACATCACTGGAGCGGCAATGGCCGGCGGCTACGGCCGAGAGATCGTGATCGATCACGGCCACGACGTGCAAACCATATACGGCCACCTTTCCGCGATGTCGGTTGTCCCTGGGCAGCATGTCATTCGCGGCCAAGTGATCGGCTATGTCGGCCAGTCGGGCCGCGCCACTGGTCCGCATCTCCACTACGAGGTGCGTGTACACAAGGTGCCGGTCAATCCGTATAAGTATCTGCGCACCACCTACGCGCAACTCGCCTTCAGCAGTCCGGACAAAATGGAAAATCAGGGAAATTAAGAGCTACTTGCTCCCCACATAACTCACGTGCCAGATCGAGCGTGAGCCGTCGTCGGAGACAAACAGTGAGCCGTCATTCGCCTCGGCAACGCCCACCGGCCGTCCCCAAACCGTGTCGTCAGGCAGCGTGAAGCCGGTAAGAAAGTCCTCGTATTCTCCAGTTGCATGGCCTTTCACCATCGGCAGCCGGATCACCTCGTAGCCGCTCCGCTGCGCGCGATTCCATGAGCCGTGCTCCGCGGCAAAGCCATCGCCCCGATACTCGGCGGGAAACTGGCGACCCTCATAAAAAAGCATCTCCAGCGAAGCAAAATGCGGATTCACCAGAATGTCCGGCGTGATGATTTTGGCTTGAAGTTCAGGATGCTTTCCATCGTGGCGCGGATCATGCAATCCGCCGCCGGGACCGTTGAAGTAATACCACGGCCATCCGTAGAAGCCGTCCTCCCGCACGTGTGTAATGTAATCGGGAACCAGATTGTTGCCCAACCCGTCCCGCTCATTCGTCGAGCACCACAGCTCTCCCGTCGTTGGATTAATGGCCTCGCCCACGCAGTTGCGCAGCCCGCTGGCGTAGACCTTGATGAACTTGCCCTCCGGCGTAAACTCCAGCACATCGGCTCGATGAAACTCCACCGGATGCGTGTCGCTGTCGTCCACATTCGAGTGCGATCCCACCGACGCAAACAGCTTTGTCCCATCCTTCGAGAAGACCAGATCGCGTGTCCAGTGGCCGCCGCCGCGCAGCCGTCCGCCGCTGGGCAGATCAGCCAGATGCTGAGCAGGCCCGCTCGCCTTCAAGTCGCCGACTTTATAGGGGAAGCGAACGATGCCATCGGTGTCGCCGATGTAAATCCATGCGGGGTCCGCGCCGGCGGGATAGAAGGCAATGCCGAAGGGTTGAATCAGACTCTCGGCAAAGACCGAAATCTGCGCGACCTTGCCGTCCGGCCCAACGCCTCGCAAGACCTTGATCTTGCCCGTCGCGCTCTCCGCCAGAAACAGGTCGCCGTTCGGCGCGGTGCGAATCAGCCGCGGGTTATCCAGCCCTGTCGCATACAGCTCCACCTTGAAGCCCTTCGGCGCAATCGGCATCACATTCGCGGGCCGGGGAACGATCTTCGGTCCATTATCCACTGACTCCTTCGGCGCTGGAGCGGGCAGGTCGGCAACCGTCAGATGGCGGCGGATCCCCGGAGACTCGTGAGCCGCATCGGTGAAGGCCGCCTGACCGGTAAGAACGGTGTGCTGTTGCTGAGCGTCATTCGTTCTCGCTCCAATCAACAGAAGAACGAAGCCAAGGCTGCAAACAAAGCCCGTGGCTCGCACTGAAGAAGCTGGAAGATTCATGAAACCTCCGCGGGGATTGAGGTTAACCCCGGAGCGCGAAGAAAAGAGGGCAGACGGAAGCCGCGGCGCCCAGCTTTTACCGCCGCCTATTTGGATGACCCAGGCTCGGAAAAGGAATCAGCAGAGCTACTTCGCGCTCGCGCCAAGCCCGCCAAAAAGCGACCGGTCCAGCGTCGCCGTCACCACCACCCGCTCACGCTTCCGCGTCACGACAGCGGTCTTCAGCAGTTCCTTCAAGCTGTCGTTGGCGGAGTTTCCGGCCAGCCCCACGGTAAATCCGCGAGCCAGCGCCACCAGCGTCTCCAGCGCCGCGGCCTGACGCGCGGCCACTTCTTCCGTCGGCGCAATCTCCACAATCTTCAACGAGCCGGTCCAGCCCAGGCTCGCGATAATCGTCGAGTCCGCCTCCAGCGGCAGCGTCAATCCCAGCACGCTGATCGACCCGCTCTCGTTGAACGGCATCCCGATCTGCCCCACGCCCCACGCCAGCGAGAGCAGCGGTACTTCGTGATAATGTTCGCGCAGCAGCGTTGATCCGGCAAAGGGCCATGCCGCCGTCGTGTGCCGGTCCAGCATCGAGTGAATCATCTCCGTCGTCGGATAATTCGAGACGGCCACCATGTCGTAGCCGATCTGCGCCACGCGGTCGATCCGCCCCTTATCGGAAGGAATGCTATAGATCGTGTGCCCGGCATAGGATTCGCGGCTCGTCGCGTGCGCCTCCAGCCAAGCATTCAGACGCTTGCCGGTGATCTTCCCCACCAGCACCATTGAATATGCCACCGCCCCGTTCGGTCCATTTGGGTCCGCCATGCGGTGCAGCGCAATCGCTGCCTCGTCCACATCGCGCTCCGGGTCTATCCCAATCGCATCAATAAACTGCTGATACTCCGGCACACGCTCCGGCGGCTTCAGATCATGATGAAAGAATGCTCTCACCGGCTTGAAGTTGACGTAGAAAATGCCGTCAGACTCGGGCAGCAGCCGCGCAGCCTCCGGCGGAGCCTTCGAGCGCAGAAAGACAGCCACGGCCAGAAATGCCAGGACCGCGGCCACCACCAAAAGCGTTCTGCGCGTGCGTCTGTTCATAAAGTGCCGCCAAAGTTAAAAGTATCACTTGAAGCCCGTTGGCGACGATTCCAGCACTCACGCATCATGGCGGTCATCCTCGAAATGCTGCTCTTCCGGCAACATTCTTTGGTGTAAAATGCGTGAAATAAGAATGCCGTCTATTTCCAGCCGATAGAAGAAGACGTGCCGGCCCTTTTCAAAGCGATGCAGCCCGGGACGAATCCACTCGCAACGCCGACCAATCAAAGGATTGGTGCCGAGGAGTTTGGCGCAACGCTCAAGGTCGCTAATGTAGCGCTCCGCCTGAGCAGCGCCCCAAGTTTGAAGAGTGTATGCTCCGATACCCAGCAGGTCTGCCCTGGCGCTACGGGAAAATCGTACTGTGGGCATGGCTAATTATTGCTTACGGCCAGATGGAGAGCCTCGCGCACCTGCTTGAAGACATCGCCCTCGGCAATGCCGCTTGCATCGCCTTCGTCAATCGCCGCGCGCAGAGCTTCCAGCTTGGCCTCGTAGAGACGCTCCTCGCGCTCAAGGGTTCGCAATCCCGCGCGCACTACCTCGCTGGCATTCTCAAAACGCCCGCTCTCCACCCGCGCCAAAACGAAACGGTCGAGTTCCTGAGTCAGATTCACATTGCGAGTCGGCATAGAGCTTCTCCTGGTTCCCCGGTTAGCGAGAGGTAACTGAAAGCAAGCGTATCATTATTAGCAATCTTTGCCAATGGCCCGCAAAACCACCTTTGGACATCTACCAGATCATCCGTTCACTTAAGCGCGGGAATGTGAGCACAGACATCCTTGATTGTCCCTTCAATGGAACTCTTCTTCGTTGAATAGATCATATCTCCGGTGTTTTCAAAGAGCGACGCGCCATCGACTTTTGCGGCTGCCGATAGAGCCAATCCGGCCAATCCTCCAAAGGCGTACATCGAACTGCGCTCGCCTCCGCGGCGGCGGAAAACAAGTACATAATCCGAGCGATCCTGGTTATTAGAGACGATGACATTTGCGGGACATACTTTTTGAATGTCGGATTGAACTTCCACCGTCCTCGGATCGTCTCCCGATTGCGTATGAACTACAGCGGAGTCATTTCCAGCAATGCCATTGGATTCGAATGTTGGATGATCGGTGACATAAATACGCATTCTTCCATCCGTGGAATGGAAAGGCTGAGGAGAAGCTTGTGATGCGGCAGTACTTGAGTCCGGAGCCTGCGCGGGCATTGGCGCCAAAGGAGGAACCGGAGGCGGTTCAGGCGCTGGCGCATTCGCCTTTGCCACAATCGTAGCCACCACCTTGTCGCTGGCCCCCGCGGTCTTCAGCGCGATAATCCCATCCGCCGATATGTCATAACTTCCCGCCGTTCCGTTGATCGTCGAGACGATCAGATCGTCAGACAATCCAGCCTTCACCAGCTTGAGGATGGAATCATTGTTCATGGCCTGCTGAGCAACCAGCAGCGGACAAATGGCCAGAAGTACAACTGCGAAAATAATTTTGCGCACGTGTTCTCCTTAAAATTCAAAACCGTCAAAACAATTCAGGAACAGTATTAGAATCATCCACCGATACCCCCGCCCCTCGCAAGAAGAATCTGCGCCCGCAGAGTAATTTAATGAAGGAATTTTGCAGATTATTCCCTCCATAACGCGCACAATCAATCCATGACCACCAACCAAACCTCCGGGCTTTTCTATTCCCTATTCCCTATTCCCTGCTTTTCGGGTACCCCCCACCCCCCCTTTTTTTCGTGAAACTGTGAAACTGTGAAGGAATTGTCTGCCATTTCCGTTCAGTGCCATCGCTCACCTATACTGGGGCATAGCATGGTACAAACGCGCATCAAACCTTATCTTCAAGAAGTCGCCAAGCCTGGTCAGAGCCTATTTTAAGGCTCCAAGTGTCGCCTATATTACCGACTAGTGAATAACAAGCATGGAATCAATACATTACAAAATTGGGCGAGGTTAAATTTACCGCATTGCGAAACAGCGATTGAATGGATTCTTGATTTCGCGTCGTGCATTAGGACCTGTTCAACTCACTGTCATCGAGCGCAAGAAATGAGCATACGAAAAAAGATAGTGTCATAAAGCTTTGGGACGACCCGGTAAAATCAACTTTGAATGCATCCTGCGAACCCGCTCGGCGAATCGACACCCAACGGCAGCCGCTTTCTCCGCGCGTGCTTGCGTCAGCCTGTGGACCGCACGCCTGTCTGGTTCCTCCGCCAGGCCGGCCGTTATATGCAGGAGTACCGCGAGATTCGCGAGCACCATACTCTCGTCGAAATCTGCAAGCAACCGGAGATCGCCGCCGAGGTCACCATCACCGCCGCGGAAAAGCTCGGCGTGGATGCGGCCATCATCTTCGCTGACCTGCTTTTGCCGCTGGAGCCGATGGGCCTCGACTTTGAGTTTCAGGCCGGCGAAGGCCCGGTCGTTCATCATCCCGTCCGCACCGCCGAAGACGTGCGCGCTTTGCGCTCGGATCGCGCCGGCGAACTCGCCTACGTCGCCCGCGCCATCGAAAAAGTTGCTGCGCATTTCAGAAACAATCTCGGCATCATCGGCTTCTGCGGCGCGCCTTACACACTGGCCAGTTACATGATCGAGGGCGGCGGCTCTCGCAATTACATTCACACCAAGCAGATGATGTACTCGGATTCCGCTGCGTGGAGATTGCTGCTCGACAAGATCGTCGCCGTCCTCGAAGAGTTTTGCCGTTTGCAGGTCGAAGCAGGCGCGGACGTGATTCAGATTTTTGACAGTTGGGTTGGCTCGCTCGCGCTGGCCGATTATCGCGAGTACGCCTTCGAGGCATCGCAGCGCCTCATCCGTTCAGTCCAGCAGATGGGCGTGCCGGTAATCTACTTCGGCGTAGAGACGACGGGTCTGCTAAAGCAGATGGCCGCAACCGGCGCGGACGTCATCGGCCTTGATTGGCGGCAGCCTCTCGATGAGGGCTGGCGCGCCGTTGGACCTGGCCACGCGGTGCAAGGCAACCTAGATCCCATCACGCTCTTTGCGCCGCTGGAAGTTTTAGAGCAGCGCGTTCACGAAATTTTGCGCGCGGCAAATGGAAGAGCGGGCCACATCTTCAATCTCGGCCATGGTATCGTGCCGACAACGCCGGTCGAAAATGTGCAGGCAGTTGTCCGCATGGTCAAGGAGTTTAGGCCAAAGCCGGCGAATCTGGAGGCCGCGCATGAGTAAACAAGCCGTCCTCCTGCTCGCTCATGGCACGCCCGAATCTGTCGAACAGATTTCCGAATACCTCGGCAATGTCACTGGAGGACGGTTACTGCCGCACGAGGTCGTCGAAGAGATTCAGCGCCGCTACGCGCTCATCAGCCACAGCCCGCTCACTGAAATCACTCTAGCGCAGGCGCGACTCGTCGAAGCCGAGTTGGCCGAAGCGGGCGAGCGCGTTCCTGTCTACGCTGCCATGCGCAACTGGCATCCCTATATCGCAGATGTTGTTCGTCAGATGCGCGCCGATGGCGTCGAAGAGGCCGCAGTCATCTGTCTTGCGCCGCAGAACTCGCGCACCAGCGTCGGGCTTTATCGCAGCGCCGTCGAGAGTTCTGCGCTGCGCATCGACTTCACCGCGAGCTGGGCCGAGCATCCGCTGCTCATTGCAGCATTCGCCGAGCGGCTTCGACCCGCGTGGAACAAGCTCACCGCCGAAACTGGCTCGCCCGCGCCCGTGCTCTTTACGGCGCACAGCGTCCCGGCTCGTACGATTGAAAGCCAGCCCGCCGATCTCTACGCCGAAGAGGCCCGGCGCACGGCGGAGTTAGTCGCAGCACAAGTGCCGGAGATTTCCGAGTGGCGCTTTGCCTTTCAGAGTCAGGGCGCGAGCGGCGGCGAGTGGCTCGGACCTACAGTCGAGCAGACGCTCGAATCCATCGCAGCTTCAGGCGCAAAGACAGTTCTGCTTCAGCCCATCGGCTTTCTTTGCGATCACGTCGAGATTCTTTACGACATCGATATTTATTTTCGCGAATTTGCCGCGAAGTTGAATCTCCGCCTTGAACGCACTGAGTCGTTGAATGCCTCCGGCCCACTCGCCAAAGCCATCGCCGATCTTGCGCAGCAAGGGCTGGCACGGCTCAATCGCAACCAATGAGTCCGTTACTACTTCGGAGGCAGCGCCACCATCGCGCCGCCATGCTCACGTAAATTATTTTCGCCGCGCGGCAACTTCAGCGCTGATCCGCTGCCCAGATCGCGCTCGTAAATCTCGCCATAATTTCCCGTCGCCGCAATCACGCGCGCAACCCAATCGTCATCGAGGCCAAGTCTGGAGCCAATCTCGCGCGATCCTCCCAGCAAAAAGCGCAGTACCGGGTCGCCATTCGCGTGAGCGCGCATCGAACTTACGTTTGCTTGCGTCACGCCGGACTCTTCGGCTTGAACAAGCGCCTCCATCACCCAACTCACAATCGCCGCCCAGGCGGCATCGTCCTCGCGCACTACCGCAGCTAGTGGATCTTGAGAAATGATTTCGGGCAGCAACCGCGAACTCTTTCCGTGCCTCGCCAAAGACGCGCGCGTTTCAACCAGGCGTGTCCGGTCGCCGGCTAGAGCGCCGCAGTTGCCGGTGGCAAAAGCCGCCTCCATCTCGCCTTCTTCCTGAAAAGGGAAGGGTACAAAATCTAGATGCTCGCGCGCAAACCATCCGCGCACGCTCTCTTCCACTGTGGTCTCGGCGATAAAGCAAATCTTCTTCCTGCTCAACTGGAGCGCCTGCGTCGCGGGACTCGTGGCCAGTGTCAGAAATCCAACGCCATCCCACAACACTGGCCGCGTGAATCGGAGATGCGTCCCAACCGTATGCGTGAAATCGTCAGTGAGCGAAGCGACCATCTCCACCTCGCCCGCGCTCAGACCTTGCATCGCCGTGCGGTCATCGGGATAATGCGTCACGCGAATCTGCGCATCTTTTCCTATCGCGGCCACTGCAACCGCACGGCAGAGATCGGCATCGAAGGCCTCGCGGCTGCCATGATCATCAGAGGTTGAGTACTCGGCCTGCGCCACGTCGATGCCGCAGCGCAGCACGCCTGCCGTACGCACACGAGTTAATGTTGAAGAAGAGTCTGCCGCGTGTGCAACGCAGCAAGCAAAGACCGCGATAATGGTCAAAGCTGGTGCGCGCATCACGGCGTCCATCCGCCCGCCGTGGGAATTCCCGGTGTTGTATCCGGCCGAGGATTGAAGTCCGCAGGCACGGGATTGGGCAGCTTCCAATCCGTCGGCGTAATCTCCAGTTGTTTGCAGCCGGCGCCGTCCGCGTGCGGAAAGTGAGTGACCTCGGATGCGGGAATTGTTGCATACTCCGCGCTCAGCGGCGGGCGCTTGCCCTGAAGGCGCAGCGTGTCGAAGGCCGATGTCATGTTGCCCACGCCCTCCACCAGATCGTCGGCGGGGCCGAGATAATTCTGACCGAATTTCTCCGAGCCAATCTTGCGCGCGTTCAACTCATCGGGCAGATCGGCCAGCGGAATCAAGTCAAAGAGTTCGTCCACGAATTTGATGATCGAGCTATGCTCCGACGGCACGTGCGAGACACCATGCGCCACGGAGTACGGCGAAATCACAATCGCCGGAATGCGCGGCCCCTGCTCCAGCGGCAGCCCATTGGCATCGTGCGAGCGCACCCGCGGCTGCGCATGGTCATAGAGACCGTCCGACTCGTCGTACGTAATGATAATCGCGCTCTGGCTCCAGTACGGACTGGCCGCAATCGCGTTGACCTCTTCGGCCAGCAAGCCTTCGCTGATCTGCGTATCGGAGTAGCCAGGATGATCGTCGTTGCCGCTGAAGACCTCGGCCAGCTTGTAGTTGGGGTCCTGCGGCTTCCATCCGCGAATGTTGCCGTAGCCGCCGCGCAGATAAAAAACGCCGGAGGCGGGCAACTGCTTTTTCGCTATCGCATCGAAGAACTCGCTCAGTCCATGCAGATGCGTACTGACTTGGGGATTGTTGGCCACGTAGCCGAAGTACTGCGGCGCATTGTGATGCGCAATGTAGCCTTCGTGCGAAGCCTTCCACGACGAGGCGTCGTTGATCTCGTGATTGTAGCCCTGTTGATACCAGCCCCAGTTCACCGCCTTCGGGCCATCGTCCGCAATCTTCTGAATATCCTCCTGCACATCGGGCAGATCGAAGGCGGGATCGTAATCGGCCTGCGTTGTTCGCTCAATCGTGTTGCCCATGAACGAGAGCGGCAGGCTGGCGAATGTCAGATTTTTCGAGATGCTGGTGTAAGGCGCCCCAGCTTGCGGCTGATGCAGCTTGTTCGCCGTGTCCAGCGCCGATCCCCAATACGGCGCAGGGTCATCCAACAGCGGCACAACCGCGCTCTTGCCCTGGCCGCCCGACGAAGCAGCTTCAGGATGCAGCATCCACTGCGTCTCGCCGCCTTGGCCGCTGATCATCGCAATCGCATTGGGCGTCGATGGCCCGATGATTGTGTCCATGAAGTGATCGAAGAGCGCGAAGCGGTCGGCATAGCGCCAGAGAAACGGCGCGGTGTCGCAGTCCACATGAGCCATCACCAGCTCGCCAAATTGCTTGCGCTCGAGCGTCGGCAGTTTCGATGGATTGCCTTCCTTCATCGTCACGCCCTCTTCGGTCAGCGCGTACTCGGAGTTCTGTGCCACGTTGTTCGCGTCCAGAGCGATCTTGCGCGCAATGCCGGTATGCGAGTGGTTCACCGAAGCGATGTCCGCCGGATAGAGCGGCACGGTCTTACCCTCCGCGTCCACAACCGTCGCCGGAATACGGAAGGGCGTAATGACTCCCAGGCTTCCGTCGGTATTCACAATCAGCTGCGTAAATCCCGCCGGCTCGCCGAATGCGTAGGGTCCATTTGCGTCCGCATAGAGTCCATCCGCGCCCGGATAGCTGCCAAAGTAAAAATCAAAAGACCGATTCTCCTGGAAGAGTACAAAAACGTACTTGATCTTCTCGCGAATCAGCCGCAGCTTTTCCGTTTGCGAGATCGCCGGCTCCGTCCTCGGCTCGACAATCTGCGCGCTTACCAGAGAGCTCGAACGCGGCGCAATCGTTACCTCCGGCAATGCGGCCTTCTGTTGCTTGGGTAACTCAGCCTTCTCTTGCGCCGCGCAAATTCCCAATGCACAAAGCGCCATCCACGCTGCCAGGATTATTCTGCAATTCATCATTCGCATATCACTAAACTAACTCGTGCAGGGGATCATTGCGGATAAAAAACCAATAAATTGATGCGTAAACGTATTCAAGAATACTCAGAACCAATATTTGCAGCGGTCTAATATCCCCTCAGGGGCTAAAGCCCACGTTCATTTTGCCGTATTTGCGGCACGACTGAAGTCGTGCCCTTTCAAAACATCGATTTGTTCAGAGGTTTAGTAATTAACTCGACTGCAACCTAAGTTACTCGTCGCTACGTCCCATGCGCCATGCTTTGACAAACTTCCAGTGAATATAAACAGAGTGGTTCAGATGCATCAGCAATCCCACGCGCCCATCCAGAAATCCCAACCGAAAAACGTAGTTATAAATAAAGGTCGCCGCCGGATTCAGCAGCGCATTGCAAAGAAAAACAGGCAGCGATCTGCTCGTGCGTCCAGATTGCGCCAGCAGCCGCGCACCCTCCAAGCTATAGCGGTTCATGTGCTCGATGTACTCGTCCAGCGTTGGATAGCAGTGATGCAGCAGAGCCGCCTTGAGCCCGCCCACTGGACCATCGGTCTGCATCGTCTCGTGAACAGGCCGCTCCTCGAAGTTCGCCGCGCCTTTGCGAAAGAGTCGCAGCTTGGGATCGGGCCAATAGCCGCCGTGGCCGAGCGCCTTGCCAAGAAAATGATTGCGTCGCGGAATCTGGTAAGCGCCGCAGGCAGGCTCGGTCGCCATCAGCCGCTCAATCTCCTCGGCCAACTCCGGGCTGATTTCCTCATCGGCATCCAGCGACAGAATCCACTCGCCGGTTGTATGCGCAATCGCCGAATTTTTTTGCCCCGCATATCCTTTCCACGGCTCCTCGAAGACGCGCGCGCCAGCCTTGTGCGCAATCTCAAGTGTGCGGTCTGTCGAGCCGGAATCGACAACAATAATCTCATCGGCCCAGCGAACGCTTGTCAGCGCGCGAGGCAGATTCGCCTCCTCGTTCTTCGTGATGATCGCAACCGACAGGGTTTTGCGCACGATGGAAGGATAAATCAGCAGGCCGCCGCCGTCGAGAAAGCGAAAAACTTTGCGCCGTATTTAGGCTGATCCGGGTTAGAATGCCGTTATGAATCTTGATACGATGCAGGCGGCGATCCGCGAGGCCGGGATTGACGGCTGGCTCTTTTATGACCACCATCACCGCGACCCTATCGCCTCGCGCATCCTCGGCCTCGACGAAAATGCGCACATTACGCGCCGCTGGTACTACTTTGTGCCCGCCGAGGGTGAGCCGCGCAAGCTGGTGCATCGCATTGAGCATGACCGCCTGGACGCGCTGCCCGGCGCTTGCGGGCTTTACTCCAGTTGGCAGGAACACGCGCGCGGCCTGGATTTGATGCTCTCCGATGCGCGGATTCTGGCGATGCAATACTCGCCCAATAACGCCATCGTGAACGTCTCGCTGGTCGATGCCGGCACGGTTGAATTGCTGCGCGGCCTGGGCAAGCGCATCGTCAGCTCCGCCGATCTGGTCAGCCGGTTTGAGGCGGTGCTGACCGGGGAGCAGATGGCCAGCCATGTTGTAGCGCAGAAGGCCATAGATGAAATTCTCGCCGAAGCGTGGCGCAAAATTGCCCGCGCTCTGCGGCCGGCCAATGGAACGCCGGGCACGCTGACCGAGTTCGAGATGATGGAGTGGCTCGGCACGGCCATGCGCAATGAAGGACTGGTCTGGGAGGACGGACCCAACGTCAGCGTCGACACCAACAGCTCCGACTCGCACTACGCGCCTACGCCCGAGCGCTCCTCGCCGATTCGCGAAGGCGATTTTCTGCTCATCGACATCTGGGCCAAAGACGAGAAGCCCGGCAGCATCTACTACGACATCACCTGGACCGGCGTTGTGGGGCGCGAGCCAACCGAGCGCGAGCAGCAAATCTTCGCGACGGTCATCAAGGCGCGCGACGCGGCCATCGATTGCGTGATGCGAGCCTTCGCCGCCAATAGCCCCATCCGCGGCTTTGAGGCTGATAACGCGGCCCGCTCCGTCATCCGCGCCGCCGGCTTCGGGGACTACTTCATCCATCGCACCGGCCACAACATCACGCAGGAGATTCACGGTGCGGGCGCGAATCTAGACAATCTGGAGACTCACGATGAGCGGCTGGTGCTGCCCTGCACCTGCTTCTCGGTCGAGCCGGGAATCTACCTGCCGGAGTTCGGCGTGCGCAGCGAGATCGATATGATGACCGCCCCCGGCAAAGCCTGGGTCACGGGAAAGATTCAGCGCGAACTGGTAAGGATTTAGTGATTGGACAGGGCAATTGCATCACAGTTTCACAGTTTCACTGAAAAAAGGGGGGGTAGGGGGTAGTAGAAAAGCAGGGAATAGGGAATAGGCAATAGGGAATAGGAAAAGCCCGGGATGCCGTTGGTGGTCATACATTGATTGTGCGCTGCGGAGAGGAAATAATACGCAAAATATCTTGATGCGTTTGCACTGAGCGGGCGAAGACCCCTGGTAACACCCCCGCCCTTATGCGTTATAGTCAAAAGTGCATGGCAAATGAAGAGATCAAGAACACGGCGGCTGGCTCAGGCGTTCAGCCGACTACTCAACAAGGCTTCGTCTACCTGCCGCTGATCGCAGGTTGGCTGATCCCCGGAGCGGGACATATTCTCCAGGGCAAGTGGGTTCGCGGGTTGCTGCTGGCCGCCTCGGTGATAGGACTGTTCGCTACAGGCCTGGTGATGCACGGCAAGCTCTACGCCGGCGCGCATGACATTTTGGACATTCTGTGCATGGCAGGCGACCTGGGCAACGGCCTGTTGTACTTTGCCGGACGGAGCGGCGGCTGGGGCACGGAGCAGGTGATGGTGACCACCGCCGACTGGGGTGCGCGCTTCATCGTCGTGGCGGGAATGCTGAATGTGATCGCCGCCGTCGACGCGCACAATCTGCGCACCGGGAGGAAGTCATGACCTACTTTCCGGCGGTGTTGATCTTCTCGCTCTGCGCGTCCATGGTCTTCGCAATCACCCAGCGCGATACTCCTCTGCGTATGCTGCGCTACGGGGTCTACTGCTTCGCGCTCTTTGTCGGCGCGTCGATTGTGCTCAGTTGGCTGATGTTTTTGATTGCGCGATAAGCTGCCTGCCTAAACTAAAATGCGGGTAAGACTTCTCTTTCCCTGAAAGAGGCTCCATGCGCACCGACCTCTCTGTTCGCGCTGTTCATCGTGGCGATATGCGCGTGGATACGCATATCCGTGAATACCTTCTGCCGATGGATTACCCCGCCGCGCAAGGCGCGGACCCCACGCCTCTTGAGGTACTTCTGGCGAGTCTGTCAGCCTGTGCCTGCAATACTCTCAATCTGGTGTTATGCCGCAAGATGGGAGCGAAGGTCACATCTCTTCAAGTAGAAGCCCGCGCTCAGCGCCGGGAAGAACACCCGACTGTGCTGACCGCCGTCGAACTTGTCTATCACCTCCGCGGCGAAGAGCTTGCGCCGGAAATAGTTGAGCGCGCAATTCGTATCGCCGAGGATCAGCTATGCCCTGTCCTAGCCATGCTCAGCCCTGGTACAGAGATCAGCACCTCCTGGCAGATAGACTGAACCCTGGGACAAGTCCAGAGCATAGAATGCTGCCATGAATAAACTCTGGCACGCGGAAAACAAGATGCCGCCCAAAGCGACGCTGGAGCAGCGCATCCAGTGGCATCGTGAACACCAGCGGCATTGCGCTTGCCGCGAAGTTCCGAAGAGCTTGCAGCCATTGATAAAAATAAAGAACTGAATACAGGATTTTGCGATTCCACATCGTGGTAATCTCTTTTTAAATACCACACTCAACTCATCCAGGTTTCAGAAGCAAACTCTGGAAGAATCCGTAAAGGAATTCCTATGAACCTGCCTGAATTAGAAGATGGCTTCCGGCATTTCTACGGAAATGTATTGTCTCCCAAGGCCGATGCGCTGGCGGAGTTTCGGCGGCTCTATCCGGAAAAAACTCTACGGGTCGGCGCGACGGAATGGCGCTATCGCGTGATCGGCACGGCGGGGCCGGTGCTGCTGGCAATTCCCGGCGGCGAGTTGGTGGACGATCTGGGCTTCGAATTCGTGCTGGCGATGCGCGGCTGCTGCCGCCTTGTTTATCCGGCTTATCCGTGCGTCGATTCGATCGAAGAGCTGGCAAGCGGGCTGCGCGCGATTCTTGATGCCGAAAAGATCGAGCAAGCCGCGATTCTGGGCGCGTCCTTCGGGGGCGCGCTTGCCCAGGTCTTTGTGCGCAAATACCCGGAGCGGATCAGTCATCTTATGCTCTCGAATTGCGGAGTTCCTTTGCGCTATCTTGTGCCGTCCATGCGCTTTTCTAAATGGATCGTGCAGGCGCTGCCGTGGTCCGCCATCTCCGCGCTTTTGCGCCGTTCGATGCCCAAGGTGCTCGATCCAGCAGGCAAGGATCGCGAGTTCTGGAACGCATATTTCGACGAACTGCTGTCGGTCAGACTGACCAAGGCCGATATGCTTGCCAACTTCCGTATCCAATTGGATTACCATCATCGGTTTCACTTTATGCCGGATGACCTGGGGGATTGGCATGGGAAGGTTCTTATCGCCGAGTCAGATACAGATGTGATTAGTTCGCGCCGCCGCCGTGCATTGCGCCAAACCTACCCCAAGGCCGAGGTGTATACGTATCACAACGGCGGGCACGCGACGATGTTTTTGCGATTCGACGAATACCTGGCGATGGTGAAGCGATTCCTCGATTGCGAATCCGCGAGACAGGCTTCCTGATCGCACGATATTTGATTTGAAGAGCGCCCAGCTTCTCGATTTTCCTCAAGCCGTTCTGTTGCGCAGCCAGACCGTAGCGTCGAAGCTGTGCGGGCAGCCGTAGCCTTCAGCGCGATAGAGTTCGATGGCTTCGCTATTGGCTTCGGTCACGGTGAGCGAAATCTCGCTCATCCCCTGGCGCATAAAGCAGGAGGCGGCCAGCGTGAGCAGCATTCGCGCAAGGCCGCGGCGGCGGTACGCGGGATGCACGCAGAGCTGGGTGATGTGGCCGCTCTCCGCGCTAACCCTGGAGGCCAGCACCAGCGCCACCATCTCACGGCTGGCGCGATCCATCACTACGTGCGAGACCGGCGCGGAAAAAATGCCGCAGCCGGAGAATCGGACGATGTTGTGAAGAAAGCGCAGCGTGCCTTGCACCGAACGGTACTGGTCGTTGACCACGCTGTCCGCATGATTGCTGTAGGCTGCGGCGATCAGGCGGCTGGCTGGGTTCAAGTCCTCGTCGCGCCAGGGGCGCAGCTCCAGGGCGGCAGGAAGCGTGATGCGAGGCGAGGCATAAAAGCCGCGCAGCAAACGCACCATGAAGAGCCGCCGGTGAATCTGAAAGCCCGCATCAAGAAAGATGCCGGAGTGCGAGCCTGCCGGATGCAACAGCAGTTGCGACTCGATGCGATCCACTTGCGGCGAGTTCATCAGCAACTCCAGCAGATGGCGGAGCAGCGTCTCTTCAATCTCCGAGGCAGATCCGCCATCCGCGCCCTCACAGGACAGCGCGAAGACATCGCCGATGATAGCCTTGCTCTCCTCGTAGACGCAAAAGACGTAGCCGATAATTTGGCCCGCCTCCAGAGCCGCGTAGCCTGGGAGCGTGTGGCTGTCAAGGTACTGCATCAGCAGCTTCGATGAGATGTTGTAATCCCAATGCAGGCGCTGCTTCCATAGCTCGCCCTCCGCATCCAGCACGGAGCGGAACGCCGGCGCGGCAAAGTGCCGCAGGTCGAGGATTTCGATGGACGCGCCGCTTGCCATGCCTCTCCTGAAGGACATCTAACAGCTAACAGCATACAGTTATCGGCTGCCAACCATGTAGACCACGAGGCCCCGCTCCGGCCAACTGAAGAGTTGCTCATAGTGCCGTCCCTCCAGGTACTCGGCCAGCACGGCGGTCGTGCCCAGATCTTCATCGCCGCGGCCGGTTACCTGCGCCACCAGCAAGTGCTCTTCGTCCGGCACTCCAGTCTCCGCATAGTTCACTACCTCGCGATTTCGGTAGAACGAGAGTCCATACTCGATGTCACGAGGAAATGCGTGCAGCTTTTCCGGATTCACTTTGTCGCGGATGATGCAGCAGACCGCAACCGTCTTTTCGCCGGGAGCGACGGCGGCCAGTTGCTCGGCCAGCGGGCGCGCCGAGTAGGAGCGGTCCAGCAGATGAATCACGCGCTTGGTCTGACTGATGGCGGGCAACCCCAGGAACGGACCCACGCCAAAGAGAAAGAGGAGCAGCACCACCAGCACACCGGAGGTGACCAGCCGCAACCGCGCCACTCCGTAGCCTTTTACCACAATCAGAATCAGCAGCGCCGCGCCGGTGGCCGAGATCAGCGCCGCTGCAAGCTCATCCGCGGGCGGCATCTGCCGGCCATGCGCGACAAACCACGGCAGCAGCAGCGCCGCCATCGTCATTACGCCGCAGACCGCCGCATGGCCCAGCAGCACCCAGCGATTCAATCCCTTTTCCCGCCGCCGGAAGAGATAATCCCCAGTCAGAATTGTGATCGGCGGAATCGCGGGAAGAATGTAACCGGGCAGCTTCGATTGGGAGAGCGAGAAAAAGAGAATGGGAATCAGCGCCCACAGCACCAGAAACTCCGGGAAGGCGTCGCCGGGGCGGCCCGCGCAGGGAGAGCCGCGCCTTGTGTTGCGCGCCCGCCACTCGCAGACCGAATCCTGAAGGCCGTCGATCAGCGCGCGCACCGCGATCACCGTCCACGGCATCACGGCCAGCACTGCCACCACCAGGTAGTAATAGAAAGGCTGTTGATGCTGGTAGCGATCGGTGGCAAAGCGCTGCAAGTTGTGCTCCAGGAAAAACTCGCGGAAAAATGTCGGATTCTGATGCTGTACGGCGATGAACCAGGGCAGCACAATCGCCAAGTAGAGCAGCGCCCCCGGCCACCAGAACGACCGCCGCAGCACCGACCACTCCCGCCGCAGATACGCAAAGGAAGCCACAATCGCAATCGCCAGAAACGGCGCCACCGGCCCCTTGGCCAGGGTCGCTACGCCGGTAAAAAAATAAATATCGAAGAGCCAGAACTTCGAGCCGGTCTCATACCACGCGTACCAGCCCAGCAGTCCGATGGCCAGCGGCGCAGCCATCTGCATATCGGTCGAAGCGCCGCGCGCAAAGCCCATGATCCCGGCGCAGGCTACGGTGATCAGCGCCGCGTCCAGATGACCGCCCGGACGGAAGCGCCGCATATGCAGATAGATCAGCGCCACCATGATGAATGCGAAGGTCGCTGAGGGCAGCCGCGCCGTCCAGTCATGCACGCCGAAGTCCTGAAAGACGAACATCGCCCGCCAATAATAAAGCGCTGGTTTTTCCAGCCACGGCTTGCCGTAAAGATAGGGAGTCACGCAGGCGCTCAACTTGCTCTTGAGCGTCGTCGCAGCGTCAAAGCGCTCCAGCATCTCATGCGCAATCTGCGCATAACGCGGTTCATCGGCCCCCACCAGCCCGATGCCCGTGCCGCCCGTGAGCGGAGTCTGTCCATAGAGAAGAAAAAATAACGTGAATGCGAGAAAAGCGGCTGCCTCGCATACCGTCGCCCAGTGGGGCAGCCGAATATGCATAAGTAGAGGTCTATCCGGAGCGGATGGTTCTTGAATGATTTCCACTTCCAGCATTTCTCCAACAGAGCCTTTGCCCGCATTATGCGGACAGTCGTTTCCTGCTCCGGTCAGGGCGTTTTGGGGAGATGACCGGCCTCGGTCCGGCTCCGCGCTAGATAAATAGCGCGGAGATAGCAGTCTTGCTTAACTGGCTAAAGGCTATCAGATCAGGCTGGCGGACGGAACCCTTAACCCGCCTCTTCGGCTAGTCCGGCTACACCGTGGCGCAAGTGAATGAGCACTTCCTCCAGCGCGCGCTCCAGCGGTCCCTTCAGCGTGCAGCCGGATGCACTCATATGCCCGCCTCCGCCCAACTGCTCGGCAATCGCCGCCACGTTCACGCGTCCCTTGCTGCGCAGGCTCAATTGGATGCGCTCCTCCGGCAGTTCATAAAGAAATACCGCTGCTTCCACCCCGCTCACGCAGAGGGCGAAGTTCACAATTCCCTCGCACTCTTCCTCGGTGGCGCGAGCCTGAGCCATCTCCTGCCGGGTCACCCAAAGCCATGCCAGCCGCCCCTCATGCTTCAGCTTTCCCAACGCCGCGCCCAGCAGCAGTATCTTTGAGGCGGGCGTGGAAAAATACAGCTTCTGCGCAATCCCCAGCGGGTCGGCTCCGGCCTCCACCAGCTCTCGCGCCAATGCAAAGGTGGAAGCCTGCGTCCCGCCCATGCAGAAGCCTCCGGTATCGGTCACTAATGTCGTATAAAGGCAGGTCGCCATCGCCGGCGTTACCCGCGCCCCGGCGGCCTTTACCAGCCGGTACACCAACTCGCCCACGCTCGCCGCATTGCGATCAATCCAGTTCAGGTTGCCGTACGCGCGCCCGCTGGCGTGGTGATCGATATTGATCAGGTAATACTGCTCCAGCCCCAATATCCTGCTGCGTTCCAAGCCATCGCACTCCAGCAGAATTGCGGCGTCATAGCTGCCCTCTACGTTTCCGGCTGTGCGAATCGCCTCCGCTCCCGGCAGCTCCCGATGCACTTTAGGAATCGCATCTGCCGTCACCAGGTCGGCGCGCTTGCCCATCTCTTCCAGGAGCATCTTCACGGCCAGCATCGAGCCAATCGCGTCACCGTCCGGCCGCGCGTGCGAGCAGACCAGGAACCTTTCGCCCCGCCGTAGAACCTCCAGAATTTCCGCAGCCCCGCCAATCCGGCCTTGCGCGATATGCACCGCCTCCGGCTTCACGCCATGAAACTCCGACTGCGCGGCGTGCGGCGCCACGCTCTTGGGATGAAATGCCAGATTGCGATTTGAGTGATCCATCGGTGGCTGCTAAGCCTCTGCTCTTGCTTCTGCCGCTGTGTTCGCAGCCGCCTTCTGCCGCCTTCGCTGCCGATCCATCAGCTCGTCGATGCGCGCCTGAAATCTCCCCGAACGATCGGCCAGAAAACTCAGCTCGGGCACGTGCCGTACGCCCATCCGCTCCTTCAACTCATAGCGAATGTATCCTTTGGCCGCCTCCAGCCCGGCAATCGTCTCCTCTTCCGCTTTGGCAATCTCCGCGACGGCACTATCCACAGCCACATAAACCCGCGCCGACTTTCCACCCGGATTCAGCGCCACCTCGCTGACATAGCAGAGGTTAATGCGGGGGTCCACCAGTTCGCCCTCAATCAGAACGCCAATCTCCTCGCGCAGCGTCTCCGCTACCCTGTCCTGATGATGCTTCCGCGCCCAATGCTCCGGCATCTTCCCCTCCTCGTCCGATCAAAGAATTCAGCATATCAGAGATGCAGCAAGCAACAGGGGAAACTACGTTACAGCAGATTCCCAAATCTTCTCTATTCCCTAGTCTATAGCCCCTGATCTTCCACCGGCTCCAGCGTCAATCTTGCCGTCAGCACCACCAGAGCGGCCCACAACGTATCCGCTGCCAACAGATGCGCCACCTGCACCCACAACGGAGCCAGCAATATCACGTCCAGCAGGCCAAGCGCATAAACAGCAGCCAGCAGCGACAGCACAAGCGCGAAGAGGCCGCGATTGTCCCAGTGCGAATTTCGTCGCGCCGCGCGCGCCAGCAGCCAGATCAGAAAAAAGCTGGCCGCAAAGGCGATGCCCGGATGCGTCCAGCGCCAGCGCACTAGCCAGCCGCTCGCCGAGGAAAAATCCTGAGCCAGCGCCAGACCCAGCGACGAGGCCGGAAAAAGCGTATCGCCCAGCGCGGCCAGCGAGCCGGTGACGCCGACAATCATTACTACGATCACCGTGGCGATGGCACCGATTGGCGCTCTCAGTCGAACGCTGCCGCGCAGATAGCCGCGGGTGCGGCTGAGCAGGTGCGCGGTCAGCGTCAGCGCAGCCACTAACAGTAGCGTGTTGGCCAGATGCAGCGCCAAAAAAGCCGGACGCAGCGGCGACTGGCTCTGCGCCGTGTAGCCGAGCTTGACCAGCAGCGCGCCCAGCACCGCCTCAATCACCGTGAATGCTACAGAAGCCACAGCCGCCCAGCGCGCCAGATGGCCGCGCACCGTGCTGGCAAAGGTCCACACCAGCAGCCCAACGACAGCAAAGAACGAAAGCCCGCTGGTGATGCGATGCGTAAATTCGATCATCGTATTGACGCTGGCCGAGTGTTGAATCACGGTGCCGTTGCAGAGCGGCCAATGGTTACCGCAGCCTGCTCCAGAGCCGGTGGCGCGCACCAGAGTTCCCCACAAAATCACGGCGATGAAGTAAGCCAGTACACCCCATGCAAAGCGGCGCAGAGCGGGCGAAGGCAGACGTTGTGCGGCGACGGCGACGGCGGTATCGGACATAAGGCAAGGCTCCAGCTAGAACATACCAGTGTAGATCAGTCAATGGGCTGAATCGCTGCGAACTCCGATTGCTTCATACAAAAAATCCGCGACGGAAGCGCCCCCGATGTGTTTTACTGTTGGCGAACGCTATGGCAGACTTTGAATCGCAATTAACTCGCTGGCAATCGGCCGGCATCCTGGATGCGGAGACAGCCCGCCGCATTCGCGCCCATGAAGCGCAGCAGAAAAAGCCCGCAGGTTTGCGCTGGCAGGTCATCGTTTTGCTCATCCTCGGCGCAATCTTGCTGGCCTGTGGAGTGGCGCTCTTCGTCTCGGCGCATTGGGACCGTATCAGCCCTGTCGCGCGGCTGGCGGTAGTGCTGGCGATGGTCTCCGTCTTCCATCTCGGCGGCGGCTTTGCGCGCTCGCGCTTCCGCGGCCTCTCGACCGCTCTGCACGCTGTCGGAACTCTCTCCACCGGTGCGGCCATTGCGCTTGTCGGCCAGATCTTCAATATTCAGGAGCACTGGCCGGCGGCAATTCTGATGTGGGCCATCGCTGCGGCGGCGGGCTGGGTGCTGCTTCGCGACGAGGCGCAGCAGACGCTCACGCTGCTGCTCTTTCCGGCGTGGATATTGTCGGAACTGATCTATGCAGACAGTCACATCTTCAACGATGGTTATGCTGGACGATTTTTAGTAGTCTGGGCGGTTCTTTACCTGACATTTTTCCTTGGTTCACAACGCAAGATTGTTCAAGGCGTTCTATTCGCAATCGCAGCGATTGCGATCTATATTGGAGTTTTTGCTCTCCTCGCTGGATGGTTTTCGTGGTTTACCAACCAGATTCCACCTTTTGGAATACGGGTATGGGCTTGGATTGACTTTGCTGTTCTGCCGCTTCTACTCGCTGTCTTCAAACTTCGCAAGAGCTTAGTTCCCGTGCTGGCCGCGATTGTTTTTTCGACTATGTTGCCTTGGTGGATGAGTAAAACGATCAGGGGAAACCCGTTTTCCCCTTTTGGTGGCGGCGAGTATTCACTTACCGCGCAAGTACTCGTCGCCGCCTTCTGCGTCTTCATCATCGGGTGGGGTGTACGTCACGCCTCGCAGGCACTGGTCAATCTGGGCGTCGTCGGTTTTGCAATTACCGTCTTCTGGTTTTACTTCAGCAACATCTTCGACAAGCTCGACCGCTCGCTCGGCCTCATCGGCCTCGGCATTCTCTTCCTCGCCGGCGGATGGGCGCTGGAAAAAATGCGCCGCAAACTTGTCGGCGGTATGAATAAAACGAAGATTATTACCGAGGAGGCGCAATGAAAATTGCCAAGATTTCGTTTTCTGGAACCTCCATCGTTCTCCTCGTGATTCAATTGGCGCTGGTCTCCTCCATCGCGGCCAAGTATTTCTACCAGCGCGCGCGCTGCCCGCGCGTCTGGGTGCGCGCGGCGGCATACGATCCTGAGATGGTGATGCGCGGTCGCTATCTGAGCCTGCAAATGACCGTCAACGGCTGCAAGAGTACGCTCAACTCCGCCTTCCAGGTCGAGTTCCAGCACAACAGCGACGGCACGCCCAAGCCCAACAACTATACGGTCAAATCGGATTCCCCCGTCACCTTCCGCGCCAAGCTCAAGGCAGAGGACAACAAGCTGCTCGCCATCCGCATTCCCGAAGCCGACGAGAGTTCCAAGGGCGTGAATGTGACCGCGATGCCCGACTCCTCCTGCGATGCGCTGCGGCTCGACGAGCCGGTGGACTTCTACATCGCCGAGCACGCTGACGACCCCTCCCGGCTCAAACCAGGCCAGGAGTTGTGGATCGAAGTCACCGTTCCGCCCATCGGCCCGCCGCGACCCATCCAACTGGCGCTGAAGCAGGATGGCGCATGGAAGCCGCTGGCCTTTCAATAGGCTCTCCGCGCTGATTGGTTTAATCTGAAAGAAGCATGAAAGACTCCGCCGTTCTGCTCATTGATTGCCCCGACCAAAAGGGACTGGTGGCCCGCGTCTCCTCGCTGCTCTATCGGCATGGCGCCAATATTCTCCACGCTGACCAGCATCAGGACCACGAGCAGGGCCTGTTCTTCATGCGCGTCGAGTGGGGTCTTGGTCCCGCGAACGGCAGCCATTCTTCCGTCCCGGAAATCTTCGATCTGGAGGCCTTCAAGGCGGAGTTTGAGCCGCTCGCAGCCGAGTTGGGAATGCGCTGGCGGCTGACCTCCGGCGGCCGTTTGCCGCGTGTCGCGCTCTTCTGCTCGCAGTACCTGCATTGCATTGCCGATCTGCTCTTCCGCTGGCGGACCGGCGAATTGGAGTGCGAGATTCCGGTCATCGTCTCCAACCACCGCGAGGTGGAAAGGCTCGCCGCCTACTACGGAATTCCCTTCGAGCACATTGCGGTGACCGCCGCAACGCGCGCCGAGGCCGAGGCGCAGCAGATTGAGTTGCTCGCGCGCCACGGCATTGAACTGGTAGTGCTGGCGCGTTATATGCAAATTCTTTCGCCGAGCTTCGTTGCGCGCTTTCCGGCGGCGATCATCAACGTGCACCACTCGTTCCTGCCAGCCTTCACTGGAGCCAAGCCCTATCACGCCGCCCACGCGAGAGGCGTCAAGCTGATCGGCGCGACCAGCCATTATGTGACCGAAGTGCTGGACGACGGACCGATCATCGAGCAGGATGTGGCGCGCATATCGCATCGCGATCAGGTGGAAGACCTTGTTGCGCGCGGGCGCGATCTGGAGCGTGTAGTACTCTCCCGCGCCGTGCGCTGGCATCTGGACCGGCGCATCCTCTGCTACGGAAACAAGACGGTAATCTTCGATTAAGGCAGGGACTAGTAGGGAATAGAAAGCCGCCGGATGCGGCATGGAGGGTATGGTGGAGCTGAGCGGGATCGAACCGCTGGCCTCCTCGTTGCGAACGAGGCGCTCTCCCAGCTGAGCTACAGCCCCACGACATTCACTATCTTACCAGTGAGCGGCAAATCCTGAAAGGGCTTGCCGCCCGCGCTGCTATAGCTGGTTCATATTGGCCAAGAACTCGGCGTTGTTGCGGGTTTTTTCCAATCGGCTGATGAGCAGTTCCATCGCTTCGACCGGCGAGAGCGGATTGAGCACCTTGCGCAGAATCCAGATGCGCTGCAAATCCTCCTTGGGAATGAGGAGCTCTTCCTTGCGCGTGCCGGAGCGCTGGATGTCGATGGCCGGGAAGACGCGCTTGTCGACCAGCTTGCGGTCGAGGATGATCTCCATGTTGCCGGTGCCCTTGAACTCCTCGAAGATGACCTCGTCCATGCGCGACCCTGTATCGATCAGCGCGGTGGAAATGATGGTCAAGGAGCCGCCCTCCTCGATGTTCCTGGCCGCGCCGAAAAAGCGCTTGGGGCGTTGCAGAGCGTTGGAGTCCACGCCGCCGGAGAGCACCTTGCCCGAAGGCGGAACGATGGTGTTGTAGGCTCGCGCCAGACGGGTAATCGAATCCAGCAGAATCACCACGTCGCGCTTGTGCTCCACCAGCCGCTTGGCCTTTTCGATCACCATTTCGGCCACCTGTACGTGGCGGGCCGCCGGCTCGTCAAATGTCGAGCTGATCACTTCGCCCTTCACCGACCGCTGCATGTCGGTCACTTCCTCGGGACGCTCGTCGATCAGCAGAACGATGAGAACGATTTCGGGGTGGTTGGTGGAGATGGAGTTGGCGAGCGACTGCAACAGCATGGTCTTGCCGGTGCGGGGCGGAGCGACGATCAGGCCGCGCTGGCCCTTGCCCACCGGGGTCAACAGGTCCATGACCCGGCCGCTGATGGCTTCGCGCACCGTCTCCAGCTTGATGCGCTCTTGAGGATAGAGCGGAGTCAGATTGTCGAAGAGAATCTTGTTGCGCGTCTCCTCGGGCGACTCGAAGTTGATGGCCTCGATCTTGACCAGCGCAAAATACT
>CAYOYX010000042.1:0-12398 GCA_964408275.1 uncultured Occallatibacter sp.
AGCGGTCGGGCAAGGCCGCGCCCACGCCCGCGTGATCGTGATGGTTGCAGGTGCCCTGAATCTTGAGAGATTTACCATTCAGGAAAAAGCCCTTGTCCGCGTCGAAGACCGCCGTGCGCACGCCAAAGCTGATCTGCTCGGCGTCGCGGACCTTTCCGTTAGATTTGACCGTTACGATTGCTGTGTAGAGATAGGGGTTATCCAGCGACCAAAGCGTGGGATTCGGCAATGTCATTACGCAAGTAAAACTCGCGGACTCATCCGGCTGGAGCGGATTGGAGCGTCCAGCACCACTGAAGCCTGGAATCGGCTTACCCACGGCATCAATGATCTGCCACTCGACAGAGGCAGATTCGGGTTTCAAGCCTTCGTTCTGAACCACTGTTTCCAGCGTCAACGTTGCGGTGCTTCCCTTCAACTCCGTGCGGACAACGCTCTCCCACTTGCCCAGATGCAGGGCGTCGGTCTTGGTCAGCCACACATGGCGATAGATGCCCGCGCCTTCGTAAAACCATCCGTCGCCAAAGCTGGCGTCCACGCGCGCAACAATATAGTTCTTCGCGCCGTAGCTTAAAAAATCCGTCAGGTCGAAGGAAAATGGCGCGTAGCCATTATCATTGCGGCCGATAAAGCAGCCGTTGACAAAGACCAGCACATCGCGAAACGCTCCGTCGAACTCGACCGAGATGCGCCGCCCAAGATCGCTGGCCTGAATCTCAAACTCGCGCCGGTACCAGCCCACGCTGGTCTCAGGATAGCGGCGGCCAAGAGGTTTGTACCCATGCCCCTGCAGCACTTCGTCGTGCACAAACGGCAGCTCGACGGCCCAATCGTGTGGCAGATTCAGCGTACGCCACGTCGAGTCGTCAAATTTAGCTTTGGCAAAATCGAAAGTGCCGGCCTTGGCGAAGTCGCGCTGGCCATTGCCTAGCCCCAGGTCGCGCGCCGGGTCCGCGCCGTGACCAAACTGAAACTTCCAGCCGAAATCGAAAAGCAAGCGCTCGCGCGGCGCAATAGCGCCCTGTTCAACCGCCGAAGCCGCACCTGACGAGCCAGTCGCCATTGCGGCGGCGCGTCCCCACGCTGAACGAGCCAGCAACGAAGAAGCGGAGAGAGCCAGACTGGAGGCGAGCAGGTCGCGGCGGGAGATAGGGGACATGGAAGCACCTTTCAACGCAATTTCAACAAATGCAGATGCAAAATCCAAACGCAGGCAAGATGAACTATAAATCAGCCGGCACAGGACAGTAAACAATTGCAGAAAGCAAGCCGTCTTCTCCATAGCAAAATCAAGAGGCCCTGCAAGTCTTTGTCGGTGCCTATTGCAAACTCTCTCTCCAGACCTTCAATCTCCATTGATCAAACAGCGCCACCAGCAGTATCACTTTTGAGTTGCACAGCAACACCTCCATCGGAGCGCTTCCGGAGATATACGATGCCCGCAAGAGCCAGCAGTCCGCTTGCGAAGAGCACAAGGCTGCGTGGCTCAGGCGTTGGGCTATCCCCGATAAGAGCCTGCGGATCGCCGCCCGTGCTTTCAGTGCCGTCTATCGGGATAAAAACTTCAAGATTGGAGTAGGCGGTAGTGTTGATATTGTTCTCCGCAAACTGCGATGCTTCGCCCAAGATGGTGTTGATCGCTGGCTGATACCCGGCAGGCAAGTTGTTTGTTAGATTAGAATCTTTGGGATCGAAGAGCTCCCAATTTGCCCACTGCGCTTCCGCGATGGTTGTCGCCGATGCGCCTGGAGCTGCGGCCATCGATTCAATGTAAGCCGCTTCCACATACTGCTCATTGCCGGAAACCGGCACAATCGTTGCCGTCCAGCTCTCGCCAAAGTAAATATCATCCGAGTAGCTGATGCACATCAGCGGCGTAAGGGTCGTGCTGCCGTCGATGCTGAAGTAGTAGGGGTACACGTAATCCGGCCCGGAACTCTGGCCTCCGGTGCTGACCAGCGTCAATGTCGCCGTATCCGCAAAACTCTTCTCCGATATCAACAAGGTACAAAACGCAAAAATTGACAGTACCGCGCAAACGTTAAGCTTCTTCATACCCACCCTTTCCGAAGTTGTATTGGTTGTACCGCCTCGAAGTAAGTCAAGTTTGCGAAGAAACGCAATGAGAGGCAGTTTGCTTTTCTGAGGCAACGCATCAACAATCGAAGCTATCTATCCTAGATAGCTCTCTGAACAGATTGTTGTCCATTGTCGATGTATCAATATTAGACAGTATTAACTTATATCTACAAGATTACGGAGTGAACTTACAGGGGTAATGCTCTATCGTGAAACAGTAACACAATTTGCTCAGGATTGCCTGACTATTCGTCACCATTAGAAGACTACAGAACCGGATAAAAGCTCGCGATCCAGCCTTGCAGCAGCGACGGAAAACATCCCATCACCACCACAGCCGCCGCAATTGCTACAAGCACTGCCATCGTAATCGGATGGGCCTTGATCGGAGTCTCATCGATTGCCGTCATGATATATGCGCGTTTAAGCACTTGTAGATAGTAATAAAGTGAGACGGCGCTCATCATCACCGCGAGAGCGACCAGCGCGAAAGGCACCGGCCCCGCTGAAACGCCCAGCACTGCGGCAAAGAGATTGAACTTGGCCCAGAAGCCCACCAGCGGCGGAATGCCGGCAAGAGAAAGAAAGAAAACCAGCAGCACTGCGGCCAGCAGTGGATTGCGTTTGTGCAGGCCAAGAAAAGATTCCAGCCGGTCACTGCCCGTGGCTCGCTCAACGACAGCAACAACGCCGAATGCGCCGATAGTGGTCAGGCCGTAGGTGAGGACGTAGTAGAGGACGGCATAAAGACTAACGCGAATATGTGGTGCAACAGACTCGATGAAATTCGAAAGGCTTCCGGTACCAACGTATTTAAGCTGTGCATTCACGTCAAGCGGCACCCACCCCACATCAAAACCTATGTACTTAGGTTGAGCTGCAAGTCCAAGCAGCATATACCCCACATGAGCAATGGCCGAGTACGCCAGCAAGCGCCGTACACTGATCTGTGCTAGTGCTGCCAAATTGCCGACAACCATCGACGCCACTGATAGCACAAGCATTACCATCGTCAATGGTTGCCAGATTCGAATTGCTCCGGCTGTCAGTTTATCGCCAACACCAAACCAGATTTCGGTCAGCGTGATAAGCAGCGTAAAACTGGCCACCTTGGAAACCGAAGCAATAAACGCAGCTGCTGGAGCGGGTGCGCCTTCGTAGGTGTCCGGCGCCCACTGATGGAATGGCACCGCTGCGATCTTGAATCCTAGCCCAGCAACGACCAGAATCCACGCCACATAGAACAGAGGACTCGGCCCGGACTCGGCAATGGCGAGTTGAATCGCCGAGAGGTTTGTACTGCCTGTCAGCCCATAAAAATAACTAAACCCAAAAAGCAGAAATGCCGCCGACATTCCTCCGAATAAGTAATACTTCATCGCAGCTTCCGCGCTCTTGCCGGAACTCTTTGCAAAAGCTGTCAGGATATAAAGTCCGAGACTAAGAAGTTCCAGTCCGACAAATATGACCAGCAAGTCTTGCGCAGCGGCTACCAACAATCCGCCTGTAGCCGCCATCAGAACTACTGCAACAAACTCGCCTACGTGCTTCGTGAAATCAGAATCAATCAGCAGCAACAGCGTCAGCGCGGTCAGCACAAGGATTCCACACTGCGCCGCAGTAATATAGCTTCCCTGCCCAAGAAGCATCTCTACTTCAAATATGTATCCAGGTCCCCATAATTTTGACTGCACTACCGCGGCAGTTTGCAAATTCCACAACGCAGCGCCGCACCCAGCCACACCCAGCAGCGCCGCCACCATCACCCGCACCTTCAGCGCAGCTTTGCGCAGAACGCCTAAGTCAACGATCAGTACGATCAACGCTGCTACTTCCAGCATGGTCTCCGGCAGCGTTACGCGAAAGAGGTCCGAGTAATTCATTGCGCACCTCCCGCAAGCAGCGTCTTCACAGCCGGTTCAATCGTATCGAGCAATATTCTCGGCCAAACTCCGACGAACAAACTAACTCCTACCAACATAACTACGCCGGTAACTTCCGGCCAGGTGATCGCCGCTAACTTATGTTCGTGTTCCTCTTCAAGCACATGAGCGCTGGGCAGCGCATCGCTGAAGAAGGCCTTCTGCATCGCTCGCCATGTGTAAGCCACGCCGACGATAATTCCCACACCTGCAATTACGGCCCACCACGAGTTGACCTTCCACGCGCCGACCAGCACCTGCATCTCGGCCCAGAATCCAGAGAATCCGGGCATTCCGATCGAGGCCAATCCTGCAACTACAAATGCACCAGCCGCGAAGGGCAAGCGCTTTGATAAATGCATCGTCTCTAACTCCGCTAACTGTCGCGTATGTGTTCGCTCATAGACAATGCGGCCAACAATCGCAAAGAGCAACCCTGCAATAATGCCGTGCGAAAACATCTGCATCACCGCGCCGGTCATGCCAATCTGATTCAGAGTCATCAGTCCGAGCAAAACAAATCCCATGTGACTCACGCTCGAATAGCCAATGACAAATTTGAAGTCCGTCTGCGCCAGTGCAACCAGCGCGCCATAGACGATGCCGATGACCGCGAGAACCGCGAAGACATCGCGCCATGAGCTAATTCCGATAAACGAAAAACCCCACGGGTCGAGTCCGCGCGGAAAAAGCGCAATGCCCACGCGCAGGCAGCCGTACGCGCCTAGCTTCATCACCACGCCTGCCAGCAACATCGACGCAGCGGTGGGCGCGGCGACATGGCCGGTCGGCGCCCACGTGTGAAAGGGCCACATACCGGCTAGAATCGCAAAGCCGGTGAATACCAATGGAAAACACCAGATCTGAAAGCTCACTGGCAGCCCCGCGTGAGCTAACTCAACCAGCCCTGTCGAATGACTGCCCGCCGTCGCATAAGCCGCCAGCAAGCCAACCAGCACCATCGCCGAACCGACAAACGAGTAAAGCGCCAGCTTCATCGCCGCATACTCGCGCCGTGTCGAACCCCAGATTGCAATCAAAAAATACTTGGGTACAATGGCAATTTCGTAGAAGACAAAGAGTAGAAACAAATCAAAGCTGAGAAAGACTCCGTAGACTCCGCCGATCAACGCAAGATAAAATGCAAAATACTCATTCGCTCTCAGTTCGATATTCCAACTGAATAAAACTCCGGCTACGGCGGCTAGCCCCGTCAGCAACACCAGTACACGGCTGATGCCGTCGGCCGCCAAAAGAAAGTGAATCCCCATCGACGGCACCCACGGCAAATCAACAATCGTAACTCTTCCCTGCCCTATGCCCGCCGCAAACCCCTGCACAGCCAGCGCCAGTCCGGCTACTGCCACGGCCAGCGCCAACCAGCGCGCCAATGCCGGTTTAGCTTTGGGCATAAGCGCCAGCAGCAACGCTCCGGCAAACGAGAGATAGATCGTCCACGCTAACATTAAAATCTCCAATGAGCCAACAGGTTCACTACTGTTGGGTTCACGCTGTCCACAATCAGTTGCGGAAGAATGCCGAGAAGAAACATCAATCCGATCACCGGAGCCAGCGCCATTCGCTCGCCGTGATTCAGATCAGGAAAGTTCGCGCAATGCTCCGGCGTTGGACCCGTGAAGACCTTCTGGATCACGGTCAGAATCGCTGCCGCTGTCACCAGCAATCCGAGAATCGAAACAGTAGCCGCAACCCAAGCCAGCGGAAATACTCCGCGGAAGATGAGGAACTCGCCAACAAATCCATTTAGTCCAGGCAATCCCAGCGAAGAGAACAACGCAATCCCCATCAACCCGGCCAACACTGGAGCCGGTTTGCGCAGCCCGCCGAATTGCTCAATGCCGCGATGGCCTCCCGTTCGCTGTTGTATCAACGCCACAAACCAAAAGAGCGCCGCAGCCGTCAGGCCGTGATTGAACATTTGCAGGATCACGCCGTCCAAAACTATCGCTTGATTTGTCTGCGCCGCAGGATTGTTAATGGTTTGGGCGGCGGGAATCGCAAGCGCAAAGATGCCCAGCAAGCAATAGCCAAGATGGTTCACCGACAAATATGCAAAGATGCGCTTCAAATCCTTCTGCGCCGTGGCAGCCCACGCGCCCATCACCACCGTCGCCACAGACAGCACTAGCAGCGGCGTTCGCATCAGCGCTATCTGCGCGCCGAAGAGAGGCAGCGCAATCCGCAGTAGCCCATAGACGCCCATCTTCGACATAGCTCCAGTTAGTAACATGGTCACAGGCGAAGGCGCCTCAGCATAAGCCGCGGGCAGCCATGTGTGAAATGGAAAGATTGGCACCTTCACCGCAAAGCCGGCCAGCACGCCAATCGCCAGCCAGATCATTACCGGTCCCAGATGCGCAGTTACCATCTGCTCTAACTCGCCCGTCGATGCCAGCAGAGTCAGGTGCGGAAAATCCGTGCTGTTGGTCGAAAGAAAAACAGCAAGAAACGCAATGAGTAACGCTACACTTCCCGCCATTGTATAAATAAAGAATTGTGTCGCTGCGGGGCCGCGCCGCGCTCCGCCCCACAACTTGATAAGAAAGAAGGCGGGAATCAGACTTAACTCCCAGAACAAAAACCAGTGAAAAAAATTCAGCGCGGTAAATGTGCCGAAGAGGCCCGTCTCCAGCACCAGCACCAGCGCGAAGTAAAGCCCCGGCTGATGATGCACGCGATGCGCTGCATCCACGGACATCAGCGTAACAATCGCAGAAAGCATAAGCATCAGCGCGCTAAGCCCGTCTACTCCCAGGTAGTAGTTGATGCCCAGCGACGGAGCCCAGGCGTGCTGCTCAATCAATCCGTAGCCGTCAATAATCGGAAGTCTGCTCCACTCGGCCCACACCACCAGCGCCAGCGCCAGACATAGCAGAGTTGTAACAAGAGCAACTCCGCGCGCGTGCTTGCCAGCTAACAGCGCAACAGCGGCGCCCAGCAATGGCAGCGCGGTCAACAACGACAGTAAATGAAATGCGTTCATGCGCGGCTGCTCCATATCAAAATCGCTGCCAGCGCCAACACAGCCAGCGCCAGAATTCTCAGATAAGTCTGCACGCGTCCCGTCTGCACTCTCGCCAGTAATCCGCCGCCGACGGCCAGCTCATCGCAGCCTTTGTCGAAGCTGCCATCCACTACATTCGCATCCAGGAAACGATTTAAGCGCGCCCACAGGCCGAAGCTCCGCGCAACTCCAGTCACCGCACCGCCGAACACTCGCCGATCCAGCCAATCGGCAACGCGCGCCCACCATTGGTAAAAAGCAATCACCGTCTTACCGTATAACTCATCCACATAAAGCCTGTCGCGCAGCCAACTCCACGCTCTCGGCATGGTTTTCTCCAGCGCATCCGGCTCTGTCGCTTTAGGAGATCGATCTCCATATATTCTCCAACCGAGAATCAGCCCGGCAACAACTACAGATGTCGATACTATCATCAGCACAAATAGCCCTGGCTCAATAACTCGATGTAACTCGAAGTTTGTCGAGCGCCCATCGAGGAAGGCTCTGAACCACGGCCATGCCGGCGTTCCTATCAATCCCAGTGCCATCGTAAAAAAGGCAAGTATCACCAGTGGCACGGTCATCACAGCCGGACTCTCATGCGCCGGTTTGCCGCCTCTCCAGTGGCCATAATATATGTAAGCCAACTGCCGCGTCATATAAAACGCTGTCAGCAGTGCGCCAATTATCAGCATATAAAATGGCGCCTTCGTCACGCTCCAATGCTCGGCCGCTTCCATAATTCCATCCTTGCTCCAAAAGCCTGAGAAAATAATCGGAAAACCGCACAGTGCCAGCATTCCTATCCCATAAGTCAGAAATGTCAGCGGCATATCGGACTTCAGTCCGCCCATGCGGCGTACATCCTGCTCTCCATGACAGCCATGAATCACCGACCCTGCGCCAAGAAATAGGAGCGCCTTGAAAAAAGCGTGAGTTATTAAGTGGAACATTCCCACGGCTACGCCGCCCATTCCCAGCCCAGCCATCATGTAACCCAGTTGCGAAACAGTCGAGTAAGCCAGAGTGCGCTTGATGTCGTTCTGCGCCACTGCAATCAACGCCGCAAAGACCGCTGTAAATGCGCCCACCCAAGTTACAACTGTCAGCGCCGCAGTCGTTCCACCTTGAGTCGCTCCTGCCTGCATCAGCGGATACACTCGCGCTATCAGATACACTCCCGCAGCCACCATCGTAGCCGCGTGAATCAACGCGGAGACCGGCGTCGGGCCTTCCATCGCATCCGGCAGCCAGACGTGCAACGGAAACTGTCCGCTCTTGCCCGCCGCTCCGGCAAAGATAAGTAGGCCAATCGCACCCGCAGCTGTAAGTCCCCACGCCGCGTGCTGATTCAGTAATCCAGCCAGCGCGACGGCTTCAATCGAACCCGCGCCATTGTTATAAAAAAGCAACGTTCCGGTTTGCGCAAAGAGCCAAACAATTCCCAGCAGAAACAAAACATCGCCGATACGTGTAGTTAGAAATGCTTTTTTCGCAGCAGCGGCTGCCTCTGGCTTCTGATACCAGAATCCAATTAGTAAGTATGATGTAAGTCCAACTAACTCCCAGCACATGAAAAGCAATAGAGTCGAGTTAGCAATAACCACGCCCAACATCGCTCCTGCAAATAACGACATAAAGCAGAAAAAACGCGTGTAGTTTTCGTCCTCCTTCATATAGCCAGTCGAATAAACAAAGATCAACAGGCCAACAAAGCAGACCATTACCAGCATCACGGCAGATAACGGATCGAGCACCCAGCCCAGGTCCACGTTAGACGCACCGATCCGAAACCAAGTGAAGTTGAAGACTATGCGGGTCACAATGCCATGCGTCCAGTCCAGCACAACACCGGTGAATGCAATAATCGAGAGCAATAGCGAAAAGCTCAACGCACCAATAGCAAGAGTGGAAGCAGTCTTGCGATATGGTTGCTTAAGCAGAGCGATCACGCCAGCGGCGATCATAGGTACCGCCGTAATAAGCAGTAGATAGTCACAAGACGGACCGCAATGAGTAAAGGATCCGGTGATCTCTTCTGGATCTAGCATCCGCTCACCCCTTCATCCTGTTCATCTGGTCCAGGTCCGTAGTATGCGCGTGGCGATGTATATGAATCACCAATCCCAGTCCTACTGCTGCTTCGGCCGCCGCGACGGCAATCGAAAAGATCGCAAAGATCATTCCCGTCAGCAGCTCCGGGTGCGGCCCGTAACGCCAGAATGCGATTAGATTCAAGTTAGCCGCATTCAGCATCAATTCAATCCCGATCAGTACAAGAATCGCGTTGCGCCGCGTCAGCGCTCCAGCCAAACCAATCGAGAAGATCAGTGCGGCTATTAGTAAATAACCGGCTAGAGGCGTCATCGCTTCTCCTCTTTCTCGTGCCGCGCCACAATCACTGCACCGATCATCGCCGCCGTAAGCAGCACCGCTACGATCTCCAGCGGCAAAACGTAGCGGTCTACCAGTGCATCGCCTATCTGCACGACCGTTACATCAGGTACGGCCATCTCATGCGGCAAAACTCGAATACTTCCGATCACCGCCCAACTTAAAACCGCAAAGACCGCTGCGGCAATCACTAACCCCACCAACCAACTCCGACTGAAGACCTCATCCTTTGAAGTTTCCGAGCCTTTGGTTAATAGGATCGCAATAACCACCAGAATCGCTACAGCGCCAACATAAACCAGAAGCTGTGCGATCCCGGCAAACTGCGCGTCGAGATTCAAAAACAGCATAGCCAATCCGGCAAATGCAACTGTCAGTACCAACGCGCAATGCACTGTATTTTTCAGCATAAGTGCGGCTAGTGCGCCAGCTACTGTGAGCGCTGCCAGCAAATAAAAGAGATAACTCATCGTCAGTAACACCCCTCCCTGGCTATAAATGACTTACTCTGCATAGCGATAACTCCGTGGTCCAATCTTTCCTCTGCGCATCTCGCCCCAGCCCATCGCAGCATAAGCCGCAATCAAAATCGCCGAGCAAATCACCCACCGCAGCCAGCCGCTGCCCAAATAAGTCCACAACCCCGCAACAAATAAATTCAACAGGCACATGGGCAAAATAAACTTCCAGGCAAAGTTCATTAATTGATCCTGCCTAAGTCGCGGTAATGTTCCCCGCATCCAGATAAAGACGAAAATAGAGAGCATTAACTTAGTGAAAAACCATATCCAGGATGGAACCCAGGTCAAAGATGAAAGCGGCGCAGACCATCCACCCAAGAAAAGCGTCGTTCCTAATCCTGAGATAGAAAACATCGCCAGATACTCGCCCAGAAAAAAGAGTGCAAACTTGAATCCTGAATATTCGGTGTGATAACCGGCCACTAACTCAGACTCGCCTTCCGGCAAGTCAAAAGGCGAGCGGTTCGTCTCCGCCGTGGCAGCGATGGCGTACATTGCAAAGCCCGCACAGCCCCAGGGCGTGAAAATGAACCAATGCGGAAGGCCCCATGAATATTGATTTTGCGCCTCTACTATCTTCGTCAGCGAAAGCGAGCCAGTCATCATCACGACGGTGACGCTCGACAGCAGAAGAACTACTTCGTAGCTAATCATCTGCGCCACCGCGCGCATCGCACCCAGCAGTGAATACTTATTGCGGCTCGACCATCCGGCCATGAAGACCGCTAACTCCGTCGAAGCGCCCATCGCAAAGTAAAACAGCAGTCCGGCATCAAGATCTACAAGCACCATCTTGCGTCCCATCGGCAGCACTGCAAAGCCCATGAAGACCGCCACCACCAATACAACCGGCGCCAAATAATGCACTACAGCATCCGCACTCAACGGTACAATATCTTCCTTGGTCAGTGACTTGATTCCGTCGGCAACCGGTTGCAACAATCCAAACGGCCCCACACGGTTTGGCCCAAGTCGATTCTGAATGCGTCCCAGCCCCTTGCGCTCAAAAACTGTGGTCAATGCGAAGAGCGCGGGAAAAATGCAAACGATAGCCACAACACTGAGCAGTACTCCGGCCACCGGCTGCATGGCCGCGGGCAGAAAGCTCACCAGCCAGTGCTGGAGAAGAACGAAGAGTTGGTCAGTCTTTTCGATCACGGGGATCTCACACTCCCTCTTCGGCTGTCGCGGCGGCTTTGGCTGCGATTGCATCGGCTGCGGCCTTTATTTTCGCGTCGTATTTAGCTTTGTCTTCGGCCAATCGCGCATCCACGCCGGCCGCCTCGGCGGGATGAATCTTGCGGTAATACTTATTCGACTTAGCTAACTGCTCACGGTCAAGCAGCAGTCCGCCAAATCGATCTGTCGTGCTCAATTCAAACTCCGTGTCCATCTTGATCGCTTCAAACGGACAAACCTCAACGCAAATCTGACAACTCATGCAGACGGAAATATCAATGTCAAAGCGCGCTGGATAATACTGCGCCTTGCCCAGGTAATCCAGCTTTTTATCTTTGGACTTTTCGATGTAGATGCACTTGGGCGGACACTCCTTCTCGCATATCTGGCAAGCCACACAGCGCAGACCGGCCTCCCACTCCGGCCCGCCGCCGTCGCGATTCTCCGCATCGTACACAAGAAAGGGAAATACGCGCGCAGCTTCGAAGGAAGCTATCCGCTGCTCAGGATACTCAACCGTCGTCAGCCGATCCGCGGAGAAGTAACTGCCGAAAAAATTCTTCGCTGTCTCCGCCATCCCTTTCACGATGCCTTCGCCTAACACTCGCTGCCCTCCATCTCACAACCCGCCCTACGCACACTCTGTGCTGAATGCCAGCCCACTCTCACACTTCACTGACTCACGACAAACCAATGAAAATTGAAATCATTGCGTTGCTGTCCAGTCATCTATAGCCGTTTTGGAGCTACTTCCGCTTCCGTCTTCAAATCGAACTTCGGTGAATGTCAAGGTCACACGAACTTGCGCTGTTGGAATATCCGATCCCGTCGATCCCGTACTCGATGCTTCTTTCCATATCGCTGTCACATTCGTCGGAGTCACCTGACTGAACGTCCATGTAAACTCGGTCGAGCTAGCCGCACCGGCAGATACAGCCACCCTCTCGACCAGCGCGCAGGAACTGTAGTGGTCGCCTTTGATGACCTGGGAATATAAGGTCGAATACACTGCGCTGGCCGGAAACTCGATGGTCAATGACGAAGTTGCGGCCTTTCCAGCGGCAGCACCCATGGCCGCGCTTGTAGCTGGCCGGGAGATAGGTAGGCTAAATGAACTTAGCATCAGGTTCAGCGTCGGTCCCACGCATCGGAAGTTATATGAGTTAGTATCAATCACCGCTGTTGTGCCCTTGCCTTTGGGAGCTGCAAGAGCGTTCAGGCTAATCATCAGAGTTACAGCAACAACTAACATCACTTGCAGTTGACGAATCATTCGAC
>CAYOYX010000042.1:12408-28769 GCA_964408275.1 uncultured Occallatibacter sp.
TCTCCGCCCACGCGGGTTGCTTTCGGATATCCCAGGTATAACTCTTGAGGCCTGGAATCCATCACTCTATGAAGCCGGAATCGAATCTTCCCTATTCACTAATCACTAGTCTCTGTCTTACCGATCCACCTCTCCCAGCACAATATCGACGCTCCCAAAAATCAGCACCACATCAGCCACATCGTGACCCAGACACATATCTTCCAGCACTGTCAGATTAATCAAGCTCGGCGGCCTCACGCGATAGCGATAAGGATTCGGTCCGCCGTCCGAGATCAGATAAAATCCCAGCTCTCCCTTGGGTGCTTCAATGCGACCATACGCCTCACCCGGCTTTGGACGGAAGCCGCGAATCTTCGCTGTCGCGCTCATTACCGGGCCAGCGGGAATATCTTTGAGAGCCTGCTCCAGAATCACAATCGATTCGCGCATCTCCAGAAGCCGAATCATGAAGCGGTCGTAGACATCGCCATGATCGCCCAGCGGCACACGGAATTTGAAGCGATTGTAAATTCCGTAGGCATCAACCTTGCGAATGTCGTAGTTCACACCGGAAGCGCGCAGCATCGGCCCGGTCACTCCCGCGTTCACCGCCAACTCCGCCGATAGTACGCCCACTCCTTGCGTACGCACCATCAAGATTTCGTTCGTCGCCAGCAGCCGTTCAAACTCGTCGACAAATCCGCCGAGGCCCGCCACTACTTTGCGCGTCTTTTCGAGCCACGCCACCGAAGCATCCACGCGGCAGCCGCCGAAGCGCATATAGTTGACCATCATGCGCGCGCCGGTCAGTTCCTCGAAGAGGTCGAGAATCTTTTCCCGCTCGCGAAATGCGTACATCAGCGGCGTACCGCTCGCGCCCATCTCCTGAATCAGAAATCCAATCGATGAAGCATGATTCTGAAAGCGCGTCAGCTCGCCCACAATCACGCGCAGATACTCGGCCCGCTCTGGCACCTCCTGCCCAACAAGCTTCTCCACAGCCAGCGCATAGGCCCAGTTATTGGTCATCGGACAGATGTAATCCAGCCGGTCAGTGAAGGGCATCGAAGCAAGATAGCTCTGTCCCTCGGCAATCTTTTCGTGATTGCGATGCAGGTAGCCAAAGACCGGACGCAGCCGCACTACTCTCTCTCCGTCCAGCGCCACATCCATGCGGAAGACGCCGTGAGTCGATGGATGGTGCGGACCCATCGCCACTTCCAGCAGCTCTCCATCGCCGCTCGGCGCGATCAATGCGGGACGATTCCAGCCCGCCGGTTTTTCTGTCAACAGACTCATGTGCTGGCCTCCGCAAGCTTCCCGGCCATCGCCGCCTTGTGCGCTTCAGCCCGCTTCAACACCTCATCGTGCGCCGTCGGCTCGTACTCAAAGTCATCCGGCGCCACATAATCCCGCCGCATCGGATGATCTTTGAACTCCTCCCACATCAACAACCGCCGCAGGTCGGGATGGCCCGTGAAGACGATTCCATATAGATCAAATATCTCCCGCTCCTGAAACTCCGCCGAACGCCAGATAGGAGTTAGCGACGGTAACTCTACTTGGTCGGTTCTATTGCCCGTGCGCAGCCGGATCACCACCGGCCCATGCTTCTTCTCCACTGAATACAAGTGATAGACCGCTTCGAGAGCGTCCGGCCAATCCACACCAGTTACGTTGGACAAGTAATCGAGCTTGAGTTCCTCATCGTCGCGCAGGAACTTTGCAACGGCGAGAGCATGGCTCGGCGCAATCCGCAGCGAGTGCTGTCCGCTCGGGCCGGGATTTGGAACAATCTCCACCGCAGCGCCTGGAATCGCCGCTTCAATCACCGATTTGATCTCTTCGACTGTCTTCAAACATTGCTCCCTAAAACCACGTTCAATAACTCAAACCAAACAGCAAATCACAATATAAATAGTGAACAACAGCGATAAAATCCAGTATTCACAATTCTTTGCTACACGTTCACTGATAAGATTCTCTTTCAGTGCCTCACGAACATATTCTCGGAATCGAAGTGAAACTACCAAAGGCCCTATCAAAGCCAAAGGTTGCACGATAAATAGAAAAAGTTTATAAGATGACAGACCATTGAGATGATTTTCATTCCATAACTTAGCGAAAAGAATAATCAACCCGGAAGCCACAAGAAGATAGACCAAAAACCAATTGAAATCACCGGACATTTTCAGTCCATAATCGCGATCCACGCTCTTCATTCGTTCCTCCTTACTTTTAAGAGCACCCGATTCAGTTCCATTGGTGTTGAAACATTCCCTCAGGGGCTAAAGCCCGATTTCCTGATGCTACTTTGCGGCAGTCAGGGCTAAAGCCCTGACCTACCAGCCGTACCCTTGTTACAAAGCGCGCATCATCGAGTTTTTAAGCCGTACATTGTTACAAAGTGGATTGATGAAATACACTCCAGTTTGTTAGTGCAATCCAAAAGTCCCTAGTCCCTAGTCCCTGTCACTTTCCACACGCCCTTGTTCGCCGACGGCTCCAGATCATGCTCTCCCTGCACCGGCACAGGAAACTCACCTTGCTGCTTCGCATCCAGGAATCGCGGACGATCCTCGCCCGTCAAGCTCTGGCCATCAATCTTCTTCTGCAATGTGATGAAGGCGTGCATCAGCGCCTCCGGCCGCGGCGGGCAGCCGGGTATATGCACGTCCACGGGAATATAGCGGTCGATTCCCTTCAGCACGTTGTAACCCTGCTTGAATGGCCCGCCCGAGATCGCGCAGGCTCCCATCGCAATCACGTACTTCGGCTCGGCCATCTGGTTATAGAGCCTGACCACCTGCGGCGCCATCTTTTTGGTCACCGTGCCGGAGACGATCATCAGGTCGGCCTGGCGCGGCGACGGCCGGAAGACCTCGGCCCCGAAGCGCGCAAGATCATAACGCGCCATCGTCGTAGCAATCATCTCAATGGCGCAGCAGGCCAAGCCAAACTGCATCGGCCAGATCGAGTTTCGCCGCCCCCAGTTGTACAGCTCCTCGATGGTCGTCACGAAGACCCCCTGCTTGCCCAACTCGATCTTCAGTCCCTCATCCATCGTTCCGCTCCGCCGTGTTTTTCTATTCCCTATTCCCTAGTCCCTCGTCTTCACTGCCACGTCAGCACGCCCTTCGCCCATGCCCACGCCAACCCCTCCACCAGCAGCAGTACAAAGACCATCATCGCGCCCCAGGCCGCAGTTCCCAATCCGCTGAAAGCGACGGCAAAGGGCAGCAGAAAGACCGCTTCAACGTCAAAAATTAAAAAAATAATGGCATACAGATAATAGGCTGAGTGGAATTGCATCCACGCATCGCCCCTGGACTCCAGCCCGCACTCATAAATCGAGTTCTTTACTGCGTTCGGCTTGGCCGGCGAGTAGACCTTTGCCCACAGCCACGCCAGCCCCAGCGGAGCCAGACCGAAGCCCAGAGCAGCCGCGAAAAGTACAGCAAGTGAAAAATATGGATTTGAGGCCATCGGCAAAAGAAATTCCCTCTTATTTAACCTAACAGTTTGATGGTCTCTTTGGCGATAAGTTGCACCTGCCGCACCACTTGCTCCCCTTTTTCCCCATTCATCCCACTCTGTGAACCGTTGGCTGCAAGTTTTCAGATACTGTATGCCCGTAAGTCTCTTCCCCGCACCACGATTTCCACGCTTTACTACTCGCGCAGCGCGACTTTAACCGCAGCGCAACACTCCCGTAATCTGAATGTCGCATTTAGCCGATACGTTCACAGCAGAAGCAAAGTGTGTCTCGTCTCCCTCACATCTAAAAACAATTCCCAAACAGCTCCAAACACTTCAGGAGGTTTATCTTGTCTCTCGTAATCCCAGGTATGCGCAAGCGTCTCATCGCCTTGTCCTTATCGCTGCTCGCGCTCTTCCTCACTGTCGCGTTGCACGCGCAGACATCCACCACGAAACTCGAAGGCACGGTCACGGACGCGCAAGGCAAAATTCTCATTGGCGCTTCGGTCACCCTGCAGGACACGGAAAGCAACGTCGTCAAGAGTGCCCTAACCAATGCCCAGGGTGCCTACTCGTTCACCAATATTTCCAACGGCCACTATAATCTTGCCGTCAGTGCCACCGGCTTCAGCATCACGCAGCGCGCCATTACCGTTGCCGACAACGAGCAGAACATTGAGTTCAAGCTCGCGCTCGCCTCAGTCTCCGAAGAAGTCACAGTCGAAGCCGAAGGAGATCCTTCTATAGCCGCGCAGCTAGCCCCTGTCAAGTCCCTACTTGACGCTGGTTCGGCCCGCACGGAAATCTCCAGCAACTACATCGCCCAGTACACAAGCCCCGTCACCGATTTTGCCGACATCATACAGGCTGCCCCCGGCACCGTCAGCTACACCACCAACGGTATCGGCAACGGTCAGGCCAAAATCTTCTTCCGTGGCTTCGTCGACGACGACTACACTATGACCTGGGACGGCGTGCCCTTCAACGACTCCAACGACCCCAGCCACCACTCCTGGGCTTACGTTCCCGCTGCGGCTATCGGCCATGTAGACTTCGACCGCAGCCCCGGCACAGCCTCCGATATCGGTACTTCAAACTTCGGCGGCACCATTCACTTCTTTTCGCCCACACTCGGCAATGAAGCTCACCTGCGTGGCGAAGTGACTTACGGCTCTTGGAACACATACCAGGTACTCGGCGATATCAACTCCGGCGCCTTCCTAAAAGGCAAGGCCCACTTCTGGCTGAATGCCGACTACCAGAGCTCGGACGGATACGAGACCTTCTCGCCCAAGCAGGACGTGGCCGCGACCGCCAAGTTTGACTATAAATTCAGCGACCGCACCTACTTCAGTGTGATCGGCACTGACATTATTCTCGACGCCTTCACCAACAACTCGCCGACCCGCCGCCAGTATCTCCACCACGGCGATAACTATCTCTACGACGGCAATATGTTGAATGCGGACGGCACCTACAACGCGCAGTTCTGGCACTTCTCGGCTTACCACGTGCCGAGCTTCTTCGACATCATTACCTTCAACCACGACTTCGGCAAGGGCTGGAAGCTCGACACCAAGTCATACACCTATGGCTACTCTAACCACCAGCACTATCAGAACAATACGGACAACGATCAGGTGACCGACTCGGTGCTGACAAAGACGATCGAAGAACCGGTCGGTGGCGATGACCAGCCTACTTCTTCACCCAACTACCAGAAGAAGCCGACAGGTGTCGATAAGTCGAACCAGTATGCCCGCGGCGGCGAAATCGCGGCCCTCAGCTATGCCACCAAGTGGGGCGTCTTCCGCACCGGTTCCTGGTACGAGTACACCAACACCACTCGCTACCAAATCTACACCGACCCCATCACCTGGGTGGATTCGCCCTATATCGCGAACAACAAGTTCCACGAGCACTTCTACACCCACGCCATCCAGCCCTATGCCGAGTTCCAATTGGTCTCCATCCCGCGTTGGACCATCACCGCCGGCATCAAGGACGCCTTCTTCCGTATGTACCTGATCCAGTACCCGGACGGCAAGGTGGTCGGCCCGCTCGGCTGCACTTCTCTTTTGACGGCGGGCTGCAGCAACACCACCGTGCATTCACAAAATTACAACTCCATCCTCCCCTCGTTCGAGGCAAACTACCGCATTAATAACAACTGGTCGGCTTTCGCGCAGTACGGCCGCGGCAGCATCGCTCCCTTCAGCGCCGTCTTCGACACCACGGGTGCGGAGACCGCGGTTACACCTCCGCCAACCATCGCCGACACCTATCAGGGCGGCACGGTACTCAAGCTCAACCATCTCACCTTCGACGCGGATGTCTTCCACATCCACTTCATGAACACCTACTCTTCGTACACGGTTCCTGGCACTTGCGTTAACAACGGCGTGCCTTGTTCCGATGCCAATTTCACCTATTTCTATGCCAACCCTGACTCCAACACCGACGGTTTTGAAGCCGAGGGCAACTATGCTCTTACCAACAGCCTGAGCTTCAATGCCAACGGCACCTTCGACATCGCCAAGTACGAAGCCGCTGCCGCCAAGCCAGCCGTCACCGACTCGAATGGCAATACAATTACCCCTGCGATCCCAGCCACTCCTGAAGCCTGGGTCGCTTCGGCACCGCACGACACCGAATCAATGGGTTTGACCTATCGCGAAAAGGGACTCGACTTCGGCATCTTCGGCAAGCGTATTGGCTCGCGCTGGGCTGACATCGGCAACTTCCATCAGACTGTTCCTGAGGATCCGTTCTGGATGAGCAACGTCTTCGTGAACTACAGCATCCATGGCAACTCTATCTTCACCGGCTCGAAGATCAAGCTCAGCGTCAACAACATCTTCGACGACCACAGCATCGTTGGCATCAGCGCGAACAACGACGGCACCACCCTGGCTACGCCCTACACCTCCACCCCCTCCAATATCGTCACTCAGAACCTTCAACTCTATAGCCCGAGCTGGCAAGACGGCCTCGACAAGCAGGCCGGCCGCTCGGTCATGATCACCTTCCAGATCAGCCTAAATCGCCCCGAAAAGTAACTCCCGGCTACAAACACCAACGCCCCGCAATCCACCTGGATTGCGGGGCGTTGGTTTCTATCTCTACGCGACCGCCGGCAACGCAAATAGAAGAACTCCGAACAGGGTTTCTGCTTATGACTCCGGCCGCGCCGTGGAGATCATCCCATCGCGCGGCCAATGCATTTTAGTCCCTATTCCCTATTCCCTAGTCCCTGCATTTTCCCACCGCCAAATCGAGCAGTCTTCATAATTCGACGCCGCATACTCCCCCTCCGGCTGGTTGGCCATGATGCGATGGTCGGCAATCGCATCCACGCGCGAACGCGGCACCTTGCCCAGAAACAGCCGCCTAAATCCAACCTGCCGCTCTAGCACGTGCTCCTGCTCGTTGTTCACATAAATCAAATCAAACCCCTCGGGCCGCGGGTGCCCCACCCTCGCCGCTTCTTTGTTTTTGCGGCTAGGGTGGGAATCCATAGAGCAGTCCTGAACAGCAACGCTCCCGCTCCACGCCGCCAGCAGTCTCTTCATCACTGTCGCGCCAAAGGGATTAAACATAAACGCCAAACACGGCCCCACCGGAAGCTCGAACTCCACCGCATCGCCGCAAATCATCTTCATCGGCGCTCGCGCCCGCCCCGCCGCTCGCCAAATCGTCAGATTCTTGCGCGCAATTCGCGCCAGCGTAGGATTCAACTCCACTCCCACCACCCGCCGAAACGGCAACTCCGCCGCCAGCATCACCGCTCGCCCCATCCCCGCGCCCACATCGATGAAGCTGACCTCTTCCAGCGGCCACTCCGGTCTGCTCCTCCGCCATCGCCTCAGCAGCGCTCGAAAAACCGAGGGCGCAACCCCAAAGTAAGCCGTCGCATGGCGATCATGCCGGTGTCCGCTCTTCAAGTGCCGTCCGGCCACTAGCCCGCTGGTCCTCACCCCGAACTCCTCATCGAAGGGGTGTCGCGTCAACCCGCTCCCAAGCGTAAGCCCAGGTAAACGCCTCCCGCCCTCCGAACTGCTTGCCATTCACTTCGACTCCATCCTGCCCCACACACACAAGAGCCTCCCGCTTGGGGAGGCTCTGAAGCTTCACTTGTAAAAGTTTACCGCAGACGAATCGATTTGATTCTTGCCGGCAGCCGCTCTTCAATCAGACGCACACGCTCAGCGGCAATGCCGCCAAGGTAGGTCGGCACCGGCGTTGCGGTCAGCACCAGCGCCAGCGCAGTCACCGAGAAGCAAAGCCCCGCAATGCCAGCCGAAATCAGCATATGATAGGTGTCGGCAACATCCAATCCGAAGACATTGAAGGCCACGTGCTCCAGCGGCTTGATGTGTTTGAGAACCGCCAGCGCAAAAAGGAAGAAGAAGACCGCCAGCGATGTGAGAACCGTGAGCGTCACGTCCAGGCCGCGGTGAAAGCTCTGCTGCGCGCTGCAACGGGGGCACTCCGCAAAATGCTGTTCGTAGTCCTTGCGCATCTCCGGGGATATCCCGGAAATGTCATAACGCCAGCTTGCCAGAATGGCGCCTACGACTCTGTCTGTGCATCGTGTTGCTGCCATATTTTTATCGACTCACTTTGCAAAGGATGTGACTTGCCGTCTTGCTCCTGCGCGGCCAAAATGGCCGATTAAGCCTTCAATCTCCGGCTGCGTCCAGATTGGACGCCTCCCTCGGCTTTGCCTCGCCTCGGCACTTTCTTTGCCAACATTACCTGGTACAGAGTGATGCTCTATAACTATTGTACTTGATTTTCCTAAAAGTCAACAGGAGACAGAGGGTCATGCTGCCCGGCAAGCAGCAACCGGTTGGCCACCAGGCTCGCATAGCCATTCAGCGCGCGCTCCGCAGTCACCCGCGCCAGCTCTGGAAGATTATTGCTTTCAGATAGATGCGCCAAAATCACATACGCCGCCTGACCGTCGTAGCCATCCTCCAGAAAAGCCGCCGCCGCCTCATTCGACAGGTGACCCACCCGCGAAAGAACCCTCTGCTTCACCGCCCACGGGTACGGGCCGTCCCTTAGCATCTCCAGATCGTGGTTCGATTCCAGCAGAAGCAGGTCCAGATTCTTCAACTGCGCCTTCACGTTCGGCGGGATATAACCCAAGTCGGTGGCAAAGCCCAGCCGAACCCCCTCAGCCTGCAAGACAAAACCCACCGGATCGGCGGCATCGTGGGGAATGGTGAATGGACTGACAGCAATCTCGCCGATCTCAAACGGCTCCCCAGCCTGGAAGAACTCCACCGCCGGCAGCCAGGTCGGATCCTTTGCCTTGGCGGGTTCCATCGGCACGGCTGCTACCTTCACCACTTCCGCTTCCACCAGATCGCTCTCGTCCGCCTCGCCTTCCTCGCACACCGTCTCGGCCTGCCGTGCCGCCGCCTGCTGGCGCGTCTGCTCCAGCCACTGCGCATAGGTCATCTGCCGCCGTGGCGAAATCCATCTCATCCACGCCCGGTGCGTTCCCTCGGTGAAGTAGACCGGTATTCCCAGCTTGCGCGCCGTTACCGCCAACCCGCCCACATGGTCGGAGTGTTCGTGGGTAATAAGGATCGCGTCCAGCTTCTCCGGCTCCTCGCCGGCCAGCCGCATCCGACGGAAGAGCTCCCGGCAGCTCAGACCGCAATCCACCAGTATCCGCGTCCGCCCGCCCGTGAGAACCGCGGCATTGCCCTTCGAGCCTGACGCCAGAACCGTGAATCGCACCATGTTTTGAGGATACCTCTAACTGCTATTCACCGCATGGTCCGAGGCCTCATCAACCGTGGCGGGCGTAATCAGTGATTTCATCCGCTTGAATTCCGATTGACATAGCAGACTCAAAATGAAATTATAGGTTCGACTAATCAGCACAACTTAAATCAACTTCAAGTCAAGGAGGAATTAGAGCGTGGGTATCTTATCCCTGGTGAGATTGTTAACAAAGTTAGTGAAACCCGGTGACCTCCTGGCATTCGTAATCTCTGCCTTGATCGGGTACATGATTTCAACTTATCTTCCTCAAGGCGCATGGGCCAACTATACATTCATCCTTGTCTCATATCACTTGTTTCTGGCGTGGCTTGTGTTTGACGCCGAACACGATACAGGTTTTTCGCTGCCTATCCTTTCGACAATTGCAACACATCTGGCCTGCCTCGTACTCATCGTTGCATTCGGAACGGCACGGAATTCTATCCCATTTTTTAGTTACCTTCGTTTTGGTGTCGTAACACTGGCATTCTTTGAGCGCGATTGGCTCTTTCAAGCAGGTTCACATAAGCAGAAGGAAAACCCTGACACCGCCAAGGTCATTCCCGCCGCCGAAAAGGCCGCCGTTGCCAAAGCCATCGCCACAGCCACCGGCGACGACCATGAAGCATGGATGCACTATCTCGCTCACCGCGACCCCAAATCGCGCAAGCCCGGTATGTCCGTCAAAGATGAATACGAGCAATGGATGCTGGCCCGCGCCAAAAGCCAAGGCAAAGTTTCTTGAACTCGCACTGCGTCAGGGCTGCGGCGTCACATCGGCATTCATCGGCACGCTGATCTCCGCCGGTGGCGTTTGCAGTGTATGCGCTCCATTCTCGGCCGCGCGCAGCACACTGTTGGGAACAATGCCCAGAACCAGCGTCGCCGCTGCAGCCATCAGCAACGCCGCGCTTACAGCAACGCCCGCTTGAGGCGCGTGAGCTTCCGCGCTCGCATTCTCCGGCCTTTGCGCGGCAACCAGCGCCAGACGCAGATAATACGCCGCAGCCAGCCCTGAATTCAGCAAACCAATGATTACCAGCCAAATGGCCCCGCCGCTCATCGCTGCTGAAAATGAAATAAACTTGCCGACGAACCCGCTGCCAACGAAAGGAACTCCGACGAGCGAAAGCAGAAAGAAAATCAGCAAACCTCCCAGCAGCGGCGAGCGATAAATAAGTCCGCGAAAATCCTCTATTTTCCGCCGCTTCTCATCGTAGCCGCTGGCCAGCGTAATCACAGCAAAGATGCCTACGTTCATCGCCGCGTATGCCGCAATGTAGAAACTCGCGGCCAGAATGCCGCTCGAGTCCAGTCCGGCAAAGGCGGCCAGCAGATAACCTGCATGAGCAATCGACGAGTAGGCCAGCATCCGCTTCACATTCGTCTGCCGTAGCGCGGCCAGGTTGCCCACCGTCATCGAGAGCACGGCCACAACCCACAGCAGCGGCGACCAGACCGGGCGCAGCGTCGGCAGCATCTCGTAAAGCACGCGCAGCAGCAGCGCAAAGGCAGCGGCCTTGGGAGCGGTCGAGATCAGCGCCACCACCGGCGTTGGCGCGCCCTCATAAACATCCGGCGTCCACACGTGGAAGGGTGCTGCGGAGACTTTGAAGAGAATTCCCACCAGCATCAACCCCAGTCCGGTCACAATCAGCGCGTGATTCTGCGCAGTGGGCACGGCGCGCGCAATCTCGTAGATCTGCGTTGTGCCGGTCGCGCCGAAAATCAATGCAATGCCGTAAAGCAGAAAGCCGGTGGCGAAGGAGCCAAGCAAAAAGTATTTGATCGCCGCTTCAGGTCCACGCACGGTCTGCTTGCGATAACCAACAAGAATATACGTGGCTATGGAGGAAATTTCTAACGCGATAAAAACCAGCAGCAATTCGACCGCGCCGGTCAGCAGGCACATTCCTACCGCTCCGAAGACGATCAGCGCATAGAACTCGCCCTGATGGTGGCTATCTTCAGGCAGCGTGTCCAGAGAGAGCAGCAGCGTCACCAGCACAATGCCGCAGATCAGCACATGAAAGAAGACCGTGAAGGCACTGCTCTCGATTGTGCCTGAAAAGCCCGTGCCCGTTGGCAGTGAAAGCTGGAAGATGCTCGCCCACAGCGCGAAGGTAGTTCCGGTTGCTGCCACCCAGCCCAGCGGCCAACGCGCACATTTCGGCGGCAGCGCCGCGTCCAGCAGCATCACGGCCACGCCAGTCAGCGTGAGAACAACTTCGGGAAGGATGCGAAAAATATCAGGAACAGAATTCATCGCTGGCCCTCCACGTGATACGAAATCGTCATCGATTGCGGCGGAGGATGCGCGCCCGTCTGAATCGTCTGTAGCCACATCATCGGCGCAACGCCCATCACTACCATCAAAACCGCCAGAGGCCATAGCATCGCCATCTGCCCACGGCGCAAATCCTCAGGCGACTTCGATGTTGCCAACTCGCTCTCCGGCCCAAAGAAGATCCGCTGCACCAGCCACAGCATATAAGCCGCGCCCAAAATCACGCCCAGCGTCGCCGCCATCGCCCATCCTTTGCTGACGCCGGTGAAGGTGCCCAGCAGTATCATGAACTCGCCAATAAAGCCACCTATCATCGGCAGGCCGATCATCGCGAGCGAAGCGATCACAAAGAGCGTAGCCATGCGCGGCAGCTTCGTCGCAAGCCCGCCGTATGCGATGATCTGGCTCGTCGCGTAGCGGTCATAAAGCAGGCCCAGCAGCAGGAACAACGCGCCGTCCACTACGCCGTGATTCAAAATCTGATAGACAGCGCCCTCCCAGCCGGTCAGCGTCAAGCCATAAATGCCAAGCGTAATCAGGCTCAAATGACTCAGCGCGGCAAAGGCCATCAGCCGCCAAAAATCTCTCTGCACCAACGCAAGACACGCGCCGTAAAGAATGCCGATCACTGCTAGGCCAATCAGTATCGGCGCCACAGCCCGCGCCTGTGCCGGAAAGAGTCCGATGTGAAAGCGCAGCATCGAGTAAAGCCCCAGCTTGCCGGCGACGACCATCGCCAGCGCAACCGGCGCTTCGCTGAATGTGTCCGCAACCCAGCCATGCAGCGGAAAGACCGGAACCTTGACGGCAAATGCGAAGAGAAACGCCAGCGCCACCCAACTCAACGCGCCTGCGGGCAGCGCGCCACTCGCAATCCACATCTGCACCATTGCGAAATCGAAGCTGCCCGTCTTGGCGTAGAGCCATAGCATCGCCACCAGCAACGGCGCGGAGGGAATAAAGGTGAAGAGAAAAAACTTCAGCGCGGCCTTGGGTCCGTTCTTGCGCCCGTACATCGCAATCAGAATCGCCATCGGAACCAGTGACAGCTCCCAGAAGCCGTAGTAGAGCATCAGATCGAGCGAGAGAAAGACGCCCAGCATCGCCGTTTGCTGCACCAGAAAAAGCGCGTAAAAAATCTTGCGCCGCGATTGAATCGCATTCCAACTAGCGACGACGCCGATAGGCGCAAGCAGACCAACCAGCACTACCAGCCACAAACTCAACCCGTCGACACCGAGGTGATAGTAGATCGCCGGCTTCTCAAGCCACAGGCGATTAACGACAAACTGAAAACCGCTCTGCGTCTTGTCAAAGTGCGCAGGCAGATGCAGCGTCAGAACGAAGGTCGTCAGCGCAGTCGTGAGCGCAATCCAGTTGAGCAGCTTGCCGCGCTCCGGCACAAGCATCACCACCAGCGCTCCGGCCAGCGGCAACAGCAGGATCAGCGTGAGAATCGAGTTGTTAATTACATCCATTCCAGTTGCATTCATTCACAAAACCTTACTAAAACTTTGTGCCTAGTTTTGACTAACTTTGCTTTGAAAGGGCACGACTTCAGTCGTGCCGAAATGCTTTGAAAGAACTCCGGGCTTCAGCCCCTGAGGGATGCTCTTCGAAAAACCTCACCTGAAGTTACTCTCCTCCTGTCGAGGACTACCAATTTGTTGTGGTTTGTGTAGTGACTTCAACTTAGTGAATTCCTGTTTGAGACGAAACACCCCAAAAATTGGAAGAATGGATTGAACGACTATATTCCCAAAAAGCTCCATATGTAAAGAATGATTGGGATATTTTGCGGAAAGGACAAGATACTGGATCCATCCATACAAAGAATGAATGGGATAATATGCTGTAATAACAATAAACATGATCAAACTGGCCAAATTAAAATACTTCCATCGTTCTCCAAACCAAGATAACAGTCCGGTCACTAAGACGAAATTTAGCAAAAGAGAAATATGCAAAGGAAGTTTGGATGCATCATGCCGTTGACAGAGATCACCGTACATGATTGCCGCCATAAATACCATAAACATAATTGCAAAACTAAGAAGGTGACGCTGTCCACGCGAAATCTGCATTACCGTGACTCCCTTCTGGTAAAACATTCAATGCCCCGCCCATCCAAAATGAATTGCCGTTGCCCACGGAATCATCAGAAAGAGCAGCACTGCCGCTGCGCCCGCAGCCAGCCATGCCGCATACGAGCGCAGATTGCCCGATTGCCAGCGCTGCAAGATCGCTCCAGCAAAAGTAGCAATGCCGCCAAGCAGCCACGCCGCGCCGCCAAGAATCCCCACGTCCACCACCCACTCCAAAATGAGTTTCGAGAAGCCAAGCAGCGGCTTGACCACTGTCGCTCCGTAGAACTCGTCCACAAAATACTTGCCTGCCAGCAATTTGTATCCACGCCGATACTGTGCAGCCAGTTGCGCAGGCAACTCCGTCTTTTGCTTGTAAAACTGATGAGCAATAAACCAGCCGACAAGCGCCACTGCCACTGCTACTGCGGTGAGAATGAATTCCAGATGCGCACTGCCCGTCTCAGCGACTCTTGCACCAACCGATGGAACCAGGAAACCGCTGAATCGTTCTATGCCAATCCATCCGCCGCAAACCGATAGAGCAGCGAGAATCAGCAGCGGCCCGCGCATCGACCACGGACTCTCATGTGTGTGGCCCTGCGGGCTGCGGGCTTCTCCGAGAAATGTCAGGTACCACAAACGAAACATATAAAACGCCGTCAGCAGCGCGGTCAAAACTCCAACAAACCAGAGAATCTTGCCGCTCGTTCCCTGTAAAAACGCCGCATACAGGATTGCATCTTTGGAAAAGAATCCAGCAAAAGGCCAGATTCCAGCAATAGCCAAAACACCGGCAGTTGTCACCGCAAATGTGATGGGCAGCTTCCGCCATAACCCGCCCATCTTGCGCAGATCCTGCTCGCCGCCGAGCGAGTGAATCACCGCGCCCGCCGCAAGGAAGAGCAGCGCCTTGAAAAAGGCGTGAGTCATCAGATGAAAGATCGCCGCTGAATAAGCCGCCACGCCGCAACCCAAAAACATATAGCCCAACTGCGAGATCGTCGAGTAGGCCAGTACGCGTTTGATGTCGTTCTGCACCAGGGCAATCGTCGCGGCAAAGAGCGCCGTCAGCGCGCCAACAGTAGCGACGACGCCGAGCGCGAAGGGCGAGTGGTCGAAAATTATGTGCGTACGCGCGACCATATAAACGCCCGCCGTGACCATCGTCGCCGCATGAATCAGCGCGGAGACCGGCGTCGGGCCTTCCATCGCATCCGGCAGCCAGATGTAGAGCGGCAACTGCGCGCTCTTGCCCGCCGCGCCTAATAATAAGCAAAGCCCAATGATGGTGAGCACACCGCCCTGCCACGCGGGGTTTGCGCCGAGCCGCGCGCCAATCTCACTGAAGGTGAGCGTGCCGAAGTTGGCGACAAGCAGAAACATCGCAATCAGAAATCCGAAGTCACCGATGCGATTAACGATGAAGGCCTTCTTGCCCGCGTCCGCCGCCGATTTTTTCTGAAAGTAAAATCCAATCAGCAGATACGACGCTAGTCCGACGCCCTCCCAGCCGAAAAACATCATCAGCGCATTGCCGGCCAGCACTAATACCGTCATGAAAAATAGAAACAGATTGAGATATGAGAAGTAGCGCGCGTAGCCTTCGTCGTCGCTCATGTAGCCGACGGAGTAGACGTGAATCAGGAAGCCGACGCCGGTAACGACCAGCAGCATGACAAGCGAGAGTTGATCGAGCACGAAACTGAAGTCAATGTGAAGCAAGCCTGCGTTGATCCAGGGCAATGGGCAGGTTTCGACATAGGGCAAAAAGATCGAACCGGTAGTTAACGTACATCCTTTGCATACAGTGTAGGCATAGGAAAATACCGAATTAGCCGCAAGCAGTACCACTACAAACGCCGCCAGTGGCGCGAGCAATGCAACCGTAGTCACAATGCGCTTCGGCAAACGTCTGCCCAGGATTCCATTGATAAGAAATCCCGCAAAGGGCAGCAGCGGAATCAGCCAGAGATGTAAGTTTGCGTTCATAGTTTCATCCGGTCGATTCTGTCGACGGCCAGGGTTGCGCGCGCGCGGAAGACGGCAATAATAATGGCAAGTCCCACGGCAGCCTCAGCCGCGGCCACCATCATCACAAAAAAGACAAATATCTGCCCCTTCACAGCGTTCCACTGATGCGCGAAGGTCACAAACGAAAGGTTGACGCCGTTGAGCATCAACTCAATCGACATGAAGACGGTAATCAGATTGCGCTTGATGAGAAAGCCAACGACGCCTAGCGAAAACAGCGCCGCGCTCAACAGCAGATACCAACTCAGCGGAACTTCCTGCTGAAGGAAAGAACTCATTCTTCGCCCGTCCTTTCCTGCTCTTCGCCGTCGTGCCTTGCCAGCGCCACAGCGCCTAGAATGGCAATGAGAATCAATATCGAGGTCACCTCGAAGGGCAATAGCAATTTCGTAAACAGTTCCACGCCGAGTAGATCAAGGTTTGTTTGGCCCTTTACATTGGAGAGATTGTCGCTCAGCCGAGCCACTCCCAATCCCTGCGCGTGCAGGATCACCGTGGCGATCACAGCAAGAATCACGACTACAGCGGGAAAGCCCACGACCCGCGCGGCGCTGCTGCCCATTGTGCGCTCCTCGCGCGACGCGTTCAGCAGCATGATGACAAATGAAAACAGCACCATGATGGCTCCGGCATAGACAATCACCTGCGCCGCGGCTAGAAACTCCGCGCCCAGCAACAGATAAAGCACAGCCAGCGAGACCATCACCACAATC
>CAYOYX010000043.1:0-26549 GCA_964408275.1 uncultured Occallatibacter sp.
GGATGGGGAAGCGCGACACGCAGTTCATCATGATTCTGGACATCGATCGCGTCTTTTCAGCTGAGGAGCTGGCCGCGGTTCGCGCGCCTGATGCCGTCAAGCCGGAAGCGGTCAAACAGGAATCCGTCAAGCCGCCAGCGGAAAAGCAAGAAAAACAAAAAGCAGGCAGGCAGCTTGTGGGCGCAGCTGCATAAGGGAGGGAATGGGGCGGGTTACTCCGCCCCGTTCACACAATGAGTGCTCGCGACGAATCAATTTCCGGTAGAGACTATGCGCGGCTTTGCGAGCTGATCTACGCGGAGGCGGGCATTCACCTGGGCACGGAACGCAAGATCATGCTGGAGGTGCGCATCAAGCGCCGCCTCAAAGCTCTCGATCTGCACTCCTATGGCGAATACTGCGATTACCTCTTCGGGCATGAAGGACTCAAGGACGAACTGATTCATCTGATCGATGTGGTGACGACCAACAAAACTGACTTTTTCCGCGAGTCAGGGCACTTCGATTATCTAGTGGAAAAGGCGCTGCCGGAGTTGGCCGAGCGTCTTGCCGGACGGACTTTCACGATCTGGAGCGCGGGCTGCTCGACCGGCGAGGAGCCGTACACAATGGCGATTGTGCTGAGCGAGTATGCGCTGACGCACCCCGGCTTTCGCTTTCGCATTCTGGCTACCGACATCTCGAATATCGTTTTGGCAAAGGCAGAATTGGGTGTGTTTACCGGCGATGTAGTCGCACCCGTGGCGACGGCGCTCCAGCGCAAATACTTCATGCGCAGCCGCGCCCCAGGCTCCCGGAAGCTGCGCGTGGTGCCGGAGTTGCGGCGAAGCATAGAGTTTCGCCGCCTGAATTTCATGGATGCCGATTACGGCGTCGCCGAAAAGGTTGACGCCATCTTCTGCCGCAACGTAATTATTTACTTCGACCGTCCCACGCAGGAGCGGATTCTTCAGAAGCTTGCCAATTGCCTGTCTTCGAGCGGATATATGTTTGTCGGCCACGCCGAGACGCTGCATGATATGAATTTGCCGCTCGCGCCCGTGGCTCCCGCTCTCTACAGGAGGGTCGATGGCAGAGGATAATGCAGGGTTGCCTGAGATTTATTTGCAGCCGGGTGAGTCGCGCCTGGTCAAGGAACCGACGATCCTGCGCACCTTGCTGGGCTCCTGTGTCGGCATTGCCTTTCGTGCTCCGCGGCTAGGTTTGGGCGCGCTCTGCCATCCGATGCTGCCGCACTTTCCGCTCAAGCCGCCAGTGCCCTTGAAACGAAGCGCCGGCTGCCGTTATGTGGACTTCGCGATTCGCGATCTGGCCCGGCAGTTTGATGCGCTGGGCGCGCGGCGAAACGAGGTTGAGGTCAAAATCTTCGGTGGCGGAGATGTGCTGCTGGTGACCAATGATGCATCGCGGCCCACGGTGGGAAGCCTGAATATCGTTGTCGCGCTGAAGCTGCTTGAAGAGGAGGGTTTCAATGTGGTTGCCTCTTCGCTGGGCGGAAATTGCGGCGTGACTATCATCTTCAATACGCAAACCGGCGAGGTGCTGTTAAAGCGGCTCTGTTAGACAGCTTTTAGCTATCAGCTATCAGTTTCCGATGGTTTGAGCCAAAGTATGTTTTTCAAATGACGGAATGAAGCAAAATAGTGAGTTACTCCAGCGATTGGCTGAGAGCTGATAGCTGAGAGCAAACGGCTGGAAGCTCAACAGAGGATGCAACGATGAGTACACAAAAAATTCGCGTTCTGATTGTCGACGACTCCGCCGTGGTTCGCCAGACTCTGCGCGAAGTGCTAGAGTCCGATCCGGAGATTGAAGTAATCGCCACGGCGGGCGATCCCTTTGTGGCCGCCGACCGGATTGCCGAACAGGCTCCAGACGTCATCACGCTGGACATCGAGATGCCCCGCATGGACGGGCTTACCTTTCTCAAGAAGCTGATGAGCCAGCATCCGATTCCAGTGGTGATCTGCTCGAGCCTGGCCGACGAGGGCGCGCAGAGCACCTTGCGAGCGCTGGAGTATGGCGCGGTGGAGATTATCACCAAGCCGAAGCTGGGCACCAAGCAGTTTCTTGAAGACTCGCGCATCGAAATCTGCAATGCGGTGAAAGCCGCGGCGGGCGCACGGCTGCGTTCGCTCACTCCGAGCCACACGGTCGAGCCAAAACTCAACGCCGACTGCATTCTTTCGCCCGCGACCCACGCCATGGCCGAAACCACGGAGAAAGTAGTAGCGATTGGAGCGTCGACCGGCGGCACGGAAGCGTTGAAGACGGTGCTCGAAATGCTGCCCGCCGATACTCCCGGCATCGTTATCGTGCAGCATATGCCGGAGCTGTTTACGCGAGCCTTCGCGCAGCGGCTCGATGGCCTTTGCGCCATTACCGTCAAAGAGGCCGAGACCAATGACACCGTGATTCGCGGCCGCGCGCTGATTGCGCCGGGAAACCATCATCTGCTGCTCAAGCGCAGCGGAGCGCGCTATTACGTCGAGATCAAGGACGGGCCGCTGGTCTGCCGCCACCGGCCATCGGTCGATGTGCTCTTCCGCTCTGCCGCTCGCTATGCCGGACGGAATGCCGTCGGCGTCATCCTCACCGGAATGGGCGATGACGGCGCGCGCGGAATGCTGGAGATGAAGCAGGCCGGCGCCATGACCATCGCCCAGGACGAGGCTACCTGCGTGGTCTTTGGCATGCCGAAAGAGGCCATCAAACTGGGTGGCGTGGACAAGATTCTACCTATCCATTCCGTGGCAAGAGCGATTCTTTAGATTATTCCCTTGACGATATATGTAAATAATGACATAGTAGATACATGGCGTGGGAGATCGAATTCACGGATGAATTTGGCGATTGGTGGGACGGATTGACTGCCGATGAGCAGAACAGCATTGCCGATAGCGTTTACGTATTGCAAGAATCCGGGCCAGCACTAACCCGTCCGCAGGCAGACACGATTCACGGCTCCAAGCATCCCAATATGCGGGAGCTTCGAATCCAGCATCAGGGCCGTCCGTACCGAGTTCTCTACGTCTTCAACCCGCGCCGAGTCGGTGTGCTGCTTATAGGTGGGGACAAGACAGGAAACAACCACTGGTATGAAGAGTTCGTGCCGAAGGCCGACGCCATCTATACCCATCACTTGAGCGAAATCGAGAAGAAATAGGAGGTAATAACATGGCTCACAAGTGGTCTGAACTGGAAGGCAAAATGGGGCCGGAGCGGGTAGCCGCCTCCCGCGCCCGCGCCAAAAAAATAATCGAGCAGATGCCTTTGCAACAGCTCCGCAACGCCCGCGAAATGACACAAACCCGCCTGGCCGAATTGCTGGAGATGGATCAGGGCAACGTCTCCAAGCTGGAGCAGCGCACCGATATGTACCTAAGCACACTGCGCAGCTACATCGAGGCAATGGGCGGAGTGCTGGAGATTCGCGCGCTTTTTCCTGAGGGGGCTGTGCGCATCGACCTGATGAATAAGCTGTCGGCTTGAGGCAAATGGTCTGAATCCATGCGACGTGATTGGCTTGCCATGCGTTCCTATGCCCTGGATGATAGATTTGTCTGTTAGCGAGTAGGTGGAATGACCGAATCGATGGAAACTCTGATTGCCGAGGGAATCGGCAAGAGCTACAAGGGACGGCAGGTAGTGCGCGGGGTCGATCTGAAGATCAGCCGCGGCGAAGTGGTGGGCCTGCTGGGACCGAATGGCGCGGGCAAAACTACCTGCTTTTACATGATCGTGGGTCTTGTGCAGCCGGAGAGCGGGCGCGTGCTGGTCGGCGAGGATGAGATCACGCAACTGCCGATGTATCTGCGCGCGCGCAATTTCGGCATCAGCTATCTTCCCCAGGAGCCTTCGGTCTTTCGCAAGCTGACCGTCGAGGAAAACATTCTTGCAGTTCTGGAGGCGCAGCCTTTGGGACGGCGCGAGCGGCGGACGCGCACCGAGCGGCTGATTCATCAGTTGAATCTCGGCCATATCCGCACCACGCGGGGCTACGCGCTCTCCGGCGGCGAACGGCGCAGGGTGGAGATTGCGCGCTCGCTCTGCATTCAGCCCAAATTCATTCTGCTCGACGAGCCTTTCAGCGGCATTGATCCCATCGCCGTGCTGGAACTGCAAAAGATTATCTTTGACCTCAAGGCCAGCGGCATCGGAGTGCTGATCACCGACCACAACGTCCGCGAGACCTTGAGCGTAACCGACCGTGCCTATATCATCGCCGAAGGGAAGATCTTCCGCGCCGGAACGCCGCACGAGCTGGGCAACGACGTCGAGGTGCGTCGGGTGTATCTGGGCGAGGGATTCACGCTGGGTTGAAGCGTAATCTTGCGGATTGACGGCCAGTTGACGATAATGTGATATTCGTCACGCATGAGGGTTGCCGCTGTGCAAATCGGTTCAGAGAGAGATTTTCCGATTGTGCATTGCCCAAACCGGAACAGTTGTCTTGAAACGCGGCATTTTTGCCTTTAGTTTTTTTCTCACCCAAGTACACTGGCGGTGAGTCGAATCGGGAATCGGGTCTCTTCTATGGCGCTGTTGCAACCCAAATTGAGTTTGAAGATCTCGCAGCGGCAGATCCTGACTCCGGGCCTGATGCAGATGGTGAGCGTGCTCGCGCTCAACAAGCTGGAGCTGAAGGAGATGATCGATGCCGAGATGGTCGAGAATCCTGTCCTGGAAGAGATTGACGAGACGGTGCCGATGCTCGATGAGGTCGCGGGCCGCGAGGAACGGATGGAGCGCGGCATCGAAGATCGCATCTGCGCCAGCGCCGAGGAGCCCGCGGCTCCGCCCAAGGATCCCTTCAACGAGGTTGACTTCGGATCGTACTTCCAGGATTATCTCGACCCCGGCTATCGCACGCAGCAGGAGTATGAGGAGAGCGACAAACCCTCGTTCGAAAACTTCCTCTCTCAGCCTACAACTCTCGCCGATCACCTGGCGTGGCAGTTGGGAGATTTGACTCTAGAGCCGTTGCTGCGTCAGGCGGTCGAGTTCATCATTGGAAATCTGGACGAGGATGGCTACTTGGTCGGCAGCGGGGACGAGCTGGCGGCAGCTTTCAGCAGCGCTCTCGGCGGGCGGGAAAATGGCGAGGCGATGGAACTGCTTCGCCGCGGCATCGGACTGGTGCAGCAGCTTGACCCGGCCGGCGTAGGCGCGCGCGATCTGCGCGAGTGCCTGCTGATACAGATTGCGGCTCAACAACGTGAGTTTGCTCAACTGTTCAAACGCCATAAAGCCGAGCCATTCAATCACACCGAGCAAGGCCAAGACTATCCGGAAAACTCGGACGAGCCGATTGAATTGGACGAGTTGAGCGAGGATGTTCATCGCGGCTTTCGCGCCGAGGCCGAGGCGCAGCTTGAGGAGCGGAGGCGCAGCATGGAAGTGGCGGCGCTGATCGTTGACAGGCATCTGCACTTGTTGCAAAAGCGAGATGTGAAGGATCTCGCGCGGACGGCTCAAATTACGCCCGTCGAGGCGCACTCAGGGATCGAGTTTATCCGTTCTTTGGACCCGCGGCCCGGACGCCAGTACAACCGCGAGCAGTCCCGGCTGATCGAGCCGGATGTGGTCTTCATCAAGCGCGGCGGCGAGTGGGTGGTCTCCATGAACGAAGAGGACTTGCCTAGCCTGCGCCTCAGTAGGCGCTACCGGCAGATGCTGACCGCCGAAGGCACTGAGAAAGAAGTCAAGGAATACGTGAAGGAGCGCTTCCGCTCGGCGTTGCAACTGATGCGCAACATCGCGCAGCGCAAGAGCACGATCCTGAGAACCTGCGAGGTGATCGTTCGCCGCCAGCAGGATTTTCTCGAGATTGGCATCGAGGCTCTGCGGCCCATGATGATCAAGGAAGTGGCTGAGGAGATCGGCGTTCACCCTTCGACGGTGAGCCGCGCGGTCTCCAACAAGTATGCGCACACGCCGCAGGGGGTCATCGAACTGCGCTTCTTTTTCTCAGAAGGCTCGAGTGGGCCGGAGGGCGCTGACACGCCGCTCGTGGTACTCAAGCGCAAGGTCCGCAAATTGATTGAGGAAGAGGATCCTCGCCATCCCCAGACCGACGATCAGTTGGCCGCCACGCTACAGTCTCAAGGCATTCAGTTGACCCGCCGCACCGTGGCCAAGTACCGCGAGGATATGAATATTCCTTCCACGCATCAGAGGAGGCAGCGGGAGGGCTAGTCCATGCTCTTCTTTTTTTCGACGTGCACCGGCGCGGCAAATGCTATAGAATCCGAAGACTCCACACAAAAAATCGTGTGCGAGAAAAATCGAGCGGAGGCTGACCATGGAAGTGGAGTACACCGCCAGACAGGTGAAGATCTCCAAAGCGCTGCGTATGCAGGCTGAGGAAGGAATGGAACGGATTGCCCGGATTTTGGGCAAAAGCGCGCGCGCCAGTGTTGTATTTGGCGCGCAGAAGCGTCTGCATTTTGTCGAGCTGACGATTCAGGCCCGGCTGCAGACCATAGCTGCAACAGGCAAGGGTGACACGTTGGAGTCGGCGTTGCGTCAGGCGCTGGAACACGCCGAACACCAGGCGCGACGCCACCGCGACCGGAGGATTGAGAGCAAGCGGCTGCCCAAAGAAGAGAAAACGCTCACCGCGCTGCCGGTGGCTCGGCCCAAGGCTCGCGCCGCGCAGCAAGAGGTGGATGCCACTCCCGTTCGCGCGCGCAAGAAGGCCAGCACCGCGATTGCCGTGCATTCTTTTCCAGTCGGCAAAACAGTCGTCGAGCCGCACATTGTCTCCAGCGGCGAGGCCATTGCCATGCGGGCGATGACCATCGAGGAGGCGGTCAAGGAGGCCGAGTTCCGCGACCGCGACCTGCTGATTTTTCGCAATCCCTCGGGAGATATGTTCGTGCTCCATCGCCGCCGAAACGGTCAGATGGAGCTAGTGGAGTTAACTTAACTGTATTTTCATAGAAAGTGTAAGAAACCGGGTGCCCCGCCTTCGCTGCGTTTTGTGGCTTGGGTGGGGCGCCTCAACACTATATGGGCCGGATCAATAAAGGAACGCGCTCGTGAAGCTTCTCGACAACTCGAACATCGGCGTGTCGCGGCTAATGGAGGAGGTGCTTGCATGCCTTCCCGATGCCGTGGCCGTCGAGCGCGGCAATCGCGTGATCTACTTGAATGCAGCCTTCACGCGTATCTTCGGCTATACGGCGGAGGAGATGGCCGGCTGCAGATTGCGAGAATTTATTGTGCCGGAGTCGCGGCAGAATGAGTGCACACAGGTTGAGAAGGATTTAGCCGAGCGTGGTTCTATTTCGCTCGATACTGTGCGCAAAAACAAGGCCGGCGAGTTAATTGATGTGGCCTTTGATCTGCGGCCTTTGCGGGTGAATGAAGAAGAAGCCGGTCTGATCTTCAGCTTCCGCGAAATTGCCGAACGCAAGCTGATGGAAGCACGGTTGCAGCATGACGCCCTGCACGACACGCTGACCGGTCTGCCCAATCGCGCGCTCTTTCTCGACCGCTTGAAGCAGGCATTCGCGCATCGGTCGCGGCGCCGCGGTCATAATTGCGGCGTGCTCTTTCTGGACATGGACCGCTTCAAGGAGATCAACGATTCGCTAGGCCACGCGGCGGGCGATGAGTTGCTGATCGGGGTTGCGGAAAGGCTGCGCGGAGCGCTGCGTCCTCAGGATACGGCAGCCCGCCTCGGCGGCGACGAGTTTGCCATTCTTGTCGAGAATATTCTCTCTGTCGCTGACATGGAAAATGTTGCCGCGCGCGTTCAGCGCGCGCTGGAAAACGAATTCCAAGCGGCCGGCCGCGCCCTCCGCGCCAGCGCTTCGATGGGTGTGGCAATAGCAGGGCCGGATCATACCGCGCCCGAGATGCTTATCCGCGATGCCGACTTTGCCATGTATCGCGCCAAGCAGGCAGGCGGTGGACGCTTTGAGGTCTTCGACAAGCGGCTGGAGATTGCCGCCGCCAGTTTGCAGGAGCGCGAGTTGGAACTGCGCCGTGTGCTGGACAATCGTCAGTTCGAGGTCTGGTATCAACCCATCTGCGGGCTGAGAACAGATGCTTCCATGACCGTAAAACTGGAAGGCTTTGAAGCGTTGCTTTGCTGGCGGCGGATGGATGGATCGGTGGCAGGTTTCAATGATTTGCTATCGGTAGCTGAAGAGACGGGGCTTTCGATCAGCCTGGGCCGAGAGACGATGGAGTCCGTCAGCAAGCAGTTGCGAATCTGGAGAGTTGACCGGCCGCAAAATGAGCTGACTCTGAGCATCAATCTCACCGAGCGGCAGTTCTATCATCCCGATCTGATAGCGCAGGTAAAGCGCATACTGGCGGCCAGCGGGGCCAATCCAGCGCGGCTTCTCTTTGAGGTCGGCGAGTCCGCGCTGAATGAGAATACGGACGCGGCCTTCGCTGTCATGGAGCGGCTGCTGCGCTGCGATGTGCGACTTGCGGTGGACGATTTCGGCTCCAGCCTGGCGCCGCTCAATCATCTGGTCCGGCTGCCCATCGACGTGTTGAAGCTCGACCCGCGGCTGACTCAGGCCGCAACCCAGTCCGGTCGCCAAGTAGCGGTTCTTGCTTCGCTGATTGAGCTGGGGCTTAAGCTGGGTGTACAGGTGGTGGCGCAGGGAATCGAAACCGTGCAACAGTTGGAAGCGCTCAACCGCTTGGGCTGCGAACTGGGCCAGGGAACGCTGTTTTCGCCTGCCCTGGAGCCGGCTGAGGCGAATCGGATTGTCGAGCAAGGTTCGTGCCGAATTGCGCCCGAAGAGTGATCCGAATCTTCATGCCTCATCCCGGCATTGGATAAATTGACCGCAAATGAATGGTTTCAGTGTAGGATGTGGCCATGACGACTTCTTCAAAGCGACTGCCCAATGCGACCAAAGCGCGCGCGGTTGCCAAAGCCAAAAAGGCCGCTGGCAAGCCTGCAAAGGAACTGGTCATCGTGACAGGAATCTCTGGCTCCGGCAAGGCCTCCGCGCTTAGAGATTTTGAGGATTTGGGCTTCCATTGCGTGGACAATTTGCCTCTGGAACTGCTGCCCGCATTCGCTGCCCTGGTGGAAAAATCCACTGAAGTGGAGCGCGCCGCCATCGTCGTCGATGTTCGCGAGGGTCAGACGCTGGACCGGCTCCCTGAGATTCTCAAACAGGTAAAAAAGCTGCTGCGCACGCGCGTCGTCTTTCTGGATGCGGAGGACGCGGTGCTGGTGCGGCGCTACTCCGAGACGCGGCGACCGCATCCGCTGGGCCGCAAGGAGACCGTCTCCCGCTCCATCGTCGAGGAGCGGCAACTGCTCGACCCCATTCGCAATGTCGCCGACACGCTGATCGACACCTCCAGCTTCAACGTGCATGAGCTGCGCGCCCACATTCAGGCCCGCTTTGGCCACGAGGATGAGGTCAAGCGCCTGCTGGTGAGCTGCCTCAGCTTTGGATTCAAGAACGGTGTGCCTCTTGATGCCGACATGGTCTTCGATGTGCGCTTCCTGCCCAATCCGCACTTTGTTCCGGAGTTTCGCAAGCTCACGGGCCTCGATCCCAAAGTGGCAGCGTATGTGCGCGGCTTTCCTCAGTCCGCGGAGTTTCTCAGACGTGTGACGAAGCTGTTGCTTTATCTGCTGCCGCATTATGTTGCGGAGGGTAAGAGCTACCTGACCGTGGCCTTCGGATGCACCGGCGGCCAGCACCGCAGCGTGATGATGGTCGAGGAGATCACTGCCGCGTTGCAGAGCGCCGGCTATCAGGTCAAGGCGCTGCATCGGGACGCAATGCGGTGAGCGGCAATCTCATCCTGATTACGCTGCTGGTGAAGCTGGGCGTGGTGGCTGCGGTGGCCAGCGTGCTGGCCCGCGTAACCACCTTCCGCCGTCTCTTCTTTGCCGAGCGGCGATGCCGACGCCAAACCCTGGCGCTGCTGGCGTTCTTCCTGATCCCGCTGACGCTGGGCGTGTGGATTCGCATCTGGGTGCCCAATTTTCTCGCCGCCGACATCTCCTTCGAGACAACCATTCTGCTCGGTCTGCTGCTGGGGCCGGAGTGGGCTGTGCTGGGCGGCGCGGCGCTTGCGGCTCCCGCCGTCTACCACCACGAATTTCTCGCGCTGCCTTTCAATGCCGCGCTGGGCCTTGCTGCGGGCCTGCTGGGCCGGTTCGTCGAGCCGGAAGAGATCTGGTCCTTCACCCCCTTCATTGACCTCAGCCTCTACCGCTGGATTCGCCGCAACCTCATCAAGCCGCGCATTGACCGTCAGATTTTGATGCTCTTTCTCATTGCCGCGATGGAACTGGCCCGCGAGGTCATCGCTCGCTTCTATCCGCATCGCCTCTTCGCGCTCGTCACCGGTCAGTGGTGGCTGCAAGCGTTGGTCGTCCTCAGCGCGCCCATCAACGTCGGCATCGCGCTCAAGGTCTGGAATACCCTGCGCATCGAACTCAAGCTAGAAGAGCAGAAGCGCCTGCTGCTCGAAGCTCGCCTCGACGCCCTGCAGCGCCAGATCAATCCCCATTTCCTTTTTAATACTCTCAACTCGATTTCCTCGCTGGTGCGCATGAAGCCGGAGCTGGCTCGAGAGATGATCGTCAAGCTGGGCAACATTCTGCGCGCGCTCCTCCAGGAGCACGACAGCCACGTGCCGCTCAGCGAGGAGCTGAAGTTTACTGACGACTATCTGGACATCGAGGTTGTCCGCTTCGGCGCTGACAAGCTGCGCGTCAAAAAAGAAATCGACCCGCAAACGCTGGGCGTTTTAGTGCCCAGCATTCTCCTCCAGCCGCTGATTGAGAACAGCATCAAGCACGGTCTGGAGCCGCGCCTGAAGGGTGGAACCGTTACGCTGAGCAGCCGCCTCGACGGCGACCGTGTGCTCATTGAAGTCGCCGACGATGGCGTGGGCATCAGCAATCGTCCGGCCTCGGCGCTGCGCCGTCCGGGCGCGGGCATCGGCATGAAGAATGTGCGCGAGCGGCTGGAAGTTCTCTACGGCAATCAGGCGCGCTTCAGCGTGGTCAGCAATCCCGGTCGCGGTACGCTCGTTTCCATTGAGCTTCCGGCGAATCTGGCGGACGCACAGTAAAGAGAATACTTATAAGCACCTGCTCACAGGCAACCGGGCTTCGGTCAGGCTGCTTCGCCCAGCAAGCCTGCTACCGCTTCGTGGCGATACGCTCGTCGCCGTAATCGAACTGTCTATCGATCCAGGAGTCTCGCACAGGGTCTTGAAGCGCGGGAATGCCTTCGGCAACAGATAAGCCTCTTTGCGCTACCTCACCTTCATTCCCGCCTTGCGCAGAGCGCGGCGCAGCGATTTCAGCATGGCCGTCCTCCATCCCACTCTCTCCAGAATCTTCGCCGTCCGTTCCAACTTCGCCTCGCGCGCGTTCTCCTGTGCTACCCTTTGCAACTCGGCCAGATCTTTCAGAGTTCCTCTCCGGGGCGTCAGTGCGTAGACCAGTTCGCACTCCAGAGCCGCCGCAGCCGTCCGCAGCGTCCCCAGTTGAATCCGCGACTCGTTCTCCGCAATCTCCATCCGGTGAATCTCGCGCCGACTCACTCCCAGCCGCCGCGCAACTTCGTCGACTGGTATCCCCACCGCTTGCCGCACAACGCGTAGCCACCCCTCCGCTTCCTCTCCCGTCTTCCTCGCCAACCGGAAGGCCAGCAATGCCTCGTCCAATCTCTCCCGCAACTCTTCTTGTCTCTCACTCTGCATGATTCCCCTCCAAACCATTCAAATTTGTACACCGCGCTCACCTTCCAAAAAGACGTATCTCATTCAAAGCAAATAACTAATGAATAAATTCAAATCCGCAAGCGTCCTTTTTCATCCCTTTCTGCCAATTATCCCTCAAATCGATGTATTTATATGCACACATTCTCTCTTGCAATAAAACAGTTCTTTCGCCCTGTTATGCGCTCCAAACGTCATCTTTGCAGCGCAGCTCTCGCTTTGGTCGGGAAATGAAGGCTATGCGATGCCGGAATTGCGGGCGGGTTTTCCTCTGAGGCCTTCCGCAACTCAAACTAGAATCGAAGCAGCTATGAGCGAATTTACCCATCTGCATTTGCACACCGAATACTCGCTGCTGGACGGCGCGTGCGACTTGACCAAGCTGGTGGACCGCGTGGCGGCGCTGGGGCAGAAGTCTGTCGCCATGACCGACCACGGAAATATCTACGGCGCGGTGCATTTTTTTGAGGCGGCCAAGCACGCGGGCGTCAAACCGATTCTGGGCTGCGAGCTTTATATCTGCAAGAACGAGGACCATCGCGCTCCGGGTGACGGAGACGAGAACAATCATTTGCTGGTGTTGGCGCAGGATGAGGAGGGATACCGCAACTTGGTGCGGATTACATCAGAGGCTTCGCTCTATGGCTTCTATCGCAAGCCGCGTGTGAGCAAGAAGTATCTTGCGGAGAATTGCAAAGGGTTGATTGGATTTTCCGGCTGCCTGAGCGGCGAGCTATGCGAAGAGTTGATGGCTGGCCGTTATGAGAAGGCGCGCGGAGTGGCGGCACAGTATCAAGATATATTCGGCAAAGGAAATTTTTATTTAGAGATTCAGGATCAGGGATTGGAGCAGGAGCGGCAGATCCACGAGGCTCTCTTCCGGCTGGAAAAAGAACTAAGTATTCCGATGGTGGCGACCAACGACTCGCACTATCTCTGCGGTGAGGACTCTCATGCGCACGACGTAATGCTGTGCGTGCAAACGGGAGCCAAGATTCACGATAAAGAACGATTTCGTTTTGATTCGGATCAGTTTTTTGTAAAGAGCGCGGACGAGATGGGAGTTATCTTCAAAGATTCTCCAATGACTTTGCAGCGAACGATGGAGATTGCCGAGCGATGCAATCTGAAACTGAATAAGGTGGAGAATCCATTTCCGGAGTTTGCCGTGCCGGAGGGACATAGTATTGATAGTTACTTCGAGTTAGTTTGCCGGGAGGGTTTCAAGAAGAGGCTGGAGACGGGAGTCAGGCAGTTAGAGGCGCGGGGAGTGCTGCGCTCAAAGCTAAGTGAGTATGAAGCGCGGCTGGAGCGGGAGATAGGAATCATCAAGCAGATGAAGTACTCCGGATACTTCCTGATTGTGTGGGATTTTATTAAATATGCGCGAGATCATGGGATTCCCGTGGGTCCGGGGCGCGGATCGGCTGCTGGGTCGCTGGTAGCTTATGCGATGGAGATTACGAACATTGACCCATTGCAGAACTCATTGTTATTTGAAAGGTTTTTGAATCCTGAGCGCGTTTCCATGCCTGATATTGACGTGGATTTCTGCATGAACCGGCGCGGCGAAGTTATCGAGTACGTAACTCTCAAGTATGGGCGCGAGCAGGTGGCGCAGATTATCACATTCAATACCATGGCTGCGAAGGCGGCGATCAAGGATTGCGGACGTGCAATGGATATGCCCTATGGCGATGTGGATCGAATTGCCAAGCTGATTCCGGCGACGATTGGCATGACGATTGATACGGCGCTGAAGGAGGTTCCCGACCTAAGCAAGGCGTATAAGACTGACGCGCAGATACGCGAGCTGATTGATACGGCGAAAAAACTCGAAGGTCTGGTGCGCGGGTCGGGAGTTCATGCGTCGGCGGTGGTGATTGCGCCGCGGCCGCTGACGGAGTTAGTGCCGGTGGCGAAGACTAAGAACGACGAAATTGTAACTGCGTATGATATGAAGGCCGTGGAAAAGCTGGGCTTGTTGAAGATGGACTTTCTCGGCCTGACGACACTGACGGTGATTGATGACTGCCTGAAGTTGATTGAAGGCACGCGTGGCGAGAAGGTGGATATAGAAGCTATCCCGCTGGACGATGCGGAGACTTATCAAAAGGTATTTCATTCGGCGCTGACTTCGGGAGTTTTTCAGTTTGAGTCAAGCGGAATGAGGGATGTGCTGCGCAGATACAGGCCAGACTCAGTGGAAGATTTGACGGCGCTGAATGCGTTGTACAGGCCGGGGCCGATTCAGGGCGGAATGATTGATGACTTCATCGAGCGCAAGCTGGGACGGCGCAGTGTGGAGTACGCGCTGCCTGAGCTTGAGGGAATTCTTAAAGAGACGCTGGGTGTAATTGTTTATCAGGAACAGGTGATGCAGATCGCGAATGTGCTGGCGAGTTACTCGCTGGGCGAAGCGGATCTGCTGCGCCGTTCAATGGGAAAGAAGAATGCCGAGGCGATGGCCGAGCAGCGGGATCGCTTCATGGAGGGCGCGAATGCAGCGGGTCATCCGAAGGCGACGGCGGGCGATATCTTCGACCAGATGGAGAAGTTTGCCGGGTATGGATTCAATAAGTCGCACTCGGCGGCTTATGCGCTTTTGGCTTATCAGACTGCTTACTTAAAGACACATTATCCGATGGAATTTATGGCTTCACTGCTAACTTCAGAGACTTCAAAGCCTGAGAACGTAGTGAAGTATATCGGCGAATGCAAGGAGATGGGCATCAGCGTGGAGCCGCCGGATGTGCAGGTTTCAGGGGCGCAATTTACGCCGCATGGTGAGGCGATACGCTTTGGTTTAGCGGCGGTGAAAAACGTCGGCGGCAATGCGATTGAGTCGATCATGAAGGCGCGCGCGGAATCAGGCGGGAGCTTCAAAAGCTTTTGGGAGTTTTGCGAGAAGGTCGATTTGCGCGTGATGAATAAACGCGTGATTGAGTCGCTGATCAAGGCTGGTGCGCTTGATGAGCTGGGCAAGAGAGCGCCGCTGATGGCTGCCGTGGACAAGGCGATGGAACGATCGCAGAAGACACAGCGGGATGCGGCGCAAGGGCAAAGCGGGTTGTTCGGACTTTTTGATGAAGGGCCGAAGAAGGCGCAGGGAGACGATTTACCGAAGGTGGCCGATTGGGAGGAGGGCGAGCGGCTGGCCAATGAAAAAGAGGTACTGGGATTCTTTGTGTCGGGGCATCCACTGGATAAGTACGCGGATAAGTTGCGTAATTTGGCAGGAGTTATCCCCGCGGCCGATGCGCTGGAGCGCAAGCCGCCGGAGAGGAGTTGGGGCAGGCAGCAGGAGCCGGCGGACGAGATACAGGTGGCGGGAATGATTTTAGGGCTACAGGTAAAGAAGACAAAGAAGGACCAGAAGCTATACGCAACGGCATCTCTTGAAGATGCGACTGGGAAGATCGAGTTAGTCTGTTTTCCGCGAGATTACGAAAAACTATCGGGTCAATTGAAGATGGAGGCTCCGGTGCTGGTGCGCGGTGTATTACAGGGCGACGAGGATGCGGCGCCGAAGATTGCAGTCAGCGGGATTCAGTCGCTGGAAGATGTGCAGGTGAAGCTGCCGACGGGAGTGCGGATTCGCATCAATCTTGATCGCGCGACGGAGGAGATCTTTGCCAGATTGAAAAACGCAGCGGATGACGCGCCGGGGCCGGGCAAGGTGATGCTGAATCTGGAAAAGAAGGGCGAGTATGTGGTGATTTTGGAGCCGGAGGGAATGAGCGTGGCGGCGGATCGCGGATGGGTGGAGAGAGTGGAGGAGTTAGTGGGGCGCGGGACGGTGCAGGCGGTGGGATAGCGAAGGGCAGGTCTCGGAAGCAAGTTCCGAGGGCGCGGCCCATGTGATTCCATCAGGAAATGTGTTGACAAATGAAATGAGCATACCTATATTTCTACCGAGGTGTTATCACGCTATTTTAGGGTCGGTTTATCCATAGATACCTCCCTTGGCCGCGGGAATTCCCCGGCGCTTTCTAAGAGCATATAGCAAGTCCTGCCTCGACTGTGTGGGTGATATGACAGCACCAACAACCCACGAACGACAGAAATTCATGCACAACATTCAAAAGGAGAGTGGAAGATGTCAACGCTCACACTGGAGCCAAACAAGTCATGCGTGCTCTTTCAAGGTCCCGGCACCATGAGCGGGATCAGCGGCCTGCCCAACGGAGTCAGCACGAAAACAGTGGGCCAGCAAGTACTTCTTGTTGCCTCTGCTACACCTTCATTCGGCACTTATTCAGTCAGCTATACTGCGACCGACCTAGCGAATATTCCTGACCCGGACGATGGGCGTCCGCCGAACTGGAAAGGACCCTGGCCTCCAAAGGCGGTTCCGACGAAGTATACAGCGAGTCTGGTGGTGCGGCCTGCGAGCGGCAACTTTGTTTTGTCGATGGAGCAGCCTTATCAATACTCGCTGATGCAGGGGGCAACTGCGAATAGCGCGCTGATCATAGATCGCTCCGGCGCCAGCCTCCAGAACCAGGTGACTCTGAGCTGCAGTGTGAGCGGCAGCGGGGTTATAGTGACTCCCGCGCCATTGCCTCCGGTTGGCGCGACCTCGAACGTACAGGCCTTTCAGATTCACGTTGCGCCGAATGCGCCCACGACCAATGTTGATATTCATTTCACGGCGACAGGTGTTGTTTCAGCGCCGGGGCAGCCGGTTCAACAGAGTACTCAAAGCCTGGATATACCGGTGACGGTTACGCCGTGGGATTGCACGATTACGCCAAGCACGATCAATATTCCGCAAAGCGGCCTGGGCCAGCAGATTACGGTCGGAATGGGGCAGAAACTCGATCAGCCGACAACGGTTGTGCTCAGTGTGCCGCCTGGAATTGTCGCTACTCCTTCTTCATTCACATTGAGTCCGGGGCAATATTCGCAAAGCGTCACACTGACCGCCAGCGGGAGTACTCCGCCTGGAAACTCTCAACTGACGGCGACCTTCACCAGCGGCTTCGCGGTTAAGCAGGCAAGCTGTGCGATTGGAGCGCACCTGGAACGCGTGATACTTCATTTGAGCGATCTGCATATTGGAGCAAATGATAATGATCCGGGGATGAGCGGAACTGCGTTGAATCAGGCGCAACAGATCGTGAACTCGATTCTGAAGACTTACGCCAGCCTTGCGCTGAAGCCTGTCGTGATGGTTACCGGAGATATTGTCGATTACGCGTCGGGCAAGGACGCCACCCAATTTGTGGCGCAGGCGTTAGCGCTTTTGCAGACGCTGAAGCAAAACGGCTACACCGTGTTGGTGACGCCGGGAAATCACGATTACAGCGATGCGGTGGACCTAGATTCGATCAACTGGATCGTGAACGGATTTACTTGGGCAGCAGGAGAAAAGGATGAGCTGATAGCATTTGCCACCTCGCGCGGCAGCTCGCCCCATCTGGTTTCAGGCTCTACCTACACGCAGGATGCGGTGAAGAACTTCAACGCCTTCGCGGAGTATATGTATGGCGGCGGCTACACGGAGAGTTGGAAGGACAAGGGAGCGGCCTTCGATCTGGAGTTCATTCTGGTGGATGGGCAAGACAGGAACCCTAATCCACCCAATGCAATGGACCGAACAAATATGGACGATAATCCGATTCCCGGCATTGGCTTGACGATTGCTGAGACGGAACTTCTCGAGATTGACACGAAGTTCTTCATGCATAACAAGTATCTGCGGCTGGCACATGGATATGTCGATACGCCCACGTATAACAGTTGGAACGGCTGGCAGTACCGCGCCAATCAATGCGGGGCGTTATCCATCGTGGGGCTTCATTACTGGGTCAATTACTGGTGTAGAAATCTTTTGAGCAACAACGAGGCCACGGCAGTGGGCATTCTCGCACTCATCTCAGGAGTGGATTTTGGAAGTCTTCCGCCGGCAAATCAACTAACTACATTGTGCGCCGCGCGGCTGAACAATCCGAACTTCTCGAATAATGTTACCGGCTCGTTATGGAATGATATCGGCGTGCCCGTGTCGGATAATCCGGAGCCTGTGCCGTGGAGCAATATCTCCAAGTTACTGGACAACACTCATCTGCTGCTGGTGGGGCACCGTCATATCGGTTACGATTTGCAGGATATCCGGCAGGCTCTGGCTAATCTTCGCGACGAGTGGCGACCGTGGCTGGCGGCTGCTAACAAGGCGAAGAGCGCCTACCAAGGACAGACGTTGACCAACCGAATCACAACGTACATCCGGTCAATATGCCAGTTGCTGCCGTCGATGGCGCAGTACAATTCGCAGAACACGACAGACAGCACAGCGGCCCAGAAATTGGTGGCGGCGGGTATTGCGGCGGCGGTTCAGCTCGTGCAAAACACGGACATCAGCTTTGATCTGGATGCTCGCTACAATCAGATGCAGCAACAAGCGATGCTAGGCTACTACCACGAGGCAGGCTCGTCGTTGCCGGACCCCTCTCCCGGCGCTGCATGGAATGCCCCACGGCAGTGGACAGGCTCGAAAAACGGAATCAACTACCTGTCCTGGTCTGAATTGCGCATGAACTTGAATACCGGTGAAGTGACTTGCAAACAGATCAATTGTTGACGGTGCCTTGACGCGGCGCCAACCAGGATGATCCTTGATAACTCACCAAAGCGGGTTATCAAGGATCATCCTGGTTGCTATGCCAGTTCTGACTTGATCTTTTGGCCTTATACAGAAAGCCCGCGTAAATCTTGCTTCATACAAAGATAATCCAAAAGAAGATTCATGAATGGCTATGCAGCAGGGAGCGGCAGCGCTCGCCGAAGGTTGGAATCTCCGGGCACTCGAAGTAGACCTGGCGGTTGAGTGCCATGAGCATTTGCACGGCTTGCAACTGGCTGTTCTTTGCGGTGAAGGCATGGCCTTCATGCACGAACTCGTCGGTGAGGTATTCGATTGCGTGGCCGAGGATCTCTAAGGCGCGTCCGGCCTGCGGCGTGATGCGGCGCCGGCGTGGAAGGCTGGTTACGCGGAGGGTCTGCGCTGGAGCAGGGATCGAAAAGCCGGTGGTCGTGGTGGCTGCCATGAATTCATCCTCACTCAGTTTTTCGGCTTGGTGCGACGATTTTTCAGATGACAAACGTACCGTTTCCCAAGAAGGAAAGATTTGATTTCCGTGTGCCTATTTTGGAATTGAGTGATATAGGTCACGCAAACGTGCTGTTCGTGCGCATTCTACTGGTGCTGCGCGCGAAAGCCTTGACGGAATCAAGCTGAAAACCTAAGCTCAAAGGAGCGGTCTGTCACGACGAAGCAGTGAGCAGCTTCGGCGAGCCGGATGCAAACTTTCCCAGAAACTGGCGGCAATGAATCCTCCTTATGACTGGCAATATCTCGCGCTGTTGCTGCAAATTCTTGCGGCCTTTGGGCTTGGGCTGATCATGGTGACGGCCTCGTGGCTGGTGGGTCGGCATCGCAACACAAAAGTGAAGCTGGCTGCTTATGAGTGCGGAATAGAAGCCGTGGGCGATGCGCGGGGACGATTCAGCGTGCGCTTTTACATGGTGGCGATGCTGTTTATTTTGTTTGACGTGGAAGCGGTCTTCATTATGCCGTGGGCGGTGGTCTACCGCAATTTAAGGTACATTCCCGGCTGCTCGCGCTTCTTCGGCTTCTGGGAGATGATCGTCTATCTGGGCTTTGTGGCCGTGGGACTTTTTTACATTGTGCGCAAGGGCATCCTGAACTGGAGCCAGGACAAGGCGGACCTAAAGGCGGACCTATAGGATGCTGGAGACCAAGACTTTTATCGGCAAGACAGCAGTGTTGGAAGGGCTTGCCGAGCATCCGGCGGTCAAGGCGATCCTGGCTTGGAGGCCGGAGGCTTTGGCAGACGCGAAGTTTGACCGGAATGAACTGACGCTGACGATTGCAGCCGGCGAGATTCGCGTGGCGGCGGCAACAGTGCAGGCGGCGGGCTACAACTTCTTTGAGGATGTGACCGCGGTGGATTGGTTTCCTGCTTCGCCGCGCTTTCAGTTGAGCTACCACATTCTTTCGCACATATATAAGGAGCGCATCCGGCTGCGGGTGATGGTGGAGGGCGATGAGCCGGCGGTGGAGTCGATCACAGCGATTTGGCCGGCGGCGAATTTTTACGAGCGCGAGGTTTTCGATCTCTTTGGAATTATTTTTGAGGGACATCCCAATCTGCTCCGCATCATGATGCCTGACGATTGGAAGGGACATCCGCTGCGCAAGGACTATCCGGTGGAGGGGTATCGCTGATGAATCGAAGTACCCCCATCCTCGAAGTCCCGGCGGCCACGGGCGCGCGCGACCAGCACATGATTCTGAATATGGGTCCGCAGCATCCGGCGATGCACGGCGTTCTGCGCCTGGTGGCGGAGATCGACGGCGAGATTGTGGTGCGCATCTATCCGGAGATCGGCTATCTGCACACCGGCATCGAGAAGACCTGCGAGGCCAAGTTTTACCAACAAGTTGTTCCGCTGACCGACCGGCTGGATTACCTTAGCCCGATGGCCAACAATCTCTGTTACTGCCTTGCGGTCGAGCGGCTGCTTGCGCTGGAGATTCCTGAGCGGGCCGTGTGGCTGCGCGTACTACTGGCAGAGTTGACGCGGCTGAATTCGCATCTGATCTGGCTGGGCACGCACGCGATGGATATTGGTGCGCTGACGGTTTTCCTGTACACATTTCGCGAGCGCGAAGAGATTTTGAGAATCTTCGAGGGGCTGGCCGGACAGCGGATGATGACCAGCTACTTTCGCATTGGCGGGCTCGCGATGGAGCCGCCGCTGGATTTTTATGCGCGCGTACAGGGATTCATTCGCGCGTTTCCGGAGAAGATTGACGAGTACTCGAATCTGCTGACGGGCAATCCGATCTTCAAGGGGCGCTTGCAGGGCGTGGGGATTTTGTCGGCGGCGGATGCGATTGCGCTGGGAGTGACGGGGCCGAATATGCGCGGGTCGGGCGTGGATTTCGATCTGCGCCGCGATATGCCCTACTGCGGCTATGAGAAGTTTCAGTTCAAGGTGCCGATTGCGACCGAGGGCGACTGCTGGGCGCGGTACGTAATCCGGCTTCAGGAGATGCGCGAGAGCGTCGGGATTATTCAGCAGGCTCTGGATGGAATGCCGCACGGCCCGATCAAGGCCGACGCGCCGAAGATCGTGCTGCCCGACCGCGAGAAGATGAAGACGCAGATGGAGGCGTTGATCCATCACTTCAAGATTGTGACGGAGGGATTCGCGGTTCCGGCGGGCGAGGTCTATCAGGGGATTGAATCGCCGCGCGGACAGATGGGCTACTATATCGTCTCCGATGGTACGGCCAAGCCTTATCGCGTTCACTTCCGCAATCCGTCGTTTGCGACATTACAAGCACTCGACACGATGCTGCGCGGGCGAATGCTGGCGGATGTGATTGCCGTGGTGGGATCGATTGATATTGTGCTGGGGGAGATTGATCGATGAGCAATGAAACCATGAGCCTGTTCTCTCCCAAGCTGGCAGCGCGCCTGGATGCGCTGGTGGCGAAGTACCCGCTGAAGCGCTCGGCGCTGATTCCCATGCTGCTCTATGCGCAAGATGAAGTTGGCTATTTGTCGGATGCGGTGATCGGCGAAGTTGCGGAGCGCATCGGCATTACGGAGTTGGAAGTTTGCAACGTGGCGAGTTACTATTCGATGCTGCGCTTCAAGCCTGCGGGAAAATACAACGTGCAGGTCTGCACGAATATCAGTTGTATGCTGCGCGGCGGCAATGAGATTTACGAACGCTTCCAGCAGGAGTTGGGCATCGGGCACAAAGGCGTCACTGCCGACGGAGTTTTTTCTCTCGAAGAGGTCGAGTGCATCGGAGCCTGCTCCTGGGCTCCGGCGATTCAGGTGAACTACGACTTTCACAAAGAGTTGACGCCGGAAAAAGTGCCGGGAATTCTGGCCGGCTATAGACAAAATCAAACGAAGGCTGCTCTGCCTCAACTGGTCTCTCATCCCGATGAGGTGAAGATTGTTACAAAGCGTTTTGGGCAGGGAGCGGCGGAGATTGATAAGTACATCGAACTCGGCGGCTATGAGTCAGCGAAGAAGTGCATTGCGCAAGGCTCCGATTGGATCATCGATGAGATGAAGGTCAGCAATCTGCGCGGGCGCGGCGGCGCGGGATTTCCGACAGGCTTGAAGTGGTCGTTTGTGCCCAAGCAGTCTGCGAAGCCGAAGTACATTCTGGTCAATGGCGATGAAAGCGAGCCTGGGACCTGCAAAGACCATCTGATTTTCTTGCATGATCCGCACTCTGTGATTGAAGGCACGATTATTGCGGGACTGGCCGTCGGCGCAAAGATGGGATTCATTTATCTGCGCGGCGAATACCGCTACTTGCTGGAGATGATGGAGAAGGCTGTGGCCGACGCTTACGCGCGCGGCTTTCTTGGCACTCACATCTTCGGCAGCGATACTGAATTTCAAATCATCACGCAGACCGGCGCGGGCGCGTATGAGGTGGGCGAAGAGTCGGCGCTGATGGAGTCGCTGGAAGGCAAGCGCGGCGTGCCGAGAATCAAGCCTCCGTTTCCGGCGGTCGTGGGACTCTACGGCGGACCGACGGTCATCAATAATGCCGAGACGATTGCGACAGTGCCGCACGTGATTTCGATGGGCGGCGCGGCTTATGCAGCGGTAGGAACGCCGCGCAATGGCGGGACGCGCTTATTTGGCATCAGCGGCCATGTGGAGCGCCCGGGCGTTTATGAACTGCCGATGGGCTACAGCCTTAAAAAAATAATCTATGAGGTTGCAGGCGGCGTGAGGGGTGGGCGCGGATTGAAGGCCGTCGTTCCCGGCGGGTCGTCTACGCCGGTGCTGCTGCCGGATGAGATCGACATCGGGATGGACTTTGACCAGGTTGGTAAGGCGGGATCAATGCTTGGCTCGGCGGGCGTGGTGGTGATCGACGACCAGACTTGCATTGTTGAGTTTGCGCTGCGGACGATCAAGTTTTATCAGCACGAGAGTTGCGGCTGGTGCATTCCCTGCCGCGAAGGAACGGACTGGCTGAAGAAATCGATGACTCGGCTGCACGCGGGCTTTGGCGAAGCGAAGGACATCGACAACATTCAGTATCTCGCGGAGAATATGCTGGGCCGAACATTTTGTCCGCTGGGCGATGCGGCGGCGATGCCGATGCTGGGATTCGTAAAGAAATTCCGCAAGGAGTTTGAAGAGCATTTGAACGGGAAAGCTTGTCCGTTCTCGAAGCACATGGAGTTGGCGGTAGTTTAAGGACGCTGGAGACGAATGGCAGACGTAACCTTCATTGTCGATGGAAAGAAGCTGACGGCTCCGGCTGGGACGCTGCTGATCGACGCTTGCCGCAATGCGGGGATTGAGATTCCGGCGTTCTGTTACTATCCGGGGCTTTCGCTTCAAGCCGCCTGCCGGATGTGCGTGGTGCGCCAGGAAAAAGTTCCCAAGCTGCAAACTGCCTGCACGACACAGGTCGCCGAGGGACAGGTTTTTATTACTGAGTCAGCGGAGATTGCGCAGGCGCGCAAGGCTACGATTGAATTGCTGCTCGGCAATCATCCGCTGGACTGCCCGGTCTGCGACAAGGGCGGTGAATGCGAGTTGCAGGACATGACGTTCAAGTACGGCGCGGGCGAGAGCCTCTATGAGGAGGCGAAAAGTCATCGAGAGGAACAGCAATGGTCGCCGGCCGTTTTCTATGACCGTCCGCGCTGCATTCTCTGCTACCGCTGTGTGCGCGTTTGCGGCGAGGGCATGGATGTGTGGGCGCTGGGTGTGCAGAATCGCGGCGTGAATTCCGTGATTGCGCCCAATGGCGGCGATCATCTGGACTGCGAACAGTGCGGAATGTGCATCGACATCTGCCCGGTGGGCGCGCTGACCAGTGGGAGTTATCGCTATAAAACGCGGCCGTGGGAGATGAACCACGTGGCGACGGTTTGTACGCATTGCGCGGACGGCTGCAAGGTGACGCTGGGGGTGCGGCAGACAACGGACGGCTCCGAAATTGTGCGCGCGAGCAACCGCGACATGAGCGGCATCAACGGCGACTTTCTCTGCGCCAAAGGACGATTTGGATTTGATTTTGTAGCGAGTGAGGATCGACTGACCAAGCCGCTGGTGCGCTCGAGCGATGGCAAGCTGGAGCCGGCTACATGGGAGGCTGCGCTACGGCTGGCCGCAAGTAAATTGAAAGACGTGCGCGAGAGTAAGGGCGGCGCGGCCATCGGTGTTATCGGCTCGAATCAGACGACCAATGAAGAAAATTATCTTTTGCAGAAGTTTGCGCGCACGGTTTTGAAGACGAATCACATCGACCACGAACGCACGGCGGATTATGCGGCTTTTGCGCAGGCATTGGCCGGGGAGCATGGCAAGGCCGCCAGCCTGCGCGATACCGCGAGTGCGCCGGCTATTCTGCTCATCGGCGGCAATCCTACCGAAGAGCATCCGCTGCTGGCGTGGAATCTGCGGACGAATGTGCGGCTGAACCGCGCGCGGCTTTATGTGGCCAATGCGAAGGCAATCAAATTGGAGCGTATGGCTAAGGCTACTCTGCGGCTGACGAACGGTTACGCGGAGCTGGTTACAGCTTTGGAAAACAACGACTCAGAGTTCAGCAAAGCACTGTTGGCTGAGGAATCGTTGCTTGTGATCTTCGGCACGGAATACAGCGGCGCGCAGGTGACGGAGTTAGTGGCGTGGGGATTGAAGCGTGGCAATGTGCGGTTTGCTTTTCTCGGCGATTACGCAAACTCGCGCGGTGCGGCGGAGATGGGACTCTTACCTGATCTTCTTCCCGGCTATGTGCCGGTTACGGCCCCCGGTGCATTTCCTGAGTATGTAGGCCTGCCCGCGACACCAGGCAAGACGCTCAAGGAGATGATGGAAGCCGCGGGCAAAGGCGAGTTGGGTGCGTTGCTGGTAGTAGGCGCTGATCCTGTGGCAAAGCTCGGCGTGACGCCGGAGGCATTGAAAAAATCTTTTGTGATTGCGTTGGATATCTTTCCGACGCAAACGACCGCGCTTGCCGATGTGGTGCTGCCCGCGGCCAGCCTCTATGAGAAGAGCGGCACGGTAACGAATACCTTCGGTGATCTGCAACTTGTGAAGAAGGCAGCAGACCGCGCTGGCGTCAAGCCGGAGTTTGAGATTCTGGTGCGGCTGGCCGGTGCGATGGGCGTGGACGTGAAGACGCTTGTTCCTTTTGGCAAAAGCAGTGTTATGGCTGATCTAGGTCAATCGCGTGGCGCGCAGGCCGGAGAAGCCGATCGCCATGCGGTGTGGTTGGCTGCGAATGGTTTGGAGTGGAAGACGAGTCCCTTTGATCCGCTGACGGTACTGGACGAAATTACGCGGCTGGTTCCGGGCTATGCCGTGGATCGCGCGAATCTGCTGAGCGGCAATGATGCGCATACGGAGATTGGTTTTGCATCGGAGAGCGCATCGACTGAGCAGGGAGAATTCGCGCCAACTCACGATGGATTGTTTACATCGGGAAGATTGGGCGAACACAGCGCGACACTCAAGGAATTGAAAAAGCATCAGGCGCGATTTGGCGGACTGAAGGTGTTGTAAGAAGAGGCTAAGGACCAGTGACGATTTTGCAATTCATTTTGTGGAGCGTGCTCAAGGTAGCCGTGGTGACGGTGGTGATGCTGCTTGGCGTCGCTTACACGGTGCTGCTGGAGCGCAAGCTGGTGGGCCGCATCCAGAACCGCTGGGGGCCGAGCCGCGTGGGGCCGTTTGGCCTGTTGCAGCCGCTGGTGGACGGGGCGAAGTCTTTTATGAAAGAGGACATCATTCCTACTGGTGTCTATCGTCCGCTCTATTTGCTTGCGCCGATTATCGCACTGGGCTGCGCGCTGATTTCGATTGCTGTGGTTCCCTTCGGCGAGCCGGTTTCTGTTTTAGGCAGTCCTCATCTCTTTCAAATCGCCGATGTGAACATCGGGCTGCTGGTGATTCTTGGCGTGACATCGATTGGCGTCTATGGCATTGCGCTGGCGGGGTGGTCGTCGAACAATAAATATTCGCTATTGGGCGCGCTGCGTTCTTCGGCGCAGTTGGTCAGCTATGAACTGGCGCTGGGGCTTTCGCTGGTCGGCGTTGTGATGCGCACCGGATCGCTCAGCCTGATCGAGATTGTCAGACAGCAATCAAGCAGGGGCATTCTGACCTGGAATATCTTCGGCGGTGGCCAGGTTTTCGCCTTCTTCATCTACCTGATGGCGGCATACGCGGAGACCAACCGCTCGCCCTTCGATCTGCCGGAGGCGGAGAGCGAACTGACCGGCGGCTATCACACCGAGTATAGCTCGATGAAGTTCGCGATGTTCTTCATGGCCGAGTACGCCAACATGATCACGGTGGGTTGCGTGGCGACGCTGCTGTTTCTTGGCGGCTGGACTAGCTTCTTCGGCGACCTGATTCCTCCGCCGCAGAACATTTTCATTCATGCTTTCCTGCCCATCTTCTGGTTTGTTCTCAAGGTCTTTTGCTTTCTCTTTTTGTATGTGTGGGTGCGCGGGACGCTGCCGCGCTTCCGCTATGACCAGTTAATGAACTTCGGATGGCGCTGGCTGCTGCCGGCAGCCATTCTCAACATTGTTGCGACGAGCATTTGGCTTGCGTGTCGGTGATGCGATGCACCTGATTTTCTTTTTTGTCTTTGCGGGATTCTGTCTGGCTGGAGCGATCAATCTGCTCCTCCAGTCGCATCCCACAATCAGCGCCTTGTCGCTGATTGTGGTGATGGTCTCGCTGGCTGTGCTTTATCTGTTGCTGGGCGCGGAGTTT
>CAYOYX010000044.1:0-25896 GCA_964408275.1 uncultured Occallatibacter sp.
TGGAATTACGTGGACGCCACCAACCTCTCCAGCCATGAGCGCAGCCAGTGGATCAAGATGGCAAAGAGCTTCGGCTACGAGGTGCAGGGGGTCTTCTTTGACGTGCCGTTGGAGGTCTGCCTGGAGCGCAACAGCCAGCGCGACCGCTCGGTGAGCGCGGACGTGATGCGCAAGATGGCGGAAAAGCTCAAGCCGCCGGTCTTTGAAGAGGGTTTCGCCAAGATCACGGTAGTGAGGGTGAAGAGCGCGGGGTAAATCAATCGATGCCTGTGAGGACTTACTGTCGCCTTGCTGTTGTTCTATCGCTTGCCGCGATGCTCTGCGGCAGGGAAAGCAAGGCGCAGGAACAGCCCTGGTCTGAGCGCGCGGCGAATGCTGCTATCGAACGCTGGCCAGGCGGACGGCTGGCTCCCGGTGATGAGAAGTGGGTTTGGAATTACGGGCTGGGTACGCTGCTGGAGGGCATGGATGCCGTCTGGTTTAATACGGCGGATGCGCGCTATTACAAATACATTAAAGATTCGGTGGATCAGTTTGTCGGCCCTGATGGCGCTATCTCCACTTATAAGCCAGAAGAGAATCAGCTCGATAACATTCTACTGGGTCGCCAATTACTGCTGTTATACGGTGTAACTCAGGATGCGCGCTATGCGAAGGCCGCAACGCTGCTCTATGAGCAGTTAATTCATCAGCCGCGCACGGCCTCCGGAGGCTTCTGGCACAAGCAAAAATATCCGAATCAGATGTGGCAGGATGGGCTATATATGGCAGAACCTTTCTATGCCGAATATGCGGTAACGTTCCATCATCCTGAGGCTTTCAAGGATATAACTCATCAATTTTCGCTGATCTATCAGCATACTCTCGATAAGAAGACAGGACTGCTCTATCACGGATGGGATGAGTCGAAGCAGGAGCGCTGGGCGGATAAAGTTACTGGACGGTCATCGCAGTTCTGGGCGCGAGCTATGGGATGGCAAATGATGGCTCTGGTCGATGCGCTGGCATGGTATCCCCAGGACGACGCGGGGCGCAAACAATTGATCGCCGAGTTAGACCAGGAGGCGGTGGCGATCACACACTATCAGGATAATGCGACTGGGCTTTGGTATCAGGTGCTCGATAAGGGCGGGGCAAAGGGGAATTATCTGGAGTCTTCCGCTTCTTGTATGTTTGTTTATGCGCTGGCCAGGGGCGTGCGTGAGGGCTATCTTCCGACGCGCTATCTTGCCAATGTGGAGCGCGGATACAAGGGCATTCTTAGCCGATTTATTCAAATCGAACCGGACGGTGCGCTTACGCTCACCGGAACAGTAAAGGGCGCGGGGCTGGGCGGCAATCCTTATCGCGATGGGAGTTACAGTTATTACATCGGCGAGAAGGTTGTCAGCAACGATCCCAAGGGAATTGGACCATTTCTACTGGCCAGTGTCGAGATGGAGAATGCCGCGAATGAGAAGCTGGGCCGCGGCGATACGGTACTTCTGGATGCGTGGTATAACAGCCAAAAGCGCGCTGACTTATCCGGCCAGTTAGTTTACTTTCACTATAAGTGGGAGGACCAAAGCAACGGCGGCTACTCATTCCTAGGCCACAACTTCAATTACTTCGGCGCGAAGACGGAGACGCTCTACACCGCGCCAACTCTGGCTCAACTTGGCAAGGCGCAGATATATATCATCGTATCTCCAGATATTCCGGTGAAGAATCCTGCGCCGCATTATATGCAGCCGGAAGAAGCGGATCAGATTGCGGAATGGGTGAAGGCCGGCGGCGTGCTGGTCATCATGGAAAACGATCCGGCCAACGCTGATCTGGAGCACATGAACCTGCTCTCCGAGCGCTTCGGCATTCACTATAACAGCTTGCTGCGCAATCAGGTGGACGGCAATAAATACGAGATGGGCAAAGTCGCAATTGCGAGCGGCGGTCCCATCTTTCACGAGCCGCACACAGCATTCATGAAGGAGATTTGCACAATCTCTGTCAGTACACCAGCTAACTTCCTGCTCCGTGATCGCGGCGATATTTTGATGGCCACGGCGAAGTACGGCAAAGGAACAGTCTTTGCGACAGTTGATCCGTGGCTTTACAACGAATATACGGATGGCCGCAAATTACCGTCCACTTATGATAACTACGCCGCGGGCAGGGAGTTAGTCCGATGGCTGCTTACACAGACTCCGCGACGAATTAACCCATAATGCGACTTATCGCTTGAATTACAAAAGGCCAGGCTCTTGCGAGTCTGGCCTTTTGAGTTACAGCCGGAATTAAACGGTGTAAGTCGAGGATGCGGTGCGGCCTCCGTGTCCGGTCCAGTTGGTGTGGAAGAACTGGCCGCGCGGCTTGTCGATGCGTTCGTAGGTGTGCGCGCCGAAGTAGTCGCGCTGCGCCTGAAGCAGATTCTGCGGCAAGCGGCCGGTGCGGTAGCCGTCGAAAAAGGCCAGCGCAGTGGAGAAGGCGGGAGTAGGCACTCCCAACTCGACGGCGTTAATCGCCGCCTTGCGCCACGAGGCCTGATACTGATTGAGCGCGCTGAAAAAGAAACTGTCCATCAGTAGATTTTCCAGCTTGGGATTTTTGTCGAAGGCTTCCTTGATCTTGCCCAGGAAGCGCGAGCGAATGATGCATCCGCCGCGCCACATCAGCGCGATGCCGCCCATATTCAGATTCCATCCATTCTCTTTAGCTGCGGCGCGCAGCAGCATATAACCCTGCGCGTAACTGATGATCTTGGAGCAATAGAGAGCGCGGCGAACGTTTTCGATAAACTCTGCGCGGTCGCCGACGGCGGCTTTGCTTGCCGGTCCCTGCAAAATCTTCGAGGCTTCCACGCGCTCATCTTTGAGAGCCGAGAGGCAGCGCGCGAAGACCGATTCGCCGATCAGTGTCACCGGCTGGCCGTTGTCGAGAGCGCTGATGACGGTCCATTTGCCGGTGCCTTTTTGTCCGGCGGTGTCGAGAATCTTATCGACAATCGGCTTGCCGTCCTCGTCTTTTTTGGCGAAGATGTCGCGGGTAATTTCGATCAGATAGCTGTCCAGTTCGCCCTTGTTCCAATCGGCGAAGACGGTGTGCAACTCATCGGCGTTGAGGCCGAGTCCGCGCTGCAACAGGTCGTAGGCTTCGCAGATCAACTGCATATCGCCGTACTCGATGCCGTTGTGAACCATCTTGACGAAGTGGCCCGCGCCGTTCTCGCCCACCCAGTCGCAGCATGGCGTGCCGTCTTCAACCTTGGCGGCGATGGCCTGAAAAATCGCTTTCACGTGCGGCCACGCGGCGGGGTTTCCACCAGGCATGATCGAGGGGCCGCGGCGCGCGCCCTCTTCACCGCCGGAGACGCCGGTGCCGATGTAGAGAATGCCCTTGGCCGCAAGGTCCGCCGTGCGGCGATTGGTGTCTGTGAAGAGCGAGTTGCCGCCGTCGATGATGATGTCGCCCTTTTCAAGATAAGGCAGCACCTGGCCAATCGTCTGATCGACGGAATCGCCGGCCTTGACCATCAGCATGACGCGGCGTGGGCGCTTGAGCAGCTTGGCAAGCTCTTCTAGCGAGTGCGCTCCGACCACCTGCGTGCCCTTGGCTTCGTTGGCCACGAAGTCGTCCACTTTGGAGACGGTGCGGTTGAAGACGGCGACCTTGAAGCCGTGGTCGTTCATGTTGAGGACAAGATTTTGTCCCATGACAGCGAGGCCGATCAGGCCAATATCGCACGATGCATCTGGCATATAATCTCCGGAATATTCTGACGTGATCCCTGCAAGCAGCAGACCCTTTCCGATTATATTTCAGTGGTCAGACCTTGGGGCAGGGACGGGGGAATGGGTAGAGGTGCTGTTACCGGATAGGCGATCATCCTCCCGGAATCTTTCTCTCGTCACTCGCGCGACGAGTAAACTCCCCTCCTGCGCTAAAGCCATGAAGAGTCATGCACTGCGCCTATTCTGTTTCGGACTCGATAGCCGCTTGGTTGTTAGATCGATTGAGTCATAGATCATGATCGGCTTTCTGCCACAAACGCCCGGTTTGGGGACGCCAACATTCTTTAACCTTGCAATCCTCTTTGCGGGGAGTACAATAGCAACGGTTCTAGGTCGAAGAAGGAGATACCAACTAATATGGATCGCAATGAGAGCGGACGATATCTGCGTTCAGTTGGTGCGATGGCCGGCAAGCAGGCGGGAATGTTGGTGGTTTTCACACTTATATCCCTGGCACAGAAGATACATCAGACGGACAAAGTCCCCGTCACCGTGAAATATGACATCATCGAATACAAAACGCTTCCCCCGCGTGAGGTACCCGCCACCATAACCCGCGAGGACGCAAAGACCCTCGAAAGCAAGGGCTACGTCAAAATGGGCAATGCAACCGCCTCCTACTCCACCACAAGTGTCGCGGACAAGGATAAAGTGCCCGCCTCAGTCGAGGAGATGCTGCTCAAAGAGGCTACCGCGCGAGGTTACGATGTGGTCCGCATCGAGACCGCGAACGGCCCGGGCATGATACCGTCCGGATCGTTTACAAATGGAGCCTGCATCCGTCAGAAAATCACGCACGACGTGGATTGCTACAGTACAGTTAATTCTGCCTGGGGCTATAACAAGACCTGCAAATCTTCCGGTGATAGCGTAGGCCCTTGCACGGCCTGGGAACAGGTGCCGGTTCTTGTCCCGGGACTGACGACCACTGGGTCCGTGTGGCGGCTCGATCCCAAGATGGCCGTCGACGTCGCAGCAAGAGAATCGAATGTGTCGCTGAGAGATCTCATATCGAAGGGGCAAGATGCCGAGGTGGAGTCGCTTGTAGCTCATGGCGCCGACATCAATTACAAGGATCCCGGGGGCGGAAACACGCCGTTATATTATGCGGTGCTTTATCAAAGAACGGAACTGGTCACACTGTTTCTGGCCCGCGGCGCCGACGTCAATGTTCGGAATGACCGAGGCATAACGCTCCTGCGCACCGCGGCAGAAGGCGGGTCCGCGAAGGTGGCCGAGCTGCTTCTGGCCCACGGTGCCGATGTCAACGCCAGGGATAACTTGGGGATGACGCCGTTGGACGGCGCGGTGTTTTATCGACAAAAGGAACTGGTCGACCTGCTTCTGGCCCACGGCGCCGACGTCAACGCCAAGACGAAAGTGGACTGGACGCCGCTGATGTATGCGGCATCCACAGGACAGAGGGAGATCGCTGAATTGCTTCTGGCCCACGGCGCCGATGTCAACGCCAAGGATGACAAGGGGATGACGCCGTTGCACTTAGCGTCATCCGTAAGAGAGAAAGAGGTGGTCGACCTGCTGCGACAGCACGGCGGCCACAAATAACCGCGCCAACGCCGGAGCGCGTTCCGAGTAAATCACGGCTCGGGAGATTGCGAGATTGGCTCTGGAATCACGGAAACCTGGCGGAGGCGATGATGGCAATCCATTGTGATCTTCTTCGCGTCGTCCGCAGGAGCCATCGTGCCAAGCTTCCAGCCAGAGGACAACACCTCACCGGCTACCATACGCTATCTCGAACTTAAGAATTTCGACAATAGAATATGCTGGATGCTTTTTGGGTTCGGGCGTATCACCCTCAATTTGAAAACTGCGCCAATACGTGGAACTGCGGATACATCGATGCCCCGGAAGACCGAGAGTGATCCGCAGAATACCTTCATGCGCTTGTCCCGCATTCCCAAGCCGCCCCAAACCCCCGCCGCTATCGTTTAACCCTTCCGCTGCGTCTAGTATTGGATACAGGGATCACTTATGACGCTCCGAGCCTTTCGAACTTCCGCAATTATTCTGGTTGCCGCTTCATGTTGCCTTGCGGCTGGCGCACAATCTTCCAGCAGCTCGGCGCGATCGCCCGAGACGGCGCAGAGCGCTGCATCCTCGCAGGGAGCCAGCTCGCAGGGATTTGTGCAGGAAAAGGAGCCGGTGCAGCTTGATCCCGCCGGTCCCACGATCTCGCTGATCAGCGCCGAGCCGGTCTTCATGATGGCTGCTGCGCTCAATGCCTGCGGCTACGACGAGGGCCTGGAAGAGAGCGAGCCGGTGCGCAAGCGGGTTCGCGAGGAGATGAACGCGGCGCTGGCCAAGAGCGAGGATGCGCGAGCCAAGCGCGACAAGCTCTGCCTGTACATTGCCCAGCATCGCATGACCGGAACCGAGCAGGATGTGGCGCAATACGTCTCGCTGTCGCTGTATTTGGGGCTGCCGCCAGAGCTGGAGATCACAGTCGATCTGCCGCTGATGCCGCCCGATGCGACGCAGGTGCTGGAGGTGGTTCCGCTGCTTCGCGAGTTTGCCGCCGCCACGGACCTGCACGGAATCTGGCTGGTGGTGCATCCCGCCTATGATCGGCTGGCCGACCAGTTGCACGATCCGCTCTCGAAGATGATTGTCGCCACGAATCTTTACCTCAGGATGCCGGCTGAATCTTACAACGGACGGCGTTTTCTCGTGGTTGTGGAACCGCTGCTGACGCCGCGCACGGTGAACGCGCGCGTCTACGGCGCCGATTACATCGTGGTGGTTTCGCCGGATAACGGCGCCATCCGCATGAACGATGTGCATCACATTTACCTGCACTACATCATCGAGCCGCTGCTCTATGCGCGGGCCTCGGCTGTTGACCGGATGCAGCCGATTTTGAAGGTGGTGCGCGATGCACCGCTGGAATTTCGCCTGCGCTCGGATTCGCTGCCTCTGAGCATTGAGTGCCTGATCAAGGCCATCGAGGCGCGCACCATGGACACGGGCATTCCCGAGTACAAGATTCCGCCGAATGTGGACCGCGAGGAGCTGCCGCGTTATGAGCATGAACGCGATTTGAACCGGCAGAAGATCGAGGCGGTTCGCGTTGCCGCGGTGCATCACGACCTCACGCAGGGATTCGTGCTGACGCAGTACTTCTTTCAGCAATTGATCATTTTCGAGAAGGATTCCGTCAGCCTGAAGGACACCATCGGCGAGATCGTCTATAGCATGGATGTGGACTACGAGGTGCACTTCGCCAAGCAGATCGAGTTCGACAAGGAGGCAGACGGCGATGTGCTGATGCGCAGCAGGCCGCGCAAATTGACGGGACTGGACCTGGCCGAGGCGCGCCTTGCGGCAGGCGATGTGGCGGCGGCCAGCGCGATGGCGCATCAGACGCTCAACACACGCTCCGATACTCCGGAATCCGCGGCGGAGTGCGCTCGTGCCGAGTTCATTCTGGCTCGCGCGGCACTGATGACCGGGCATCCGGACCAGGCTACCGACGGGTTCCAGAAGACGCTGGCCACAAGCAAAGATCCGCGCCTGCTCTCCTGGTCGCACATATTTCTGGGCCGGATGCTGGACCTGGATTGCAAGCGCGATGAGGCTGTCGCCGAGTATCAGGAGGCGCTGAAGACGCGCGACGGACAGATGGATACGCGGCTGGCCGCCGAACGCGGTGTCAAAGCGGCTTATGCTGTGCGCGGGCACAGTTGCGATGAGGATGCCGAGGAGGACAGCTCCGACAAGCCTCCAGAGGAGAAGCCGACGCCGGCAAGTGGGACGAAGACGCCGCAATAATTCCGGCAGGGTCTCCGGGAGTACATAAAACACCTGATAATGGAGAAGGGGCTTGTGCGGAGCCGGAGACGCCGGTTCGAGCAGCAGGCTCTGGATTGAGGCGCAGATGGATGCCGCTCTTGCCGAATTGGAAGCCGCGTTGGGGCACAGCTTCAAGCGCCCGGAGCTGCTGGTGCGCGCGCTGACGCATCGCTCTTTGGCGAATGAGCGGGCGGCAAGTGAATCGGTTCAGCCGGAGGTTGCAGACAGCGGCGACAACGAGCGGTTGGAGTTTCTTGGCGATGCCGTATTGGGGCTGGTGGTGGCCGAGGCGTTGTTTGTGCTTCATCCGGAGTGGCATGAGGGCGAGTTGACTCGCGTTCGCTCGCTGCTGGTCAGCCGCCAGCATATGGCCGAGGTGGCCGCGGCCGTCGGGTTGGGCAGCTATCTGCGGCTCAGCCGCGGCGAAGAGAAGGGCGGCCTGCGGCGCAAGAGCACCGTGCTCTCGAACAGCATGGAAGCCGTGCTGGGCGCGCTTTTGCTGGATGGCGGCCTGGAGCCTGTGAGAGCCTTTGTCCGCCGCTGGGTAATGGGCGAGGCAGCCGAGCAGTTTGCCGAGGAGCTGCGGGCAGGCGCCGCGCTGGGCAACTTCAAATCGGCGCTGCAGGAGCATTTGCAGGCTTCGGGCGCGGGCGCGCCGGTCTACCGCGTCAAGAGCGAGAGCGGTCCCGATCACCGCAAGCGATTCATGGTCGAGGTGCGGTTGAAGACATCCGATGGAGAGCCGGGAAAGCGGCTGGCGCGCGGCATGGGCACCACCAAGAAAAACGCCGAGCAGGATGCGGCGCGGCGAGCGCTGGAAAAGTTGAAGGCTGCGGCGAAGAAGGCCGATGCGGCAATAATGCAGCCTAAAGACGGCGAGGAGGAAGAGTCAGCGCAATGAGCAACCCTGCCCAAGTTTCCAGCCGGCTTTCGCTCTGGTTTAAGGAGGCGCGGCTCAGTCTGCCCACCGTGCCGGAAGCATTCGCAAGGCTGCTTTTGCTGCTGGTGGTGGCGCTGTTCCTGCTGACCTTTGTGCTTCAGCCTTACCTGATTCCCTCCGAGAGCATGGAGCGAACGCTGCTCGTTGGCGATTTTCTGCTGGTCAACAAGCAGGTCTATGCGCCGGCCGACAGCGTGAGCCGTTTGTTCATGCCCTATCGCGAGATCGCGCGCGGCGACATTGTCGTCTTCCATCATCCTCAGCATCCCTACGTCGTCAAGCGCGTGGTCGGTCTTCCCGGCGATCATCTGCGCATCAACGATGGACGCGTCACGGTGAATGGCGCGGCGCTCGATGAGCCGTATGCGGCCTTCGAGCCGGCTGCACGCAATCCCTTTCGCGACGATTTTCCCGCCCTAATCTATACCGATCCCAACGTGGAGCCGGTCTGGTGGAGGCGGATGCGGAGCCTTGTCCGCAACGGAGAATTGGTGGTGCCGCAAGACGAGTACTTTGTTCTCGGCGACAATCGCAATCACAGCGACGATTCCCGCTTCTGGGGCTTTGTCCAGCGCGAGCAGATTGTGGCCCGGCCGCTGGTGATCTACTTCTCGCTTATGCGGCCCTCGGCCACCGATCCGCATCAGGCCGCGCTACAGGCTTCAGATGATAGACTCGGACACGATAGGCAGCTTGTGTGCAGGCTGCAAGGCTTTGCCCGCTGGAAGCGCATCTTCCAGGTGGTGCGATAAGACAGCTGTCAGTAAATAGACCGAGCAATTGAGAATTCACAACTGATAACTGACAACTGATAACTGACAACTGTGCCGAGACTGGACGAATGACGAAAAACAAGAAGCGCGCCGCGAAGACTCCGATTCCCAATGCGCAGACCGAGACCCAGCCAGCCTCCGAGGCCGGCAATGAGCGCGTCGAGGAGACGCCCCTTGAAGCCTTTGCCAGCATACTCTCCGTGCTTGTGATCGGCCTGTTCATTCTCACATTTCTGGGGCAGAATTTTGTCATTCCCTCCGGTTCCATGGAGAAGACGCTGCTGGTGGGCGACCACCTGCTGGTGGATCGCATCACGCTGGCTCCGCCGACCAAGTGGATGCCGTTGGTTCACCAGCGTGAGCCGCGACGCGGCGACATTACAGTCTTCATCAAGCCTGTGCCCGACCCGGATACGGACGGAAATCCTCAGTATCTGATTCTGGTCAAGCGGCTGATTGGCGTTCCCGGCGACCACATTCATCTACGCAACGGCATCGTGATTTTGAATGGCGTGGCTCAGGCGCAGCCCCACGCCCAGCCGACCACCCCGGAGAACCACCAGGATTTCCTCGACGAGTTTCCCTCCGAGCCGCCTCCCGCAATCTCTCAGGTTCCCGATTCATGGTCGATGGTGGACTTTCCCAAGAACCTGGAAAACGGTGATCTTGTAGTCCCGCCCGGCCACTACTTCATGATGGGCGATAACCGGCACAACAGCCTGGACTCGCGCTACTGGGGCTTTGTTCCCCGCGAGAATATCATCGGTCGTCCGCTCTTCAACTACTGGTCATTTATTACTCCGGATGATGAGTTGGTAGAACCCGGATTTGGTCATGCCGTGGCATGGATGGGCCACGTCGCGCTGCACTTTTTCAGCGAAACCCGCTGGAGCCGTACCTTTCACAGAGTACAGTGAACAGTGGACAGTGAACAGCGAACAAGCTGAGAATTGAGGGCTGATCTCTGATAACTGACAACTGTATCGAGACAGAACGAATGACGAAGAACAAGACGCACGCCAACAAGAAAGCGATTCCCAAAGCGCAGACCGAGACACAGCCAGCCTCCGAGGCCGGCAAAGAGCGTGTCGAAGAGACACCCCTTGAGGCTTTCGCCAGTATTCTTTCCGTGCTGGTGATTGGCCTGTTCATTCTCACCTTTATTGCGCAGAACATGGTCATTCCCTCCAGTTCGATGGAGAAAACCCTGTTGGTGGGCGACCATCTGATGGTGGACCACACCACACTGGCTCCGCCTACAAAGTGGATGCCGCTGGTTCACTTTCGCGAGCCGCGGCGCGGCGACATCGTCGTCTTCATCAAGCCGGTGCCGGATGTGGACGCGGAGGGAAATTCAGATTATACGATTCTGGTCAAGCGGTTGATCGGCATTCCCGGCGATCACATTCATCTGCACAACGGCATCGTGATTCTGAATGGCGTGGCGCAGAATCTACCGAAGGATGCGGACAACTCTCCCAACCCCCACAACATGGCAGATCAGGAGTTTCTCGACGAATTCCCATCCATTCCGCCGAGTCCACCAGGCGCCACCGAAGCCTGGACCGTCGATTTTCCTAATCATTTAGAGAATGGCGATCTGGTGGTCCCGCCCGGCCACTACTTCATGATGGGCGACCACCGGCACGACAGCCTGGATTCGCGCTACTGGGGCTTTCTGCCCCGCGAGAACATCCTCGGCCGTCCGCTCTTCAACTATTGGTCTTTCGATACGCCGGACGGCCAATTGGAAAATCAGAATACGGGTCATGCCGTGGCCTGGATGGGTCATGTCGCGCTCCACTTCTTCAGTGATACACGCTGGAGCCGAACCTTTCACGTGGTGAAGTAAACTGAGAGCAGGGACCAGGGAGATAGGGCGTGTTTCAAAGGCCTGCTTTGTATCAGGGCACGACTTAAGTCGTGCCGCAAAGACAGCAAAATCAATCTGGGCTTTAGCCCCTGAGTGACTATGAAATGCCCAGACCACTAACACGACAATGATGCAAGATACACACGCACGGAAACGCAATCGCACGCGGCTTTGGCTGGCGCTGGCGGCGCTGACGTTGATTCTTGCTGCGCTGATTGTGCCCCCGTATCTGAGCGTCAGCCGCTACAAGGCGCGGATTACGCAACTGATCTCCGCATCGCTGGGCCGTCCCGTGCGATTGTCCTCGGTCGAGGTGCGCCTGCTGCCGCGCCCCGGCTTCGTGCTTACCGACCTGACCGTCGAGGAAGACCCCATCTACGGCGCCGAGCCGGTGCTGCACGCAAATACCGTCACGGCCTCCATTCGCCTCTTCTCGCTCTGGCGCGGGCGCGTGGAGCTGGATACGATCAGCGTGGATGAGGCCAGTCTGAATCTGGTGCGCACGGACGAAGGCCGCTGGAACCTCGATCCGCTGATGCGCTCGGCTGCCCAGCAGGGACAAACGTCTACGAGCGCCACGCCGGATGAGCCGGTCAAGACTCTCGATCTGCCTTACTTCAAAGCCACCAACTCGCGCATCAACATCAAGCGCGGCGCGGAAAAGCTGCCCTATTCGCTGGTCAACGCAGACATTTCCTTCTGGCAGCAGCGTCCCGGCGACTGGCGCGTCCGGCTGCGCGGCCAGCCCGCGCGCACCGATCTTACTTTGGACCAGGCCGACACCGGAGTCGTGCGCCTGGAGGCTGAACTTCGTCGCGCGCCTGAACTGCGCCTGATGCCGCTGCGCGTTGACCTGGAGTGGCGCGAGGCTCAGCTTGGCCAGCTCACCCGCCTGCTGCTGGGCACGGACGCGGGCTGGCGCGGCGACCTGACTGGCGAGCTTCATCTGGAAGGCACTGCCGATGCCGCTCAAATCAAGACGCGGCTCAGCGCCGAGGGAGTTCATCGCGCCGAGTTTGCTCCGGCTGCGCCGATGGACTTCGACGCCAACTGCGCTCTGACTGCTCATTTTGACACGCGCGCCATTGACAACCTGCTCTGTGACTCGCCGCTTGGCTCCGGACACATTCGCCTCAGCGGCAATCTTCCCAGCAATCTTCCCGGCCAGCAAGGTTTACCGCGCCTCACCGTCGAATTGGATCGCATTGCCGTTGGCGTTGGCCTGGACGCCCTGCGCACCGTGCGCAGCGGTCTGGCTCCGGGCTTGGATGTTGCCGGATCGGTGAGCGGCAAACTCACTTACGCTCCAGTGGCTGCGGTAGTCGTAAAGCAGGCCGGTCGTGCCAAGCCTCATGCGCCCGCGCCGGGACCGCTCACCGGCAGCCTCACCGTCGATGGTCTTCAACTCAGTGGCAGCGCTCTCAGCCAGCCGATTCGCATTCCCAAAGTTATTCTCGTGCCTGCGCTGCCAAGTTCCTCCGCCGAGGCCGCGAAGCCCGAAGCGTTGACGGCTACCGCCGCAATTCCCGCCGGAGCGGCAACACCGCTGACGGTCGCCGCGCGATTCACGCCCTCCGGCTACCAACTCACGATGCGCGGTCAGGCTTCGATTCTTCGGGGCAGGGAATTGGCGCATCTGGCGAGCTTGCCCAACGCCGCCGCTCTGGATGCGCTGGCCGGCGATCCGGTCACTGTCGATCTGATTGCCGAAGGCCCCTGGATGTTGCCCGTTCAGTCGCTATCAGTTCAGTCTCTGCCAGTTCAATCGTTGCCAGTTCAGACAGGCAACGCCGCTCCGCCTTCCGACAGCTTTACCGGAACCGTCACCTTGCGCAACGCCAACTGGAAGCCCGATTATCTGGTCAACGCCGTTCTTATCTCCCAGGCCACGCTCCACTTGGACGGCGGCGAACTGCGCTGGGACCCTATCGCTTTCTCATACGGCCCGGTGAAGGGAACGGCCAGCCTCTCGCTGCCCGCTGCCTGCGGCGTTCAGCAGCCCTGCCAGCCGCGCTTTCAGCTCCAGTTTGGCGCGCTCGACGCCGCTGTTCTTCAGACCGCAATGCTGGGCGCTCATGAAAAAAGCACATTGCTCTCTACGCTGATCGAGCGCCTCCGTCCCGCTGCCGCTCCCGCGTGGCCGCGGATGGAGGGCACCGTCAAGGCCGACTCGCTTCTGCTTGGGCCGGTCACGCTGCATGATGCCGAAGCGGATGTCACCACCATTCCCGGCGGAGCCGAGATCACAGCCTTTGACTCCGCTCTGCTGGGCGGGCGCGTTCACGGAACGGGCGCGTACCACGCCGCCGTGACCGCCAACGACAAGCCTTCCTACGATTTCGACCTGAGTCTGGAAAAGCTCGCTCCGCCCACCGTTGGCCAGTTGCTGGGGCAGCGATTCTCCGGCGGCTCAATCGACGGCAGCGGCAAAATTATGCTGAGCGGCTTTACCGGCGCGGATCTCGCAGCCTCGGCCAAAGGCTCGCTGCACTTCGATTGGCGGCATGGCGCCGTCTCCGGCTCAGTTCCTCCGGCGCTCGTCCGCTTTGACCGCTGGAGCGCCGACGCTGAATTCGCCAACGGCACGCTTACTCTCAAGGACAATCAGGTCAAGCGCGGCGACCGCACGCAGCCGGTCGAGGCATCGCTTCCGCTCGCCGATCCGCCTCGGATCATTTTCGCCGTCTCCAAGCCGCTCTCGGCAAAGAAGTAATTCGCGTTTCTTAATTCCGCTCCACATCAGCCCAACTTCGGCTCTACAATAGAATCATTCATCCTTGGAGCGTTTGCCGGCTCTGAAACCAGAGACCGGGTACGGACCAGTGAGAAAGGGGCAACATGGCCCTATGAAGACGTGTCCGCTGTGCGAGAAGGCCTTTCCGAGCAACCACACCAATTGCCCCACTGACGGCGCGATCCTCATCGAAACGCGCGAAATTGAGCCAGGAACGCTGATTCGCGGCAAGTACCGCATCATTCGTATGCTCGGCCGCGGCGGCATGGGCACGGTCTATCTTGCCGAGCACATCATGCTTGGCCGTCAGCGCGCGCTCAAGTTCATCTCCAGCGAACTCAGTCAGGACGCCATGTTTCTCCGCCGCTTCCGCCGCGAGGCGCAGGCGGCCACCGAGTTGCAACACCCCAACGTCGTGCAGGTCGTCGATCTCGATCAGGCCGAGGATGGAATTCCTTACATCGCGATGGAATTCGTCGAAGGCTCGGACTTGCGCCATGCGCTTCACGATGGCCCGCTGCCCGTCGAACGCGCCCTTCATCTTGCCCGCGGAGTGGCGCTCGGCCTGGGCGCGGCGCACGCCAAAGGCATCATTCACCGCGACGTGAAACCGGAAAATATCCTGCTCACCGGCGGCAGCGGCCTTCAGGAGACGCCCAAGCTGCTCGACTTCGGCATCGCCGCCATGAAGGAGAGCGCCACCGCCGTCAGCCGCACTCACGGTCTCATGCTCACTCCGCCTTATGCCGCGCCCGAGCAATGGCGTGGCATGGCCTCAGACGAGCTCGACGGACGCGCCGACCTCTACGCCCTCGGCGGCTTCTTCTACGAGATGCTCACCGGCCAAACCTGCTTTCACTCCCACAACACCGAGGGCTGGATGTACCAGCACTTGCAGCAGGAGCCGCAACCGCCCAGCCTTTTGCGCCCCGAGCTGAAGAATTGGCAGGGCATCGATGAACTCGTCCTGCGCCTCCTCGCCAAGGATCGCGATCTGCGCCCCAGAGACGTCTCCGAACTCGTTCGTCTGCTCGATGAGGTGCATTATGTCGATCCCAACGCGCGCCAGCGAACCGTCGTCGATGCGCGCCGGACTCATATCGAATTGCCGTCGCGCTTTGAATCTCCCGAAGCTGCCTCCGAGCCAGCCCCTGCTCCCGCTCCCTCGCATTCCCGCAGGCCCATCTGGATAGGCGCGGCGGCATTTGTCGTTGTTTGCCTTGGAATCTTCGGCGCGGAGCGCTACATCCACTCCGCGCCTGCAACAGATATTCCGCTGACGAACGCTCGCCTCTCCGCCGAGCAGGTCAAAAACTCAGTCGATCAGTCCGCGGCAAACACGCAAGCCGCAGCGCGGGCAGCCAATAGCAGAACTCCCGTTCAAGCCGGAAATACAGCCACTCCGCAGCCCGCAACGAATCTGACTGCACCCGCTCCCGCCGCTCCCGCCGACCTCTACAAGCAGGGGAAATCCGCCTATGACAGCCAGAATTACGGTCAGGCGCGCAAGCTCTTTGCTACGGCCTGCGATGGCAATGAGATGGGGGCCTGCAATTATCTCGGCTATCTCTACGCGCAGGGGATGGGCGGCGCAAAGAGCGTGCCCAAGGCGCAGGAGATTTATCTCAAGGCCTGCAATCAGGGAAACCTCTTGAGTTGCGCCAGTCTCGGCACACTTTATCAGGACGCCGGCAACAATAGTCAGGCGCGCATTTACTATCAGAAGGCCTGTGACGGTGGAAAGGCCTGCGACCTGCTCCACGCCTTGCCATGAGCAGTCATATTACCCTTTGAAGGATTAAGATAGAATCAACATACTTATCGGAGATGGAAATGCGGGGTAGTTCTCTAGCTGGCTGGGTAATCGCTGCGGCCCTGATGGTCGCGGCCCTCCCCGCGCTGGCGCAGGACGAAGGGCCAATCCTGCGGCCCAAGGCTCCGCCCCCCAAGCCGGCTAGCCCCACGCTGCTGGTTATCTGCGATCTCAGTTGCAACTGGAAGCTGGACGGCGCGGCCAAAGGCCACATCGATTCCGGAGGCTCGGCCACCATCAAGCTGCCGCTCGGCAGGCACACCGTCGCCGCGGTCACCGATGACGGCCTCGACAAGACGGAAAAAGCCGTCGAGATCAAGGATGCAGGCCAGTCGGTTGCGTTTATCTCGCTCCAGCCCGTTCGCGATGAGCGCCTGCGCCTCAAGGCCGAGCACGACGCCAAAATCAAAGCCGACAAGGATGCCAGGGACAAGGCCGAGCAGGATGCGCGCGCGAAAGCCGAGCAAGCGGCGCGAGACAAGGCCGCCACTCCAACGCTGCTGGTCATCTGCGATCTCAGTTGCAACTGGAAGCTCGACGGCTCAGCCAAAGGCCGTATCGATGCCGGAGGCTCAGCCACCGTGCAGCTACCGCTCGGCAGTCACACGCTCGCCGCCGTCACGGATGACGGCCTGGACAATACCGAAAAAGCCGTCGAGATCAAGGACGCAGGGCAGTCGCTTGCGTTTATCTCGCTCCAGCCCGTTCGCGATGAGCGCCTGCGCCTCAAGGCCGAGCAGGATGCCAAGATCAAAGCCGACCAGGAAGCAAAGGACAAGGCTGATTTGGAGGCAAGGATCAAGGCCGAACAGGATCGGGCTGCGCAGGAGAAGGCCGCCCGTGAGAAGGCCGAACAAGAGGCCCGAGACAAGGCCGCCCAACTGGCGCTCGTGCCGCCCAAGCCGGCTCAGCCCGTCTACTCCACCGATCCCGCCGCGCCCCACAAGCCGGGAATCTACATCGTCTCCGGCCCCAGCCGCTGGCTCGTTCCCCTCGAAGCGCGCGAGTTCAAGACAAAGATCGTCGGCTTCGAGGTTCAGGTGCAGGTCGATAATGCTTCCGAGGCCGCGCAGAACCAGATCAAGGCTTCGAGCGATCAACCGGAGTTTTACTTCTACTTTGACGAAGCCGCCTACGGCAGAAGCTCCGGCAGTATGGGAGCGGCACTTTCGCCCGCGGACTTCATGCTCCTGCGCTTCACTCAAGGCGACGACGGCAGGCAGGTAGCCTCGATGGCCAAGATGGGATTCACGAAGGTCCAGAACTTCAATCGCGATCGCGTCCAGTTCAGCCTCTCCCAGATCGGTTCCGGAGTCTACAAGGTGACCCTCCTCTCGCCGCTGCGCAGCGGTATGTACGGCTTCCTCAGCCTTCCGCTGGCCACCGTCGAGGCGGAGCTTCGCCAAATCAGCAGTTCAAAAGACAAAGCCCCGTCGATGCTCTTTGGCTTTGCCGTGCCGTAAGCGCAGTGATAGATCTTTTGAAATCCACTTTCTACTATTTTTGGAAGTATTTCAATGCGAGCCTCCTAAATAATGCAGAATCTATTTGTAAATTCTTATTAAAGAATTGAAACGAAAGAACTATTCAAAATGGTCCGCCGAATGCTGTACGAATATCAGACAAATCTCCCCTCATCTTGGGTGGCGTATTAGCTTCTCGCAGAAGCTCTGCCAGAGCTGATACTCATGGGGCTGGACCCATGTTTAAGCCGAATGAAACCGGGAAGGCCGAAGGGCATTTTCCGCAAAACATATTGCGAAAGGATCAATTCATCATGCAGAAATTTGTCAAGAGCGTCTTTGCTGGTCTTTGTCTCTCAGCTATCCTTTTTCTGATCGCTCCATCACTAGTTCAGGCGCAGATCGCCGCGCACACCACCGATCTCGCCGGCTTTATCGGCGGACGCAATGTGATCGGACCCAGCGATGCCGATATCCCATACTTTGGCGGTTCGGTCGGCTACAACGTCGTGCCCAGCTTCACCATCCTCGGCGAGTACACCTTTATGCCGATGGGGACAGGTACGCAGAACGGCATAAAAGCAACTGAAAATGCTCAGACATACGGCGGCGCCATTCACTATAACCTGCTCAACGTCGGGCGCGTCGGCTCCTATTTTGTGGCGTCACTGGACGGCGAGCAAGCGACCTGGACCGGCAAACCCAGCGTCAACGGCTACACGGCTGGCTTCGGCGGCGGCTGGATATTCTTCTGCGGCAACAACTGGGGCATCCGGCCTGAAGTGCGCGCCAACCGGCAAGAACTGATGAACGTCCCGGGCGGCGGCTATTACTATACGAATTTTGCCAACGGACCTGCGGGAAACTACAGCACCGTTTATGTCTCCGGTACCGTCTCGCTCTTCTACCAGTTCGGCGGCAAGGCAAAGAAAAAGTAGCAGCGGTTCTCAATAGATCGAGAGACTTCCAAGCGGCCAGCGCAGCGAGTGGATTCATTCCATCCCGCACGCTGGCCGCCTGTGCGTTGACTTTGTCTGTGCCTGTCATCCTGAGCGCAACTGGGTTCCCCACCCTCGCGGCGCCTTTGTTTTTGTCGCTAGGGTGGGAATCCATGAATCTCAACACGATCAACCTGTCATCCTGAGCGACCGGACCCTGAGCCTGTCGAAGGGGAAGGGAGTCGAAGAACCTGCGGTTGCTTTTCTACAGAATGGGTGGGAATCCACGAACTCTGCGGCGCGCAAGCGCCCTCCGCCTGGACGGCCAGTCCTTGCATATAATTTCCCCTCCAACGCGCACAATTAATGCATGACCACCAACCAATACCCACGGGCATTTTTACTGACAACTGAGAACTGACAACTGACAACTTTCGGCGCTACCCCCACCCCCCTTTTTCTGTGAAACTGTGAAACTGTGACGCTCGGCAACAGTTATAGTCCCAGAAACTCCTGAAAAACATTGTTCGACAGCAGTTGTCCCTGCGGTGTAAGACGAATTGTCTTACGCGTCTCACAGGTTTCACCTCCGTAAGACAAAACCAGTCCGGCGTCCTCCAGCCGTCTTACAGCCTCCAAAGCCCGCGCAACCAGCGCCCCGCCAAACTCCCGCTCCAGAGCGCCCACTTCCACACCCGCATTAAGCCGCAAGCCCAGAAACCACGCCTCCTCGTGCTGCTGCGCCGAGCTAAGCCAAGCACTTTCAACGGGATCGCAGCCCTGAACAAATGCCGCCAGATTATCCGTCGTGGTCGAGCGCAGAACGCGACGCGCCGCGGAGTCCGTTGCCAATAGCATCGACGCGGCGTCGAGTCCCACGCCGAGATACGGCCGTCGCCGCCAGTAGCGGAGATTGTGGCGCGACTCCATGTCGGGCCTGCTGAAGTTGGAGATCTCGTACTGCTTAAGGCCAGCCTGCTTCAGCCTCTCAATCGCCACCGAGTACATCCGCGCAATCAGATCGTCTGTGGGAACAAGCTCCGCGTGATAACGGACGCCATGCGCCAAGACCTCGCGGCCCAGGCGCGAATCTTCATCTACTTCCAACATATAGATGCTGGCGTGAGGGACGCCGGTCTCCGCGAGCGCGGCCAGCGACTCTTCCCATGAGTCGAGCGTTTGTCCGGCGAGACCGGCGATCAGGTCAACATTCAAATTACTGATGCCGGCCGAGCGCAGGCGCTGGATCTCGCGCATCACAACATCGCGCGAGTGCAATCGACCGCTGACGGCGGCCTCGCGGTCGATGAAGGACTGCACGCCCAGGCTGACGCGATTGACGCCAGTAACTGCCAGCGCATCGAGAGTCTCGTCCGCAAGCTGCCCCGGCGCGCATTCGATGGTGAACTCCGCGTCTGTCGCAAAGTCAAACTCTCTGCGCATTGCAGCGAAGAGGCGCGCAATCAGCTCGGCGGCAAGCAAACTCGGTGTTCCGCCTCCCAAGTAGACCGTGTCCACGCGGCGCGGAAGCTCGACGCCCATCCGCGCGGCCCAGGCGGGAGCGGCAATCAGTTCTTCGATCACCCGGTCCACATAGTGTGCGTGCTCGCTGGCCGGATAGACCCCCGAAGCAAAGTTGCAGTAGGTGCACTTTGACCGGCAGAAGGGAATCGAGATGTAAAGGCCTAGCGAGTTGCGGCCGATTCCCTTCATGTAGAGATTGTTTCATGCGAGCGTGTTGTCCCACTCTGCGCGGCTCTCCGCTCGGGTTCATGCAAGAATTGATGCAAGGAGATTTCGCTTGAAGGCATGGCCAGTGGTGGGCATTGCGTTGATGCAGGCATTTCTGCTTGCAGCTCATTGGTTCATCTATCAGACTTGGATTGCCTACTGGCAGCCGCTCACTCCGCTCTGCGCTCTTGAGTTGCGGGCTGTGGTGCTGCTGTTGGCCTTCAGCTTTGTCCCAGCCGCGCTGCTTGGCTTCTTCTATTCCAACCGCTTTGTGGCGATCTTCTACAGATTTGCCGCCATCTGGCTGGGCTTTCTCAACTATTTCTTCTGGGCGGCCTGTCTTTGCCGATTGAGCGGCTTCGCGCTGAGGCAGCCTGAAGACAAGCCGTTGATCGCCGCTTCATTCTTCGGTCTGGCGATTGTGGTTGGCGTCTACGGTTTGGTGAATGCGCGCATCATACGCATTCGGCGCATCGCTGTACAACTCGCCGGCCTGCCTTCGTCGTGGCGCGGGCGTACGGTGCTCGTGATGAGCGACCTGCACCTGGGCCACATCAACGGGCCTGCTTTCAGCCGCCGCATTGTTGCGACGGTCAAACGCCTCAACCCCGAGATCATCTTCATTCCCGGCGATCTCTTCGACGGCTCAAAGGTTGACGCGGCGGCGCTGATAGCTCCCTTCGCAGAGTTTACGCCGCCTCTGGGCAGCTACTTCTCCACCGGCAATCACGATGAGTTTGGCAACGCTGCCCACTACGCCGAAGTTCTCCGCCGCGTGGGCATTCGCGCGCTCACCAATGAGATGGTTGTCGTCGATGGCGTACAAATCGCCGGTGTCTCTTACGGCGATTCCGGTTCGCCGATCCATCTGCGCGCCACGCTGGAGAGCCTGCATCTTGATGCCGGCAAAAGAAGCATTTTGCTGAATCATGTGCCCAACCGCCTGCCCATCGTCGAGCAGGCCGGCATCGGCTTGCAAATCTCCGGCCACACGCATGGCGGACAGCTCTTCCCATTTACCTGGCTGACGCGCCGCGTCTTCGGCAACTTCATCTATGGGTTGCATCGCTTCGGCGGGCTGCAAGTGTATACTTCGAGCGGCGCGGGAAGTTGGGGACCGCCGATGCGCGTGGGAACCAGCCCGGAGATTGTGCTGCTGACGTTAGAGTAAGCCGGTTCATGCTATAATGTAGCAACGTGCCTACATGGAGGTCGTCATGGCCATTACTACCCTTTCCAGCCGCGAGTTCAACCAAGACGCCGCACGAGCCAAGCGGGCTGCCCGCAAGGGGCCTGTCTTCATCACGGATCGCGGAAGGCCAGCCCATGTGCTCTTGTCGATCAAGGAATACCAGCAAATTACGAACAAGGGGAAGAGCATTGTTGAACTGTTGGCGATGCCGGAAATGGCGGAAATCGATGATGATTTTGAGTTTCCGCGAATGGGAGATGAGCTTTTTAAGCCGGTAGACTTATCATGATGTATTTGCTCGACACCAATGTCATCTCCGAGTTACGCAAGACCGGGATTTTTCATGGCAAATCAAGTAAAGCAGATCGCCATGTTACGGCTTGGGCAAATGGCATTCCTTTAGAATCCATGTTTCTATCTGTGATTTCCGTGCTGGAATTAGAACAGGGAATACTCCAGATGGAGCGTCACGATGCGCGACAGGGAGCGATGCTGCGCAACTGGCTCGATCATCATGTTCTGCCTGCATTTTCCAATCGCATCCTGCCGGTAGACAGTGCCGTAGCGCTACGCTGCGCGATCCTGCACGTGCCCAATCCACGCGACTACCGTGACTCTCTAATCGCCGCTACCGCTTTGGTTCATGGCATGACCGTTGTTACACGCAACGTAAAAGACTTCAAAGATACGGGAGTTGCGCTCCTGAACCCTTGGCAGTTGATGTTATCGCTATCAGCGCGCGCGGATACACTTCATAAATAATCTGCAAAGCAAAAAATCAGGCTGATTTCTCGAATCTCAAATTATGGTACGGCACTGCGTGTATGTTGTTGAAAAAGTCTCTGATTCTCGCGATTGATTTAATTATGTGCAAAGAAACAGGGCCGAAAATAAATATAGGAGGAGGGGTAGGGGGGGCCTCCAGTTCTCAGTTGTCAGTTCTCAGTTGTCAGTAAAAAAGCCCGTGGGTGCTGGTTTGTGTTCATGGTTTGATTGTGCGTGCTGGAGGCGAAATAATGTGCAAAGGACTTTAGTAATTTGCAGCGTCGCACGCCTCAGCAGCTATCGCGGGCCCCCCCCGGCCAGCCCCCAAAGTTAGTCAATCAGTAGATTGCACCAGATACAGTGAAAAAGTGATCGATGATGTGCAAAACTCGGTTCGCAACATCCAACTTTTCGTGTTTTACTGGTTTTTTCTGGAAAGAGTGGGCAAAAGTTAGGTAGTTTTCTTGACTTTCGTCATCCTTTCGGTCCAAGAATTTGATATAGTGAGTGTCAACGGCCTGTGCTTGCCACACAGGATACACTCGCCGTGTTGTTTGCGGCGAGTGTAGATTTATTGGCGGGAAGTTTTTGGAAGAGGTTTGGCCCGTTGAATATTGGTGATGACCTGAACAAACTCTCATTAACTCTTCCGGCGAAAAAGTCAACTCCAAACCATAGGGGAGTACTGTCTGTTAGGAGGAACCATGTCCGAGCGCACATTTGGTGGCCCTTACGTGCAAGCCGCCGCGATATGCCAAACATCAATTGTTGATAACCAAGGATTGCTGAGTCTGATCCGCCTTCAAGACCGCATTTCAGTCATGGGGTTAACCGACGAGATGCAACCCCAGCCTCTAGGCAATTTTCAGCTAGTACTCGTACTAAAAGCGGGGGAAATGCGTGGAAAATCAATTCTGCGTATTACCCCTATCTCGCCTTCGGCCAAGAATTTACCCCATGCTGAAACGACCGTGCTCTTCGAGGGGGAAGAACGCGGCAACGTCCTCATCACTCCGCTAAATGTTGTTGCAGAAGAAGAAGGTTTGCATTGGTTGGAGATCACGCTTGATGGTGCACTACTGACAAGGATTCCGTTCCGCGTGATGTATCAGAAAGTTACCTTGCCGCCAGGAATGCAGTTTCCCCCGCCGAGTATTGGTTGACGGGAGAAGCAAAAGAAAGGGACTGAATGAACAGGTTTGGGTTATCCATCGAAACAATCTCCCGAAGAGAGGCGCGGAATCGCGCTTCGCCTATAAAGCCAGCCCGGAGATCCACTAACGAAACTTCGATCTGGTTCGCAAGCCGGATCGCCTCGGCATGGCCATCCTGGTTGACGTTGTACGACAACGGGGCAAATTTCCGTACAAATTCATCCAACTCAAAACCACTAGACAGGTACTCTGAAACTACTTGGCGAATTTGGTGAGCGAAAATCATGGAAAACACTCCTACATTCAAATTTGACGTCGAAAAATCCGAAATGATTCGACTCTACGACGAAAATAGGTTTGATGCACACCTTAAGCGTTGTACTACCGTGGAAATTCCATCCCCGGACGCTGGGACGCGAGGTCTCGCCATGCACGAGGGCTTCTGTTGCAAGAAACGCACCGTGCGATACTTCGACGCAGAAACCGGAGCAGAAGTCGCACTCATCGCCTATGTCACTCCGACACCACCAAATCCGCGTGAGCCTTACCGCATAATTTCCCGGTTGCGGATCGGCGACACGGTTTATGAATCAGCCGTTCCCAAGGGATAATTAGGCAACTGCATCGCCAAAAGAAGAGCAGCTCTACCTAAAATCATCAAATCCCAATTTCTAGATCGGGCAAATAATACAATTTCTTCAGTTGGTTAACAATTTTGTCCCAAAAAAGTGCGATTTGCAAGACAATTCGCTACACCTCTTAAATTAGGTCGTTAAGATTATCGTATCACTGTGGTGTCCGAAGAGGGCAAGTGACTCTATTCAGTAGCCTGAATGAAGACAGCGCCTGCTGCCGAAGTACCCAGAAATACCGAATCCGACAGATCGGCAACGCTTTTCGCAATACGTTCACTGTCTCGAAAGAGAAGATGCAGCGCCACGAGGCCGAATGACAGCGAATGCAAGCCGCGAGCAAACCAATGCATAAACGCTGACACATCCACCTGTAATTATGTGCAAACCGCCTCTATTTTGCGCAGTACATTATTACCGACATCTGGCGGCTTGGAAGCCGCCAGTACAGCCGGTCAGGAGACCGGCGCAACATTCTACAGATAATTTGTCAAGCCGACGTTGATACTTGCTGCTTTTCCGGCAGTCAGGGCTGAAGCTCCGACCTGCCAGTCGTGCGCTTTCAAAGCCAGACTTTAACCATGGGCTGCTAAACGCTGTTTGTAGTACTCTCGGAGTTTCAATTTCTCAACTCCGCAACTGTGATGCGCGCAACAATCGATCTAGCCTGCCGCGCGATAGCATGGAGTGTTGCCTCTGTTGATCCGGCAAGAAAACAGTGATATTCCTTCCCGCCCATTCCGCAGAGAACACGGAATGCGTGGGGCACTCGTCGACATCGGGGTGGAGCGGGAAACCACAAACCCCATGCGAGCGAAATGCGAGCTGATGCCTCACCGCAGGTGGCGGGGAGGTAAAGCTCATCTTCACTCATCGTGCAGCCTTCGATACCAGGCCTTGGTCTTGGCAACATAATCGGCCACCAGGTTGAAGGACATGGAGCGATCCGCAGCCAGATCGACGAGGGGAGAAACCGCCCGGTACACCTCCCGATATAGAGGAAGCCGGTCGCCTCGATTCCAGTCCCCGATTGCAGGCGCCGGGCCGGACTGAAGAATCATGCCGGCGGGGACTTCAGTGATTTCGATGCCGTTGGAACCCGCTTTTCGGAGCTCCTTGAGGTCTACCCTCGGGAGCAATGGCTTGCCCACCATCGTCAGCCAACCGACGCCCTTCAAGCCATCCCGGCCAACGGCCTTGGCATCCACCGGGAGGCGGACAATATCGCTTCCCCGGTGGCGCATGGACTGTTGCCATGCATGGGTTTCGCTCTGCGTCCTGGCATATCGGGAGCATTCCAGTGAAAATCCGGCATGACCAGATTGAAAGGGAAAAAAGCTGCACAAGGCCTTCACGAGGGCCAGCATCTCGGCGGTACGGAGCCAACCCCATTCCGGCGGGAAGGCAATGGAGACAATGTTTGGCTGCTTGGCTGCATGCCGCAGCGATCCCGGCCCGCCGGCACACACGGCAAATTTGAATTTGGGAGCATCCTGATAGACCTTCCCATCCTTGAGTTCAAGATCCATCAGGTCCGTGGGAGGGGCACCAGGTTTCAGCTTGGCCGTCAGCATGGCCAGATTGCGCTTGGTGACGGGTTTGTGCGCCCGCATATTCGTGGTTGCGTAGAAGCGGAGATTCTCCGGCGGGCAAAACTCCTGAAATTTTTCAAAACACCCCAGAACGGCCTGGGGAATATCCTGAAAAAATTCGTTCGTGTAAAGGGTAACGCCAAAGGTGGCGGACACCAGCCGTAAGCCGTCTTTGACCAACTCCAGCTCGGGCGGCATCAAGTTTGCGGCGTCAGGCATGGCCGCGTCGTCGGTTTTGATCTTGGCAGCATTCATGATAATTGCGAAATCACCTCCCCAAGGATATGCAGCGCTCCTTCAACTTCCAAGTGCAACATTGTCGATTTTAACTGACCAAAACTTCTGAAAGTCGAAGCATCGCAGGTCAGCGGGCGGGTTTCTGCCTGACCATCCACAAATGAAGGGGTGCCTCATCTCTCGATTTTGAGAGATGAGAAACGAGTCAGGGTATGGATATAGGGCTGAGCCTTCGACTGATTGCGGCATCAACATTCGGTTTCATCGCTTCTGACCACAGAACATGCGGCCATTGCTTCGATGATTTTTGCTATCCTCTATACGAGTCCTGCACAGAAACGCAGGGCCAATGACTTGCCGGAATATCTGCACGGAATCTGCACAGGACGCGTCAAACGATAGAGGCGAATATGGCATTCGTCATCGACAAATCGGAACTCAAGCCGGGGCTGGTTCTCTTCCGGCGTGGCGACGTGGAT
>CAYOYX010000045.1:0-25485 GCA_964408275.1 uncultured Occallatibacter sp.
GATCCACTTGGCTTTCCTCAGATTACTGCTCAGGAGATCGTAAACAGGTTCTTACTATCCCATGAACATTCCGCCGTTCACGTCCAGCACATGGCCGGTGATGTAAGCGGCCGCATCCGAAGCCAGAAACCGAACGGTCTGAGCAACATCAAGATCGGTTCCTCGCCGGCCAAGCGGAATATTGGCGAGCATCGCGGCGGTGACCTTCTCATCGAGCACGGCTGTCATCGGCGTTTCAATGTATCCGGGCGCCACGGCATTGACGGTAATTCCCCGCGAGGCCACTTCGCGCGCCAGCGACATGGTCAGCCCGATCAGCCCGGCTTTGCTGGCTGCGTAATTCACCTGTCCGGCCTGTCCGGCGCGGCCTACTACGCTGGCCATGTTCACGATCCGCCCCCAGCGGTTCTTGATCATCGGCCTGAGCAGGGCCTGCGTCAGCAGGAATGGCCCAGTGAGGTTGATGGCCAGAACAAGATCCCATTCGGCGCGCTTCATGCTCATCATCAGATTGTCGCGAGTAATGCCGGCGTTATTCACCAGGACTTCGACCTTGCCGAAGTGGTCAAGAACGGCTTTGGCTCCGTCCTCAATCGACTGCTGGCTGGATACATCCAGCTTGAAGGCTGCGGCCGCGCCGCCGAGCGCCTCAATCTCCTTCGCGACCTGCGCCAGTTTTTCCTCGTTGATGTCGGCTACTGCCATCGTCGCCCCGGCCTTCGCCAGTTCCAATGCAATTGCGCGCCCTATGCCCTGCGCCGCTCCGGTTACCAGCGCAACTCTTCCCTGCAAATCCGCCATAATTCCCTCGTGACCCTCCGCGCGTGTGCCCAGCGCCCTTTCAAACGCCATTATAAATGGTCGATTGTCAGCGTCTTGCAACCAGGGAATTTTCTACAAGGACAGTGCGGATGGGTCAGGCTGCGGGAGATTTCTGCTCCGATTCCCCCTTGCACAGTTCTTCGTGGATGATCATTTTGAGGTAGGTCTGATAGCGCAGGCCGCGCTCGGCTGCGCGCTGACGAGCTTTGGCGATGTCGGCAGGGTCGAGGCGGATGGTAGTGGTCGGCAACGGCTGGGCGGGCTTGAAGCCGCGCTCGGTGAGCAGGCGTAACACCCCGCCACGCCCCAAGCGGCCCTCTATTGCCGCCGTCTGGAAGTCAGCCGCAACTTTGGCGTCGTTGGCAAACCACCATTTGGACTCATCGGCCCCGGCGGCGAATTGAGGCAGCTTCAAATCACTCATGGCTGATATTCCACGACGGGGAGTAGGCCGTGATGACCCGAATCTTCCGCCCGCGTAGGGTTGTCACAACCAACAGATTCCGTCCCCGCTGGGTTTGACCGAGGTAGGCCCAGCGCTCATTGGCGTCGCCTTCGGCATCGAATCGAGTGTCCACCGGATCGCCGAGAAGCACCTCCTCGGCCTCGTCGGGAGCTACATCGTGCTCGGCAAGGTGGTAGATATTGGCCGTATCCCAACTGAAGATAGCCCGGTTCATGCCCCTGCATTTCCGTTTACCACAAGATTGTAGCAATATCGTATCTACAAAGCAACTACTATTGTCGCAATTCGACTAGTGTTGCGCCCTGCCCGCCTTCATTTTGCGGGGCTTCGGTGATGGTGGCGACGTGGGGGTGAGCTTTGAGGAAGTCTCGGACGCCGCGACGGAGGATGCCGGCTCCGTGACCGTGGATGATGCGGACGCGTGGCAGGCCGGCGAGGAAGGCGTGGTCGAGGTACTTCTCCAGCTCCTCGGTGGCCTCATCCACGGTGCGGCCAATGAGGTTGATCTCCGCGCGCAGGCCGTCGGAGTTGGCGCTGGTGACGGTGACGTGGACGCCCTTTTGCTTGCGAGCGGCTGCGAGAGGATCGTAGCGCTCGCTCGGCTCGGCGGACTTGACAACTTCCGCTAACTCGTCGCGCTTGGCGCGCATCTTGATGGGGCCGAGGGAAAGCTCAAATAGGTCTTTTTCGACCTCGCGCTCGACGACGGCCACCTTGTTCATGGACTTGATGCGGACCTGGTCGCCAGCTGCTATATGTTTTAGAATGTGCGGAGTGGCATTGGAATCACCGACATCGGCTCCGCTGCGATGGGCGACGACAGTCTGGTTGAAGCTCTCCTGAAACTCGCGGCGCAGGCGCAGGATACGGCGTTCGGCCTCCTTGGAGAGCTTTTGCTGCCCGACACGATCTTCGATGGCGCGGACAGTCTCCCGCATCTGAAATTCAAAGTCTTTGAGCAGCGAGGCCAGCTTGATTTCCAGCTCACGTGTCCGGTTGCGCTGCTCAATGTCGCCCTCGCGGGCGAGCTTCACTCTCTGCTGATTGAGTAGGTACTGCTCGGCGCGGGCAGCTTTGCGCTCCTCTTCAAGCTGGGTGAGTTCGTTGTGGAGTTTATCGAGAAAGCGGGCAATGTCCACCTGCTGGGAGCCGAGGCGATGCTTTGCTGCCGCGATGATGGACGCATTAAGTCCTAACCGTTCAGCGGTTTGGATGCCGGCAGATGCGCCGGGAACGCCGAGGCGTAACTGATAGTTGGGCGCGAGAGTGACCTCGTCCACGCCGGCGGCGGCGTTGAGTACTCCGGGGGTGTTGGCGGCGTAGACCTTGAGTGATGTGTGATGCGTCGAGATGAGCGACCAGGCCCCCGCCGTGAGAAAGTGGCTGGCAATCGCCACGGCCAGAGCCGAACCTTCCTCTGGATCGGTAGCGGAGCCAAGCTCGTCGAGAAGGACCAGGGAACGGTCACCAGCCAGACGCGAAAGCCGGTCGAGGTTGGTGATGTGGGCGGAAAAGGTGGATAGTTCCGCCTCAATCGACTGCGCATCGCCGATGTCAGCCAAAAAAGCCGTAAAAATCGGAAAGCTGGCCGCCGTGGCTGGGACGGGTAAGCCCGCCTGAGCCATCATCGCCAGTAAAGCCGTGGTCTTGAGCGTGACGGTCTTGCCGCCGGTATTGGGACCGCTGATGATGAGCTGGCGGGATGCGGCGGTCAGCTCCAGCGTGAGCGGAACTACCTTGCCGCCGGTAGTGCGGAGATGGCGCTCCAGCAGCGGATGGCGAGCGGCTTCTAAATGGAGCAACTGCGGCGTGAGGGACGGCCCCACGCAGTGGTAGTCGCGGGCAAAGCGTGCGCGGGCCTGGAGGCTATCAACCACGGCGAGCACGCGTGCTCCAGCGACGAGAGCCGCAGCATAAGTGCCGACCTGACGAGTGAGCGCCATAAAAATGCGGTGAATCTCGGCCTGCTCTTCTTCGATGAGGCGAACCAGCTCATTGTTCTGCTCGATGGTTTCGAGAGGTTCAACGTAAACCGTCTGTCCTGATGAACTTACTCCGTGGACGACGCCGCTGACACGCCGCTTCAGCTCGGAGCGGACGGGAATCACGAAGCGGTCGCCGCGTATCGTGATGAGTTCGTCCTGAGTTGAGCCGTCGGCGGCCAGCTTGCGCAGCGTGGCGCGGAGAGACTCTTCGATCAGGCGCTGCTGACGTTCCTGTTCGCGGCGAATGCGGCCCAGCTCGGGCGAGGCATTGTCGGCGAGTGAGCCATCGGGCTGGATGGTGCGCTCGATGGATTCCGCTAATGGCCGGAGGCTGGTGGTGAGCATTAATGAAAGCTCGGAGAGACCGGGAAGTTTGCCGACGAGGCGCGCTGGGGGCGATTGCTGCAGCGATTGCCAGGAGGCGACGTCGTTGGCCAGACGCGCGACGGCTTGTAACTCGTTGGCTTCGAGGGCCGAACCGGAGATCTGGGCTTTGGCGGCGTGTTGCGAGGGGTCGAAGAGGCCGCCAACGGGGATGGAAACTTGCTCGTCGAGCAGGAGCCGCAGTTCGTCTGTAAGCCGGTGCTGTTCGACAATCCATAGATTGTCAGTCGAAGGCTTCAGATCGAGGATTGAGTTGCGGCCTACGGGCGAAGCGGCAAAGCCAGCGACCAGGGCCAGCAGCGGCTCCCACTCCAATGTGGCATAGTCAGCAAATTCGACCGGCGACGGAATGGGATCAAGCAGAGGCATCGTGAATCTATCTTAGACGGGCAGGCGGGCGGAGGGAGAAAGCTCAGGAGGCGGAGGCTGATGCCTTTGAGTCAGCCGCAGCCGCGACGGCAGGACAAGCCGCGCCGCAGCTTCCACCACATGGAGTTTTGGCTCCTTCCGAAGCGACGGCGGGAGCTGACTTTTCGGCAGGCGCGCTGCTCTTCGATGCGTAGTCATTGACATAAAATCCGCCGCCCTTGAAATGGAGTCCCGGCGCGGTGAGCGGGCGCTCCAGCGCACCGTTGCACTTGGGGCAGATCAGTTCCGGGTTGGAGCGGAAGTGTTGAATTTTCTCAAAGCGATGGCCGCACTCGGTGCAGCGATAGGCATATAACGGCAAAGCGTCTCCTCCGTGGAGAATAAACCCACACTTTCTATTGTATCGGCAGTACAGGAATTCTATGCAAAATCCTGCGCGAAGAGGAATGACAAAGGGGACGGAATTGCGCGGTCTCCAGAAAAAGCTCAACGACTACCAACTGAGAGCCGATAGCCGTTGAGCCTCTGAGGATTCCTGCTGTTTTTTTAGTAGATGACCTTCAAACCGAATTGGAGGATGCGCGGCTCAAAGGTGCTGGTGATCTGCCCGCCGCCGGTTGGAACGCCACCGGTGATCTCGGATAGCGGCAACGAGGCGCCCGTTGTCGCAGTTGCAGTGGTTGTTCCCTGCGTTCCGCTGATCGTACTCGGTAGGAAAAGGTTGGTGTGGTTGAAGATGTTGTACGCCTCGGCACGGAACTCGATCTTCATCCGCTCGATAGGCGTGTTGAATTTCTTGTTGAGGTCCAGATCGGTTTCATAAAACGCCGGTGTGCGGCCAGGGTTGCGCGTCGCCGTGCCGAAGGGGCTGAGATAGTTGCCTGCGGCATCAGTTATCGGCTGCAGTACGAAGGCGTTGAGGTTGATGTAATTCACATAGCCGGTGTTTGCGGCGATGGAAGAGCGCCCCTGCGTGACCTTCTGGCCCGGAACTATATTGGGCCGGTATTCGTTGGCGCCGCGGTAGGTTGCTGATATTTGCGGAGAGACCTGTTGGGTGCTGTTGGGCGTAAAGGTGATGTTGAAGGGCGTGCCCGACTGCATGGTGTTGATGGAGCTGATCTGCCAGCCGCCGAAAAGGGCTTCCGCGGCGGGATTATTTCCTCCAGCGAGGAACTTGTGTCCCTTTCCGACCGGCACTTCGTAGATCAGGCTGGCGACATCGGCGATGGGCAGGTTGTAATCGGACTGGGCGTAGTCGGCGCGTATGTTGTTGCCGTCCTGCGGCGAGGGAGTGTTGGCTTCGAGCGAGGCCGATGCGTTATCCAGAGAGTGCTCCCAACTGAAGGAGTTGAGCAGAGTCAATCCGAAGACCGAGCGCTGTTCATAGCGAACCTGCAAAGCGTTGTAGTGAGAGTAGAACTCATTGAGCGCCTCGGTAATATCGCTGGGCCAATTGGCGTAAGGCCTCTGGACATTGGCGGTGCCGAGTGTAGAAAGAATTCTCTGGTTTGCGTTCACGAAGCCTTGCAGATGGAGCCCGTGGTTGCCGATGTAGGCAATGTCAAGGAGTGCGTTTTTGGTAAGTTGCCGTTGAATGCTAAGGAAGAAGTTCTCGACGTAGCTGTCTTTGGTGTCTTTAGGCACCCAGGTGATATTGTCTGTGGCCGAATTAAAGGAAGTGACCAGTCCTGAAGGGAACCCCTGACTAGAGACAGCGTAGCAGCTTGGGGCTGTTGATCCGGTAGGAATGATCTGCGCCGGCAGTGGAGTTGCGCATTGGTTCAAGAGTGTCGGCGTGGGCTGGACCACCGCGGCGAATTGAGCCTGTGGAGCATTGATGGCCAGGATGTCGCCGGAGCCGGCGCGCGTGTAATGCACGTAGCCGGTGCCGACGCCGCCGCGGACTACCGTCTTCGATGTAAGCTCGTATGCAAATCCAAGCCGAGGCGAAAAATCGGTCAGGTCAGGATTCATGAGCGTCTTGCCATAGACGCCGCTGGCAGTGACAGGTCTAATCCCGTTGCCGACTACAGCGCCCGGACTGATTGTGTCGACCGTCTGTGCGACTGGATCGAAGTTGGAAATGTAGTTGTTTTCCTCCGAATAAGGCGAACCGTACTCCCAGCGCACACCTAGATTCACGGTCAGATTGTGACTCACCTTCCAGTCATCCTGCGCATAAGCATTGTCCAACGTCTGGCGCAGATGAACGACAAAATAGTTTGCCAATTGGTAGGTGCTGGTGGTGCCGAAGAGGAAATCCGCCCAATAGTTGTCGCTGACGGCTGAGATGCTGGTGCAGTTGGGATAGGTCGCAGTCTTCACTCCGGCCACCTTGGTGGAAGGGCAAGTGCTGTAACCGCCTCCATAAGTCCATGATCCGTAAAGCGGATTGTTATCGTTCACGGCCATCCAGACGTGCTCGTATTCATAGCCGAATTTGAGTGAGTGCTTGCCCTTGACCCAGGTGAAGTTGACCTTGGGATCGAGTAGAGCCGGATCCTGCCACTGCGGGTTGGTGCTCTGCCGTCCGAAGCCAGTGAAGCCCGAGATGCCAACCGAGGGCAATCCGCCAGCTACGATCGGATTACTGGGCAGGCCGGGAATTGTGAACGCTGTGTTGCCGATGGAGAGGTTGAACTTGCCGGCCTTTGTGCGAGAAAGGCCAAGACGCGCATCGACAATCTTGTTGGCCCCGAAGAGATGGGTGTAACCCAGCGCGATCTGCTGATCGAGAATGCGGATACGTCCGTTCGTCTGTCCATCGAGCGGAAGCGGAATTGTCGTATAGTTGACGGCGTTTTCCTTGCGATCACTGATGCGAAGGAACCACGATGAGTTCGCACTCTGCTGATAGTCAAGGCGCAGATCGCCTTTGTCCGAATCGTCGGTAAAGGGCGCTTCAACCGCATAATCGTTGGAGGCCAGGCCAGTCGAAGCCGTTCCACTTACGGGAAGGCCGTGAATTTGATTGAAGTAGCTGATGATCTGCTTCGAAAGCGGATTGATTGGAACGGAGCTGCCGGCCTGATAGATGGTTCCGGTAAGCGGGTCGTAGACTGGCACAACCAGCTTTCCGTTGAGTTCGTTTTGCGTCGGCAGAGTGAGCACGCTGAGCGGTTTCAGCACCTGACGGAAGCCTTCGTAATCCAGGAAGAAAAAGAGCCGGTCTCTCTTGATCGGCCCGCCAAAGTCCACGCCGAATTGATTGCGGTTGAAGGTGGACTTGACGAAGGGTGTGGTCGCGCCCGCGCCGCCGATGATGGTGGGCTTGAAGAAGCCGGCGGCATTCAGATCGGTGTTGCGGAGAAACTCATACGCCTTTGCGTGATACTGGTTGGTGCCGCTGGCCGAAGCCACGTTGATTGTCGCGCCGGAGGAGCGTCCGTACTCGGCGCTCTCGTTATTCGTGACCACGCTGAACTGCGCTACCGAATCGGGCGCAATGGCGATGATCTGATTGTCAAAGCCCTGGTTGCTCTCGCCGTAGGCGTTGTTATCCATGCCATCAAGCAAAAAGTTATTGAACATACTGCGCTGGCCGTTTACGTTGTACGATCCGGCGCGCTCGAGCGAACTGACGGAAGTCGTAATTACTTCGGCTGGCGCTTGACGCGAACCGGTGACCAGTGCCAGCAGGTCGGAAAAGTTGCGGCTGACCAGCGGCAGTGCCGCTGTTTCATAGCCGGTGATCTCCTGCCCGCGTTCGCTGCTGGCGGTCTCGATCTGTAGAGCAACGTCGCTGACTTCGATCGTGGTCGCTCCGGCTCCCACCTTGAGGGTCAGGTCGATGCGCTGACGCGCGGCCACCGAAACGGCAATGTTTCTGGCTTCCGCCGTTGCGAAGCCTGTCGCGCTGGCCACGATGTTGTAGACGCCGACGCGCAGCGAGGGAATTTCATAGTCGCCGGAAGCGTTTGCTGCGGTCGTGGAGACAATGCCTGTATTCACGTTGGTGACGGTGACGGAGGCATTAGGAATGGCCGCACCGGTGGCGTCATGGATGGAGCCGATCAGGCTGCCATCCTCATACTGCGCTCTTGCTCCTATGCCACAGCTTGCGATCAAGAGGCCAAAGACAAACAGATATCTGAGGAGTTTTTGTATCTTCTTCATGGCTGCGAGGTTATAGTTTCCAAATGAAATCTCTATGAATTGACTGTCAAAGGCGCGTGAATCGCGCAACTATTCTTATGGCGTTCACATCTCACATTGCTTGCATCTTTATGCTTGTCTTGTAGGCGTAACCTGATCTTAAAAGCGGTTATGCGTCAACCCGGAGTCACGGGCATGGGCGATTGCCGCGCAATGGAGAATTGCTCATGAACCGCGCTTCTTGCCGACTTACTGTTTACCTGCTGCCGCTGTTATTACTCGTCGCAGCCGCTCTTCCCTCCGCTCTGGCCGCGCCGGTGCTGATGATCTCCATCGACGGATTGAAGCCTGAGTACGTAACTGATGCGGATGTTCACGGCCTGAAGATTCCTTACCTTCGCTCTTTGATGCGCAACGGAACTTATGCCGAGGGTGTAACCGGAGTCTGGCCCACTGTCACCTATCCCAGCCACACCACTTTGATCACGGGCGTTTCACCCGCCGAGCATGGCATCTACGACAACCATCAATTCGATCCGATGCGCGACTATGCCGGAGCATGGTACTGGTATGCCGCGCAGATTCGCGTGCCAACGCTCTGGCAGCTTGCGCATCGTGCCGGCCTTCGCACTGCCAGCGTCGGCTGGCCCGTCAGCGTGGGTGCGACAGATGTGGATTGGCTGATTCCGGAGTACTGGCGAAGTACCAGCCCATCCGGCGCAATGAATCCGCTGGACCGGGAACTGATGGCCGCGCTCTCGCGCCCCGAGACGCTGCTCCATCAGTTAGAGCCCGCAACTGGTCCCTACATGATGGGCAACGACACCAGTATCGATGGAGACGAGATCAAGACGCGCTACTCCATCGAGATTCTGCGTAGAAATAAGCCCGCTTTCATGACCATACACCTGAGTTCGCTGGATGAAACCGAACACGAGCACGCTCCCTTCAGCCCCGAGGCCAATCAGGATCTGGAAACCCTCGATGGAATGGTCGAGCGGCTGGCGAAGGCGGCGTTGGCCGCTAACCCGTCCACGGTGATCGTGATCGTCTCCGACCATGGATTCGTTACTGTCACTCACACGGTTAACCTCTTCATACCTTTTTTGAAGGCAGGGCTGATTCAAGGCTCGATCAATCCAGAGACCAAGGCCCTCACGGTCACTTCATGGAAGGCTGAGCCGTGGCTCTCAGGCGGCATGGCGGCGATCATGCTTCATGACCCGGATGATCTCGAAACCGAGCGGCAGGTGCGGGAGATGCTGCAAAAACTGGCGGCGGATGAGAGCAGCGGAATCGCCGCGGTTCTGGATCGCGATGCAATCAAGAAGACCGGAGGCTACCCTGACGCAGCCTTCCTGATCGTTCTCAAGTCAGGCTATATGACTGGCGCCGCAACTTCCGGCGATCTGGTTGTTCCCATTCAAGGCAACAAAGGCACGCACGGATTCTCGCCGGAGTTTCCTGAGATGAGAGCATCATTCTTTATCGCGGGAACTGGGATTGCACGCCATCGCGATCTGGGCGTGATCGATATGCGACAGATTGCACCGACCGTGTCGCGGATCCTGCATCTACAGATGTCGACGGCAAAAGCGGCGCCGCTGAAAGTGCAGCAGTAACGGTAGGGATCAGCCGCAATCAATATGAGAATCTGTTTCCTGGGGGTCTGCTTCGGCAAACCCCCATTTATCCCGCGCTCTACTTCCCACTCTTGAATCAAAGAACGATTCAAGGATATGCCCAAACACACTGTGCGACAAACTTAGGGTCTGTCATCTAATTCCCCGGGGGTAGCGTTGCGTGCGAAAAACCGTCCAGACGAGGCGGAGTCCGCAGGGTTTGGTTATTCCAAGCTCAAGGACGACAACAAAGTATGGGCGCGTTTCCACTCCAGCGACGAAGACCAGTCGCCGGGGACCCCGATTTTTCGCCGCAACCCGAAGGGACGGGGCCAATTTCCCCCATTTCTTCGTTGCTCGTCGCTCCAGTAACCGGTTACAGTTCGCTCCTCGCGCCTCGAACTGAGGGAAATTGGCTCCCGTCGCTGCCCCCGCGGAATTAGATGACAGACCCTAATGCACCATCATCGTGACGGATGCGCTGTAATTCTCCCAGGAGAGCGTGAGATTGACTGTGTTCTCGCTCGGGACCGTCAACGAATAGGCAAGATTCTCGACCAGAGACGCTGGCTTGCTCATCGTCATCTTGACCCGGCCCAAATCCTTCGCCGGGTCGTATCCGAGACCCCACTCGCCAGTCAGCTTGCTGATAATCAGCACCCAGTTGTCCGGGTCGGAGATGTCAACAAAGAGAGTGTAATCGCCGCTGGGAACTGTCAATCCGCCGATGACGAGGTCCGCCTCGGTGTGCAGGCTGGTGGCAGCATTGGCTCCGGCGCGCCAGACGGGATAGTGCGGGTTATGGCTGATGAGGCCATCCTTGGTGAAGATGTGGCCGGCGCGGCCATTGACGCTCGGTGAACTGTAGTTAATGGTGATGGCCTTGCCGCCGATGGTCAGCGATGCAACAGAGGGCGGGCTCTTCGGCGGGGGCTTCGGCGCAGCCGGCGGCGGAGCGGGCTGGGCGGAAAGAGCAGCGGCGACGACGAGCAAGCTGGCATAGACGAATAGACGCTTCATAGTGGTTTTCTCCGAGAGGAAGAGTCGTGGCCGGGATGAAACCCGACGCAACGATTGTCGCACCGGAAGGCCATCCGTGGGAAGATGGCTTAAAAAGACGTGCGCGAAGAGAGCAGGATCGATTATCGTAAGCTCATGAAGCAATCGTCCGCCATGACACGCAGCTTTCTTTTGACCGCTTGTGTTTTTCTTCAAGCGCCGCTTTTTGCCCAGCAACCTGAGCAACCCACTCAGGTCGCAATTCAGGTTCATGCCGACAAGCCTGCTGGGCCATACACGCCCATCTGGAATTACTTTGGCGCTGATGAGCCGAATTACATCTATGCGCCCAACGGCCAAAAGCTGCTCGGGGAGTTGTCGGCTCTCAGTCCTGTCCCCGTTTACTTTCGCCCTCACAACCTGCTCACCACCGGCAACGGCGAAGGCTCGCTGAAGTGGGGATCGACGAATATATACACTGAGCTACCGGATGGAACTCCGGTTTATGACTTCACCATTACCGACCGCATCTTCGACGCGTTGACCCGCGCGCACGTGCGGCCATTGGTCGAGATCGGCTTCATGCCCGAAGCGCTCTCCACGCATCCCGAGCCGTATCGCCACAGCTTTCCCAACGGCGAGATCGGCGGCATCTTCGGCGGCTGGACCTATCCGCCGAAGGACGAAGCGAAGTGGTCGAAGCTGGTGACTGCCTATGCCACTCATCTCCGCGACCGCTACGGAAGCCAGAGTGCGACCTGGCTCTGGGAGGTGTGGAATGAGCCGGATATCAGCTATTGGCATGGAACGCCCGTTGAGTATGACCGGCTCTACGATCTGACCGCAGCCGCCATCCGTCAGGTTCTGCCCCAGGCGCGGATCGGCGGACCAGAGGCCACCGGCATCAGCGACCGCTCGGAGGTTTTTCTGCGGCAGTTTTTGGAACACTGCGCCCACGGTGTGAATGCGGCAACGGGCGCGAAAGGCGCGCCGCTGGATTTCATCAGCTATCACCCCAAGGGTTCTCCGAAGTTTGTGGATGGTCATGTGGAAATGAATGTTGGCCATCAATTGCGCGCGGCCGAGCAGGGGATGAAGGTCGTAGCCAGTTACCCGGAGTGGAAGCATACGCCGATCATTCTCGGCGAAAGCGATCCGGAGGGATGCGCAGCCTGCCAGGGAAGCAAGAACGGTTATCGCAACGGCCCGCTCTATGGCGTCAGTGTGGCCGAGGCTACGATGCGCACCTATGAGCTGGCGCGCCGCTACGGCGTCACCGTCGAAGGCGCGGTCACATGGGCCTTCGAGTTCGAGGATCAGCCGGCCTTCGCGGGATTTCGTGAACTGGCCACCAGCGGCATCGACAAGCCGGTGCTGAATGTCTTCCGCATGATGGGGATGCTGGGCGGAGGGACGGGTGGCGATCTGGCCAAAGCCGTTTGGGTCGAGACGGAGAGCAGTGGCGCAATGCCGCTGACGGAGGTGGTGGCGAAGAGCGTTGCAGTCACACCGGACGTGAGTGCCGTGGCCACGGGCAACGGCAATGAGATCGATGTGCTCGTCTGGAATTATCACGACGCTGATGTAGCCGCGCCGGATGCGGCGATTCATCTGAGCGTGGATGGACTGAGTGGCAAGAGGATCAATGCCGCAGAATTCCGCATGGACGCAACGCACAGCAACGCCTATCGAGCATGGCAGCAGATGGGCAGCCCCGCGCATCCCAGCGCCGAGCAGACCCGGCAACTGCAGGATGCGGGCGCGCTGGATGAGACGGTCAAGGATCATCCCATTCGAATCGAAAGCGGCAAGGCCGCTGTTGATTTGATGCTGCCACGTCAGGGTGTTGTGCTGGTGAGGCTGCTCCAGTGAGCAATGGAATGGTGAAAGCTTTCTAACCGGAGAATTAACGCAGTGGTCATAAAGATGCCTGGTGGAATGCGGTGTAATAAACACCAGGAGAAGAGAATGCAACATCGCACGATCAAACTGTCCCCCGAATCCCATGATTTCGTTCTCTCCAGAGTCGAGAGTGGGCGTTATGAGGATGCCGGGGATGTGATTCAGGCTGCCATGCGCGCACTGGATCGAGAGGAAAAGTCCGCACAGGTGGAACGCTTCCGGCGCAATATTGCTCAGGGCGACGTCTTTCGGCAGTTGTGGGAGGCCTCGGCTTCAACCCTGAACCAGAGACATGGCGGTTCCGGAACCTCCGCTGCCCAGTTGTAACTGCAATTCCGACTGACAAGATGGTAGACGGCATTCCAAAGCGCGGAAACTCCGGTTTGGCTGATCGAGTCATTCCAGGTATAATGAAGATTCGTCTAGCCGATGGGGTTGTGCGTCTGTGTGCGCTCCTTTGGCAGCCCCGGCGATTTCTCCCGGAGGCGCGAAAGATCAATCTTGGAGCAACGTCATGGCACAGGTATGCGACATCTGCGGGAAGGGTCCGCAGTACGGAAACAACATCTCTCACGCCCACAACGTCACACGGCGTCGTTGGAGCGTCAACTTGCAGGCAGTCAAGGCGCTGATTAACGGCCACGCCAAGCGTATTAGAGTCTGCACCGGCTGCATCAAGGACGGCAAAATCGCCAAGGCGTAAAGCCCGTGGCGCAAACTCCGGCTTCGTCTGTAATAGATAACAACGCTGGAGCATTTAAGCGATTGACGCGAAACCCCGTCCGCAATGGGCGGGGTTTTGTTGTGTCTGTTCGCGGTCTCCGAACTCAAAATCGAAAGTGCGCTTCGACTGGAAGTTCAATCTTCTTGCAGTCAAATTACGCGCTTTCCCCGCTGTAAGCGATGCGCCCTTCGGATATCGTCCATCGAACTTTGCCTTGCATCGTCCAGCCGTCGAAGGGAGAGTTATGCGACTTCGACTGGCCTTGGTGCGCGTTGTATGTCCATTCGGCTTTGGGGTCGAAGACGACGACGTCAGCATAGCTGCCAACGGCGAGCGTGCCGCGGCCCTTCAAATTCAAAAGTCCGGCGGGCTGTGCGCTCAGCAGGTTCAATACGCGGCCCAGCGGCATCTTCCACTCCTGATGCAGCCAGCGCAGCGAGAGCCCGAGCGCCGTCTCCAGACCGATGATGCCGTTCGGTGCGCGGTCGAACTCAATCTCTTTTTCGTGGACGGCATGAGGCGCGTGGTCGGTGGCGATGGCGTCGATTACGCCGTCCAGCAGCGCCTCGACGAGCGCGTCGCGGTCAACAGCGGAGCGCAGCGGCGGACACATCTTGGCGTTGGTGTTGTAGAGGCCGACGTGCTCGTCCGTCAACAAAAAATGATGCGGCGCAACTTCGCAGGTGACGCGCAATCCGCTGCGTCGAGCCTGACGAACGGCGGCCACGGCGGCAGCGGTCGAGATGTGCGCGACGTGCAGGTGAGGGCGCGCCTCGCGCAACTCGGTTACCATGCGAATGTCGCGCTCGACGATGGTGGACTCGGCCTCGTTGGGCCAGCCGCGCAGACCGAGCTTAAAGGCCGTCGGGCCGGCGTTCATGCTGGCCACCTTGTCGCCGATGTGCGTGATGCGCGTGTCCTCGGCGTGTTGGATGACGGTGAGGCCTACGCGCGCTGCCGCTGCCAGAGCCTCACGCATGATGCCGTCTTTGAGGATCGGCAGGCCGTCGTCCGAGACGGCGATGGCTCCGGCGGCCTTGAGCGCGGCGTAGTCGTTGATCGCCTCGCCTTTGGAGCCGCGTGTGGCAGCGGCGATGGGGAAGACGCGAACGGATGCGCCGCGTTCAGCAGCCTGCATCCAGCGCGTCGTCTCCGGCGAGTCGTTTACCGGCGTAGTGTTGGGCATCGCGGCCACTGCGGTGAATCCGCCCGCGGCGGCGGCAGCCGTGCCGGATGCGATGGTCTCCTTGTAGCCCTGACCCGGCTCGCGCAGATGGACGTGCATGTCGATCAGCCCCGGAGCAACGGTGAGGCCCGTCGCGTCGAGAATCTCCGCGTCGTCAACCGGCTTGAGCTTGCCGGGTGCGGCGATCTCGGCGACGCGGCCATCCTTGAGGAGAATGTCCTTGGGCGCATCGACGCCGGCAGCGGGATCGATCAGATGGCCGTTGCGAATGATAAGTGCCGTCATGCGCGGCCTCCTGGGTTGGTTGTGCTTTCAATAGACCTATTTCCGACAACTACTTTTCTTTTGCCTCTAATAATGAGATAGATGAGCACAAATACTTCCCAGATTGCGAGTAAAAAAAGGAAATTTGCATACCGAGGGAAGATAAATCCGTTTAACGCCCACACAACTACTCCTAAGCTTGTATAAGCAATTATCGACAATGTATGTCTCTTAATCGGACTCAAACTATTTGCTTCGGCCCGGTATGCACTAAGATTTACTTCTTGCTGATCTATGTCAATTGGGCTAAGTAACCTTCTCAACAATATCATTACAAAAAATATGCCAGCACTAGCAACAATAATGCTCAGAGCGCGGTCTCCCTTGTGCCAACTGTCCAGCGCCCAAGCACCGATACCAATTACTACACATACTTCAAAATTAGTCACACGACGACGGACCAACCATCCGAACCAATAAAAAGTGACAAAAAGGAGAACAATTGCTGTTGTCATAAATGAAAACAACTCAAGGTTGTGATGATGAAAATAATGGTAAATGAAAAAGGTTTCGGCGATTATAAGTCCCGCAAGAATTGCGTTACGACTATTAATTTTGTCTAGCAGCTTCATTTCTTCCCTCAGGGGCTAAAGCCCCGCTTCATTAGGCTACATTTTTGGCACGACTAAAGTCGTGCCCTTTCAAAGCTCATGCTTCGGCAATAGTTCCTTCTTTCGCCGTCATCGCGCGCTCGACCACCGCCATACGGATGGCGACGCCGTTACGGACCTGTTCGAGGATTGCCGATTGAGGGCCGTCGGCGACGCCGGCGGTGATCTCCAGGCCGCGAATGATGGGGCCAGGGTGGAGGACCAGAGCCGTGGGCGCGTGTGCAGCGAGGCGCTGGCCGGTGAGCTGATAGGCGGCCTTGTACTCGTCGAGGTCAAGTTGGAGTCCGGCCAGCCGCTCGGCCTGAATGCGCAGCATCATCGCCACCTGCGATTGGCGAAGCGCGGCCTCGAAGTCGCGCTCGATCTCGATGCCGGGTCCGGCTTGCGCGGCCAAGTCAGGCAGCAGGGCAGGCGGGCCGCAGAGGATGACGCGCGCGCCGAGACGCGGCAGCAGCAGCATATTCGAACGGGCGACGCGGCTGTGCAGGATGTCGCCGGTGATGGTGACGGTGACGCCTGCGAGGGTTTCGGGAGTGACGGCTTCGATGCCATTGCGCAGGTGCGCGAGGATGGTGCGCAAATCGAGCAGAGCCTGAGTCGGGTGCTCGTGCATGCCGTCGCCGCCGTTGAGGACGGGCAAGCGAGTCTGGGCCTCAAGCAGCCATGCAGCGCCGGAGTTAGGGTGGCGCAGAATGATAGCCTCGGCTCCGAGCGCGCGTATCGTCAGACCTGTGTCTTTGAGCGACTCGCCCTTTTCAATGCTTGACGAGAGGCTGGAAACCAGCGTTGTGTCGGCGCCGAGGCTCTTGGCGGCCAACTCAAAGCTGGTGCGGGTGCGCGTCGAGGACTCGTAGAAGAGCAGCGCGATGCGGCGCTTGGCCAGGATGCGTGCGCGAACGAGAGGGTCTTGATTTTCGAGTACTGTGGCGCGGGCAAAGAGATGGCTCAGAGCATCGAGGCTCAGGTCCATCACCGAAAGCAGGGAGCCGGGATTGTAGGGAAATGGGGAGGCGTTGACGGGCGGAGTGGCAAGCGGGCGGCGGGCTTTGGTTGCTGTCGGAGTCATATCTTCAGTTCACAGTTCTCAGTTTTCAGTTCACAATTGCCGATCTTCAGCTTTTGGCTGAGAACTGACAACTGAAAACTGAAAACTGCGTTTTCAATCCACTCGCTCGACCAGCAGAACCTGCTCGTCGTTGTCGATCTCCTGGAACTTGACCTCGATGATCTCGCGGCTGCTGGTGGGGATACGGCGGCCAATATAGGTGGCCTCGACTGGCAGTTCGCGGTGGCCGCGGTCGATGAGCACGGCCAGTTGCACACGGCGCGGGCGGCCATGATCGAAGAGGGCGTCGAGCGCGGCGCGGGTGGTCCTGCCTGTATAGAGCACGTCGTCGCAGAGAACCACGTCGCGGCCGTTGATGTCGATGCCGATGGCGCCAGGAGTGACGACCGGGCGAACGCCGGTGGTGGAGAGATCGTCGCGGTAGAACTGAATGTCGAGCACGCCGGTCTGGACGGGTCGCTTTTCGATGGCGGAGATCAGCTTGCCAAGCCGCTCAGCCAGCGGAACGCCGCGGCGCTTGATGCCGACCAAGGCCAGGTCTTCGCTGCCGTTGCTCTTTTCGACAATCTCGTGGGCTAGACGCACCAGGGTGCGTTCAATCTCCGAGGCGGACATCAGCCGTCCCTTGGTGCGCAGTGCGGATTTACTTTTCGGTTCGCTCATGGTCGTTCCCTGACTGTCTCTGGAAGAATAGATGGAATTTGTGGTTGGGAGCAAGTTCGCTTGTGAGCAAATTATGGAAAAGCGGGACGGAATCGCCGTCCGGCAAATACGCGAGACTACACGTCAGGCTGTCTTGTGCGGCCCATCATACGCGCTCCCAGTGCGCCCCCCGCGACAGCAAAAAAAATTAGGAAAGCCACATACATGAAAAGTGAGAAGGTCACAAAACCGGCGTGTCCCTCCGGCGAAAGCATCAAAGCATGGATTCCGGCCTGATTCGCCTGTAATTTAGCTGCGTCAGCCGCTGCCATCCCTGAACTCCACTGTTGAATCATCTGCAGGCTTGTTTGGTTCGAAGCTTCGACATAGGATTTCCACTGCTCATCAATCTGGCTGGATTGATGGAGAACAAAGCGTTGAACGAAAATCAGTCCTCCGCAGACGCCGAATGCCAGCCACCCGCCCACCAGGCCGGTGACCATACCGACACGCGCACCAGCGCCAATCGTGATCCATGCCGCCTGTTGACGGCGCATATAAAGAGCAACAGCCCATGTTGCCGCCGCCGCCATCCAAAACAATCCATATATGAAGCCAATTGAGAAGAGCAAGGAGCAAAGCACTCCCGCCGGTAGCGCCAGCTTGAGAGACGCACGCAAAGCCGGCTTCCAATCGATGCTGCCGGCATCGCGCACGGCCTGGTTCCAGCGCTCCGGTGTTGCTTGCCCCGGTTGGCCGTCCGTCTCGTAGACAAGTTGCGGCAGGCCGCAGGCGGGGCAGTAGCAGTTCTCGGATTGGACTGCTTGATGGCAACGGTTGCAGGTAATTTCCATACTTCTATGAGCCTATCGTATTCCGCCGCTGTCCGGAAGAAAGATCGCCCCTCAGTTTGACCGTCTACCAGGCAAACGTAAGTATCCGCTCAATCAATCACCGTGTTGTCGATCAGCCGTGTTGCGCCAACATATGCCGCGAGAGCGAAGAGGCTTCCCGGCGCGGCGGCTTCGACCGGCTCCAGCGTCGCCCAATTCACCAATTCAATGTAGTCTTCGCGCACACCAGTTTCAGCGGCGATAATCTTCCGCGCGGCATCAATCAACGTGCGGGAGCTGCGTTCGCCCGCGGCAACCAGCACTTCCACCTGCCGAATTGCGCGGCTGAGGACAAGCGCCTGTGTGCGTTGAGCCGGACTGAGAAAGATATTGCGCGAGCTGAGCGCCAGTCCGTCCAGCTCGCGGACGATGGGGCAGACGACAATTTCAACGGGCAGACGCATATCCGCCACCATGCGGCGCAGCACGGCGACCTGCGCTGCATCTTTCTGTCCGAAGAAGGCTCGGTCAGCCTCTGCCGCAATCAGCAGCTTGGCCACCACCGTTGCCACGCCGCGAAAGTGGCCGGGACGCGAGTTGCCGTCGAGACGCTGGCTTAGCCCAGCAACCTCTATAAATGTTTTTGCGCCGTCGGGATAAAGCTCTTCGACTGAGGGAGCGAAAAAAGCGGTTGCGCCTTCGGCCTCGGCCAGAGCGCTATCGGCCTCGAAGGTGCGCGGATAGCGAGCGAAATCTTCGTTGGGACCAAACTGTGTGGGATTGACGAAGATGCTGACAACAACCGCTCCGCACGATTCGCTGGCGGCGCGAATCAGCGAAGCGTGGCCCGCATGCAGCGCACCCATCGTCGGCACAAGGCCAACCACGCACCCCTTGCTTCTAGCGTTCCGCGACCACTGGCGGATCTCGGCTACGCTGCGCAGAATCTCCATCAGGCCTTTCTCAGCTTTCCCGCCGTCTCGGTCGCTTCCAGTGAGCGGCGCGCGGCATCGGGAAGATGGTAGCTCTCTTCATCGCTGGGAAACTCGTGCCGTTCCACATCGTTGCGATAGCTTTCGATCGCCGAGCGAATCAGCGAACCGGCCTCGGCATAGCGGCGCACAAATTTCGCCGTGGGCGTCAGCGTCAGTCCAACTAAATCATGGAAGACCAGAATCTGCCCATCGCACTCCGGCCCCGCGCCGATGCCGATCGTTGGAATGGATAGCTCGGCGGTGATCGACGCAGCCACCTCGCGCGGAACGCCTTCCAGCACCAGCGCGCCTGCACCGGCCTCGGCCAGCGCACGAGCATCAGCACGGAGTTCGAGCACGGCGTCGGCAGTGCGCGCCTGTACGCGATAGCCGCCCATGCGATGGATGCTCTGCGGCGTCAATCCCAGATGGCCGACGACGGGAATCTCCGCATCGACGAGCGCGCGCACTAGCTCTGTGCGCGGCCCCTCGATCTTGACCGCCTCGGCGCCGGCTTCCTTCACAAATCGAATTGCATTGGCGACGCCTTCAGCCACCGAGCCGTGATAGCTGCCAAAGGGCATATCTGCCACTAGCAGCGCTCTGCGCACACCACGGCGCACTGCTCGTGTGTGGTGCAGCATCTCATCTACTGTTACAGCGAGAGTGTTTTCGTGGCCCAGCACCACCATTGCCAGCGAGTCGCCCACCAGAATCAAATCAACGCCAGCCTCATCGGCCAGTCTCGCAGTTGAGTAGTCGTAGGCGGTCAGCGCGCAGATGGGCTGGCCCTGCCGCTTCATCTCGGTCAGCGCGGGCATGGTGACTTTTGTGGTAGGGAAGCCAGTCGAAGCGGAAGAGGATCCGCCGGGGAAGTTGGTTACGCTCATGTGCTCTCCAGTGCCGCTCCGATGCGTCAGGATGCAGCCCGATCAAGTTGAGTATACGCTCCAGAGCGTCTGTTACTCCACAGTTTCATCATCGAAATGTGAAAATCCGCCAGCGGCGAAGTATGTTCAGTCGAGACTCCGCAATGCCAATTCGCGAAATTCATCCAGCCGCGGCAATACTCCCAGCGCTTGCAGGCAATCGCGATTTGACTCTTCGATGGGAAGCCCCGCCGAACCCTGCGGATGAGCCTGCAGTTCCCAGACCAGCATATCGGCGACATACACTACCGCTGTGCAATCGAAATCGATGTGCGGAATTCGCGTTGGATGGTGGTGGTGGGCAATGGCCTCGACGGCGAGGTTAGGCAAGCCCCACAAGCCCAGCAGATATGCGCCAATCTCCGCATGAGAAGTGCCCAGCAGTTCCTCCTCCGCCTGAAAGACCGGGCATTTTTTCTCGGATGCGAGCGTATGTGCTGCGGAAAATTTATCGGGCATGGAGCTTGCAAGAAAGAGGCTTCCGATATCGTGAAGAAGCGTAGCCACTATGGCAACTTCGCGAATCTGCATATCCATCGGCAGCGCGGCGGCGATGGCGGACGAGCGATGCGCATGGTTCTGCATCGCTTCGCAGACGCCATGCGGAATGCGATTGTCTGGCACAAGTATCCGGAAGGCCTCGGAAGCCAACGCAAGATTCTTGATCGTCTCCATTCCCAGGTACGAAACGGAGGTCGATATGTTCGTAATCTTCTGTGCCAGCCCAAAAAACGCGCTGTTGACAAGCTGCAAAATCTTCGCCGACATGGCGATGTCTTCCTCGATGATCTCCGCCACTTGCGTAATAGAGCTGTCCGGATTGCTTACCGCCTCCGTGAGCTTTTCATAGGTAGTGGAAAGGGAGGGCAGTTCGCCGACGCTTCCAACAAGTCTGCGAATCTCCGGCGTACTTACCGCCTCCTGTAGTGAACACACGCGTTCGATCGTGGATTGCAATGCGGCCGCACTGCATGGTTTGGACAAGAAGCGATGCGCCACGGGAACTGCGCGCCTTGCCAGCGCGCTCTCTGAATAGCCGGAGAGGATCAGCCGCGCGGTGCTCGGATAGCGGTCGCGTATGTGGCCCAGCAGCGTGGCGCCATCCATGCCCGGCATCCGCATATCGGAGACAACCACATCAAAGCTGCATTTCTCGCAAGCCTGCAATGCGGCTTCGCCGCCGATCGCAAATTGTATATCCCAGCGTCCTCGCTGCGAATAGAGCATTCGTCGAATGCCATCGAGAATCTTGCTTTCATCATCCACGAACAGTATGCGTTTCATGCGGCCACCGCCATTTCGGCAATACTCTTGCCATCTTTGGGAAGGCGAACGATAAAGGTTGTTCCCTTGCCCTCCTCGGTTTCAAAGTGAATGCTGCCTCCGTGCTTGTCAACGATCACCGAACGCGTGATAGCCAGACCCTGTCCGGTGCCTTTGCCGATCTCCTTGGTAGTAAAGAAGGGATCAAAGATTCGCGATCGATATTCTTTGGGAATGCCTGTGCCGGAATCCTGAATGCGAATCTCGGCCCACTCCGGATAATTCCGGGTTTGCACCTTGATCGTTCCCCTTTCCGACCCGCCATTTTTGATCACATCGGCAATTGCATGAGAGGCATTGACGATCAGATTCAAAATCACCTGGTTGAATTCCCCGGCCAGACAAGCGACAGGCGTCAGCGTCGCGTCAAAATCCGTAACCAAATCGGCCACATACTTCCACTCGTTGCGGGAGACGATAATCGTGCTGTTGATGGCGTGGTTCAAATCCACCGGAACCTTCTCTTTCGTGTCGGGATGAGAGAACTCCTTCATCGCGCCCACCAGAGCGGCCACTCGGCTGACGCCTTCCAGTGACTGTTCGATCGCTTTGGGAATCTCCTCCAGCAGGTAACCGCTGTCCACGCGATCCGCCAATGCCGTCGCCTCCTGAATCATTTCACTCGACAGCGTTCGATCTTTGGCCGCCTGCAATAGCTTTTGGTGACTTGCCAGAAGGCTGCACAAGTCTTCAAAAGCATCCTTCAGAAAGCGCACATTGTCGCCGATGTACTGCGTCGGCGTATTGATCTCATGGGCGATCCCGGCTGCAAGTTGCCCTACCGATTCCAGCTTTTGCGCCTGACGAACCTGTCCCTCCTGTGCTCTTCGGTCGGTAACGTCTGAGCCGATCAGCAGCGTGGTAAAAGCCAAATCGGCGGTGTGAACCTTTGTGATCGTCAGTCCAAGAAGACGCGTCTTTCCGTTGACCTCAAATTGAAGATCGCTCCGTTCAGAGCTTTTGTCTGAACACCATCCTCGGCTCTCCTCAAGCAGGTTAGGATGAAACCATTGTATGCCGCAATCAGCCAATTCCTTCCCGATCACTTCATCCCCGGACAATCCGAAGACGGAAGTGGCTTTCATATTCCAACGCACAATGCGCGTGTCGCTGTCAAGACCAATAAGAATGGACGGCACGGCGTCGATAAAAACCTGTAACTCTTGATTGGCAGTAGACGCGATCCATTTCATGCGGCCACCGCCTTCTGAGTCAGCGCTTTGCCATCGACAGGGAGACAAATGACAAAGGTGGTGCCCTTGCCGGTCTCGGTTTCAAAGTGGATCTCTCCGCCATGCTTGTCAACGATTACCGAGCGCGCGATGGCCAGACCCTGTCCGGTCCCCTTGCCAATCTCCTTGGTGGTAAAAAACGGATCAAAGATTCGCGCTCGAACTTTTTCCGGGATGCCCGTGCCGGAATCCTGTATTCGGATTTCGATTCTGTCCGAATAATTCTTTGTCTGCACCTTGATCGTTCCCTTTTCCGGCCCTCCGTTTTTCACAACGTCGGAGATGGCGTGCGCGGCATTGACGATCAGATTGAGTATCACCTGGTTGAATTCACCCGGCAGGCAATTGAATAAAGGCAGCGACGGGTCGTAATCGGTCTCCACATTCGATACGTATTTCCACTCATTTCTCGCCACTGTAACCGTGCTGTTGATGGCGTGATTCAAATCCAGAGGGACTTTCTCTTTTGTGTCCGGATGCGAGAACTCCTTCATTGCGCCCACGATCGCAGCCACGCGGCCGATGCCTTCCAGTGACTGCTCGATGGCTTTGGGAATTTCATCCAGCAGGTAGCCGGTGTCCACGCGATCCGCCGCCACCGCCGCATCCTGAATCGCATCGTCCAACAAGGAATGATTTTTCGCCGCCAGCAGCATTCCTTCATATTTCACAAGCAGGCTATTGATATCCGCGAATGCGTCCTTCAAAAAGCGCACGTTGTCTCCGATATACTGCGTCGGCGTATTGATCTCGTGCGCGATTCCCGCGGCAAGCTGGCCTATCGATTCCAGCTTCTGCGCCTGTAGAAGCTGCTCCCGCAGCATCTTGCGCTCGGTGATGTCCTGAACCATTCCTTCATAGCGGACCACCGCGCCTTTTTGGCGAATGGCAACCGCGCTCATGGAGATCCAGAACTTGCTGCCATCTCTGCGCAGGTTTTCACATTCAAAGTTCTGCACTCCTCCGCATTTTTCCATGAGGAACTTGAATTCATCGCGCCGCTTGGAGTCCGCGTAGAATTGATGAGCGATGTCTTTGCAGTCCTCGATCATCTCTTCCGGAGAGATGTAGCCGTAGGTAAATGCCATCGAAGGATTCACGCCTAATACACGGCCTTCCGGTGTGCTTTGAAAGATGCCGACGACGGCCTTGTCGAAGATGCCGCGATACTTTTGTTCCGTTTGCCGAAGTTCATCTTCCATCTTCTTGCGCTCGGTGATGTCGCGGCCCATGCCGGCGATTCCAGTCACACTGCCCTCGTCGTCGAAAAGCGGTATCTTCGTAGTCAGGGTGTAATGAACCCCATCTATCGCATCCACGCCTGTGATCTCTTCACGGTTGATTATCGGTTGACGAGTACGGATCACGCGCTGCTCGTCCTCATAAAAGTTCATGGCCAATTCGCGGGGGCAAAGGTCAAAGTCGGTTTTACCGAGCAGGTCCTCCGGTTTCTCCACTCCAGCCCATCGAGCTACAGTTTTGTTGGCAATCACAAACCTGCTCTCGAGGTCTTTTACATACATGAAATCGGGGATATTATCCATGAAGGCGCGAAGTACTTTGCGCTCGTTTTCCAGTTCAAGCTGAACCTGCCGCATGGTTGCATTCTGGCGCATTTGAGCAACAAAGCTGATCAGAGAGCGAATGCCGAACGACAAAACCGCAATTAAGCCGGCAAACACTGCAATCCGCGCCACATATGAAGTCCACTGCGTAATCGCCAGCGCTACCACCACTCCATGCGTGGCGGCGAGGATGCTGTACTTGACAGGCCCGGAAAGTGCAATTCGAGACGCGGGAACGCTGCGTTGCATAGGTTTACTTCCTTATAGATAATCGGCGCGCCGCCGGGCGAACTTGAGAAATCCGCTAGTGACCGTCGTCAGACCTTCTTGATAAGAATTTTCCAAACAACTAATCGTATGGAAAAATTCTGCCGATAGAAAAACTGTGACGTGTGCGGACGCCAGCGAAGATTCTGTTGCAAGGAGCAGGCATTTTGGATGACAAAATCCTTTTCGTCGACGACGAGCCAGCCGTGCTGGATGGTTACAAGCGAATGCTGCATCGTGAGTTCAAGGTGGACACGGCCGTGGGCGGCGAACTGGGTTTGGAGAAGATCAAAAGCAGCGGCCCCTACTCCGTTGTAATCTCGGATATGCGTATGCCGGGCATGAACGGCGCTGAGTTTCTCGCACAGGTTCGGCAGAAGGCTCCGGAGACTGTGAAGATGCTGCTGACAGGATATACAGACCTCAACGCTGCTATCAACGCGGTCAATGAGGGCAACATCTTTCGCTATCTCGCCAAGCCTTGCGAAAAAGAGGCTCTGATTCAGGCAATCGAACTGGGCCTGGAGCGGTACAGTGCGGTCATCACGGAAAAGAAACTTGTCAAGCGGGCGCGGATCGCTATCGACCGCTCAACATCGGCTCCAGATACCGTGGATGTCTGCCAATGGGACAACCATGAAGGTCCAACCGGACTGCCCGGTCCTACCCAGGCGAGGAGCCTGCTTGCCCCGCTCTTCGGCTCCGACAGCCAATGCTATCTCGTGATCTTCAAGATTACGATGCTGCACACCATGGAGCAGCGTTATGGCGAAGAGGCGGCAGGCGAATTCCTCAGCTCCGCCGCGCAATTCCTGGTACAGTCCTTGCGCTCCGAAGACCGGCTCTTCCACTGGGAGAGGGATGTGCTGATGGCTGTGGTCCGGAGACTGGTCTCTCCCGGAGCCTTGCGCGTTGAGATTGATCGCCTGTTACTCGCCAATCACGGACAAGTGATGAATGTGAATGGCAAGAGCATCATGGTTACCTGTCCGATCTCATTCGATCTGCTGCCGGTATCGCAGTATTCCTCTCTGGACGATATGCTCACGGCATTCAGCGCCAAGCCCATCGGAATGATCTGAGATAATAACAGCGCAATCGTGTGATTTTTTTGCCGATAATTTTCCCTCCAACGCGCACAATAAGTTCATGAGCATCGACC
>CAYOYX010000046.1:0-25367 GCA_964408275.1 uncultured Occallatibacter sp.
GGTGCTGCTCAAGCGCGGCATCGCGGCGACGATCGAAGAGCTGCTGCTGTCGAGCGAGTACATCATGGCGGGCGGCAACTACGACGTGATCCTGTGCGAGCGCGGCATTCGGACGTATGAAACTTCAACGCGCAACACCATGGACATCGCCGCGATTCCCGTGATTCACAAACTCTCGCATCTGCCGATTGTCGCCGATCCCTCGCACGGCACAGGCAGGCGCGATATGGTCGCTCCGCTGGCCAGGGCTTCGGTAGCCGCAGGCGCGGATGCAATTCTGGTGGAGATTCATCCCAACGCTGACAAGGCCGCTTCAGACGCCGCGCAGACGCTCTACTTCGATCAATTTGAGAAGCTGATGAGTGAGCTGCGGGTGATTGCGACGGCGGTGGGACGGAACTTGTAAGAAAAGCGTATTAGGAGTTCAAAAGGGAGGTTCAGATGAAACGATTCTGTTTATTCAGTTTTTTGCTGACAGTTCTTTTTCTTTCCGCTTCCTCCCTTTTGAGCGCACAGAATGCGTGGCGAGTGATTCCCATGGAAACGGCAATAGACCATCACCCCTTGCCGTTGTTGAAGGCTATCGGCATTCCCGCGAAAGCTACGTACAGGGGCGAACAGCACAATGCGTTTGTTTTTGTCTGTGGGGCTAAGAAAGGACGAGGTGTCTTCCATCCGATTATCGAGATATATATCGAGGGACTACAGCAACTCATCCCAAAAGATGAGTTGGAACTGTTCGAAGGGCCAAGTGAGTCAGATGCTACCGATGTGATACGTGCTATTACAGTCAGCATCAAGCACGGGAAGCAGGTGTATCGAGCCACGAACTTCGTTGACCTATATATGGGAGAATACCCGGTATCTATTGTGAAAGAAGACGGGAATAACGTATTCGGTACAGGAGTTTTCACGAAAGGGCCTCGCCAAACCGCTTGGATACAATTGTTGCGCGAGATGAGCGTTGGTTTTGACGATGGGCATATCTCATTTGGCGGAACGGAACCTTCCTCGAAGATTGAAATTGATTTTTCCGGTAATGGCATTGAACCGCTGTTGAAGAATCTCATTCAGTTCGTGGGACCGTAATCTGATGGAAGTGAAATTTCAATGATCGAACGCATCTCCATTCTCGGCACAGGTCTTCTCGGCACGTCGGTCGGTCTGGCGTTGCGCGCGGCGGGCTTTCGCGGCTCCATCGTCGGATGGAATCGTGGCGCGGAGGGCGCGCAGCTTGCGCTCGCCGCCGGAGCCATCGACTCAATTGCCACCGACCCACTACAAGCCGCTCGCGAAAGTCAGGTCGTCGTGCTGGCTGTGCCGATCTACGCGACGCTCGACTTCATGGAGAAGCTCTCCGGCGTTCTCGGCCCGGAGCATCTGGTCACCGACGTCGGCAGCACAAAAGGAAAGATCACCGAAGCCGCGGGCCGCCTCTTCAATACACCGGAGCGCGCGGCGTTTTTGCCCGGTCATCCGATGGCGGGTAAGGAGCGTGGTGGCGCGGCGCTGGGCGATGCAAATCTCTTTCGCTCGGCGGTCTGGCTCTTTACAGACGACCTAACCTGGCAGCGCTCGGCACATTCCACTGAGTTAGTCAAAGGCTGGCGCGAGTGGGTCGCGGCGATGGGTTCGAAGTGCATTGACATCGATCCCGCGCGTCACGATGAGATGGTTGCATGGGTCAGTCATTTGCCGCAGTTTGTGGCGACGGCCTTGAGCGCACTGCTCGAAGAAGAAGTCGGTGACGCGCCGGAGTTGAAAGACGTGGGCGGACGCGCGCTGCGTGAGATGACGCGGCTGGGCGCGAGTCCCTACACCATGTGGCGCGACATCGCTGCTACCAATACAGAAGCGGTTGCAGCAGCGCTGCACGCGCTCGAAGATCGCCTCGCGCATCTGCGCGAAAATCTGCGCACACCGGCGTTGCGCGATGAGTTCGAGCAAGCGAATAAGTTTCGTCGGGAGTAGCGTCAGCGTTCAAGCGCCGCGATTGGCCGCGTGAGGAAGGCTTCGCGGTCGCGCATGAGCAGCCGGACGAATCTTCGGCAGCGGCTCCGCGGAAGGAGCGTTCGCGGCTGAAGAATCCACGATCTCCAACTCCATTCCATCCACTTCCACGGCCACGCTTTGCATGATGAGGTCCATCGTCAGCACCACGCGCAGGCAGTTCTTCTTCCACACGACAATGCCTTCCATTCCCGCAAGTGGGCCGGAAACAATTCGCGCGCGCTGTCCGATGGTCAGCAAAGGGTGCGGTTCGGCATTGCGCAGGCGAAGGCCGCTTCGCAGCGCATCAATCTCTGCCTCCGGCAACGACGCTGGCTTGCCTCCCGTGCCGCCAATGAAGGTCACTACACCCGGCACTTCGAGCACTCGCACGCGTTCGCTGCGCACGATGCGGACAAAGATGTAGCCCGGAAAGAGCGGCAGATCGAGCGTGACCAGTGAGCCATCGCTCCATTTTCGCCGCACCTGATAGAGGGGAAGATAATGTTCAATCTTCCTCTGGCTCAGATATTGACCGACGCGCTTCTCGTGGCGCGGAGAGGTATAGATCGCAAACCACATCGGCGCGGTTTGTTTGTCATGCGGACCGTCTGACGCGGGTTCACTTGCATGATTCTGGTTTGCAACCTCTGGCAACGCTTTCCTCCTCTGCTCCGCGCGAATCACTTCAGCAATTATTGTATGCAATCGAGAACAATCGCGACTTACAATAGCACAGGAATTCATTATGCGCTCAAACCCGCTGCCGCTTGAGATAATCTCAGCATCCGCACGATTGAGGCTCCGTGCACTATGCCCACTCCGCTCCGCATGATCGACCTAATCCGCAAGAAGCGCGACGGCGGCTCGCTCGACGTCAATGAGATTGGTTTTCTCGCCGCAGGCGCGGCAGATGGTTCGATTCCGGCAGAGCAGCTCTCCGCATGGCTGATGGCGGCTTATCTGCGCGGTCTTACGCTCGACGAGACGCGCGCTCTGACTCTGGCCATGCGCGACTCCGGCGAAAAGTTCTCTCCTGCGCGACTGGGAAAAGTTGCCGTGGACAAGCACTCCACCGGCGGCGTCGGTGACAAAACCAGCTTTCTTGTAGCGCCCATCGCTGCGGCCTGCGGGCTTGCGGTGCCGATGATCAGTGGACGCGCGCTGGGCCACACGGGCGGCACGCTGGACAAGCTGGAGTCCATTCCCGGCTATCGCACCTCGCTTTCACTTGCGGAATTCGAGAGCGTACTTATGCGCTGCGGCGCCTCCATCGTCAGCCAGACGCCGGCGCTGGTTCCCGCCGATCGCGCTCTCTATGCGCTGCGCGACCGCACTGGCACGGTCGAAAGCTCCGGCCTCATCTGCGCTTCAATTCTCAGCAAGAAACTCGCGGCTGGCTTGGACGCGCTGGTGCTGGATGTGAAGACCGGCTCGGGAGCATTTCTAAAAAACCAAAATGACGCCGAGTATCTTGCAGCACTGATGGTGGCTACGGCCGAAGCAGCGGGAACGCGCACTGTTGCGCTGATGACCGATATGAGCCAGCCGCTGGGACGCTGCGCGGGCAACTGGATCGAGCTGATGGAGTCTGTCGAACTGCTGCGCGGGAATAGACCGGCCGGGAGTGAGGATTTGCGTGAGCTGTCGCTGACACTGGCCGGGTGGATGATTCATTTGGGCGGACAGGCAGAGATGGCGGAAGATGGATATGCTCGAGCCAAAGCGGCGTTGGAGGATGGGTCGGCGCTGCGTGTCTTTTTGCAAATGATTGCGGCTCACGGCGGAGACATATGCATCTTTGATAATCCAATTGGATTTCATCAACCTGGTGCGACGGCTGTACTGGAGGCGTGGGAGAGCGGCTACATCACCGACATGGACACGACGAAGATTGGCTGGGCTGTGCAACGCTCAGGCGCGGGACGCGAGAAGGCTGGCGAGCCAGTGGATGCACACGCTGGAATTGAGTTCCGAGCAAGGCGCGTCGCGCGCGTCGAAAAGGGACAGCCTATTGCTGTGATCTATGCGACGAATGATTCAATGCTGCTGGAGCCGAGCGAACTTTTGCGGGATGCGATTACGATTTCCGCGACTCCGCCCGAGTTCGTGCCGTTGATTGGTCGCATCTTCACTCGCGAAAATGCGGAGCTACATCTGCGCAATGCTGTAAGGTAGTTCTCTGAGGAGACTTCGCCGTGGTTCGATTCACCGGAGTGCTGGGAATTCTTGCCGTGCTTATTGCTGCGTGGCTTGGCTCGACCGACCGCAAGCGCATTCGCTGGCGCACGGTGGCGTGGGGGCTGGGCCTGCAACTGGTATTCGCTTTCTGCGTGCTGCGCTTCAGCTACGGGCAGCGGGCGCTGGAGTGGGCTGGCGGTGTGGTCAAATCAATGCTCGCCTGCACCTACGCAGGGACGCAAGTTGTCTTTGGCCAGCTTGGCCTTCCCGGCGGCTCCTTCGGCTCCGTCTTTGCATTTCAGGTGCTGCCCACCATCATCTTCATCTCCGCATTTTTCGCGGTGCTCTATCACATCGGAGTGATGCAGATCGTGATTCGCGCGCTGGCCTGGGTGATGCTGAAGACGATGCGCATCAGCGGCGCGGAGAGCATGAATGTTGCGGCATCGATCTTCATGGGGCAAACCGAAGCGCCGCTGACGATTCGTCCATTTCTCTCCGGCGCCACGCGCAGTGAACTGATGACCATCATGACCAGTGGCATGGCTCACGTCTCCGGCGGCATCATGGCCATGTACATTGCGCAGGGTATCGAGCCTCGACATTTATTGGCCGCCGTCATCATGACCTCGCCGGGAACGATTCTGATAGCCAAGATGCTGGTGCCTGAGACCGGCCTGCCAGCTACAGAAGGCCGCGTTGTCATTCCAAAAGACGAATTGCATAAGGACGAGAATCTCATCGGAGCTATTGCGCGCGGCACCATCGACGGCGGCAAGCTGGCCTTTAATGTTGCCATCATGCTGATTAGTTTTCTGGCGCTGGTGGCTTTGCTGGACAGCCTTCTAGCATGGACGCATGGGCTGAGTTATATGCATTGGATCCCCGGCTCACTCGGGCAAATTCTTGGCTTTCTTTTTGCGCCGGTGGCGTGGCTGATCGGCGTTCCCTGGCACGACTGCGGAGCGATTGGCAATTTGCTGGGGACACGCATGGCGCTCAACGAAGTGATCGCATACATCTCGCTGGGCGCGCAAAAAACCGCGCTGGCGCCGCGTTCATTCATCATTGCAACCTTTGCGCTGTGCGGATTTGCGAACCTCAGCTCGATAGGAATTCAGATTGGCGGCATTGGCGCGCTGATTCCCGAGCGGCGCAATGAACTGGCGAAGTTAGGCGTGCGCGCGATGCTCGCCGGCACAATGGCAAATCTGATCTCGGCGTCGATTGCCGGAATGTTTTTGGGGTAGAAGGAGAAAGCATGGTTGATATTGATCTGAAATTCCCTCATTCATATGAAATCGAAGAAATTCCGGAACTTCCAGGAGCAGGGAATTTTGACGTACCAGTGCATTACTTTCCAAATACCAAGACAAGGCCAGAGCATGATGGCATTTGGCTTCGGGTCCGACAAGCAACTGGTCAATCGTGGATAGGCGTGTTTGACTTCGGTTTTGGAACCATTTCACGAGTTATTAGCACGCCCGCTGAAGACCGTGTTTGCGTGGTCTCAAGAGGCGCGGCTTACATCGTGGAGGCAGATAAACCAGGAAATTGGGAATTGCTCCATGCTCTCCCCGTACGTGATGTCCGTGTGATCCAGGAGCATCAACTAATAGTTTTCGCAGACTTTACCAGATTGATTGCGTATGGCAATAACCAGTTAGCCTGGAAGAGTCCCCGACTCTGTTGGGATGATTTGCAGATTGTGTGTGTGAACGGTAACAAAATTGAGGGTGTTGGTTCTGACCCAACGAATTCAGGATATTCTAGCTTTTCTGTAGACATACGAACAGGGAAATCATTATTTCCTGAGCCGGTTTCTATAGAAGGGAAACCTGTCTGGTAAAGACTACAGCCTAAATGAAGACGGTGAAATTGTTACAGTTCTAGTTAACCCGGCTATATCACTCCGCACACCGTATAATTTGAACAATCCATTCACGAATAAGTTTGTAGTTCAAAGGAGAATCATCTTGAGTCGTAGATTTGCTTCACTTGCCGTTTTTGCATTCGGCTTTGCTTTGTCCTCGATCGCTTTGGCGCAGACTAAAGCGTCGCCACTGATGCCGCTGTTGAGCCGCTTCACAGCCGCCGATGTTCCGGCGCTCAGCCCCGCCGAGACTGAGGTCGCTCCGCTGAAATGGGATAAGCCGATTCCCGCAGGCCTTCCTGGCAACGGAATCGCGCAGCATCCGATGCTCTATATCGGCGAAGGCTATAACAAGATTCTCCTCGTCAATGACGGCAAAATCATCTGGAGTTATTCGACCGGCAAAGGCTGGGAGTACGACGACGTTTGGATGCTCTCCAACGGCAACATCCTCTTCACGCGTATGCAATATATCGCTGAAGTGACCCCGGATAAAAAAGTGGTCTGGCGTTACGACGCGCCGCAAGGGACAGAGATTCACACCTGTCAGCCCATCGGCCTGCACAAAGTGATGTTCGTGTTGAATGGCCTGCCGCCCAAGCTCTTCGTGGTAAACATCAAGACCGGCAAAGTTTTGGTTCAACACGAATTGCCCGAGCCGAGCACAACCGGCAGAGTCCACGGGCAGTTTCGCCGCGCGCGCGTAACCGCGAAGGGAAGCTATTTGCTCTCGTTTCTGGAAATGGATCAGGTCGTCGAATACGATAAGCACTTCAAGGAGATTTGGCGATACGAGATCAAGACTCCCTGGGCGGCGATTCGCTTTCAGAACGGCAACACGCTGATCACCGACGAGCAGGATATTCTGACGCGCGAGGTCAATCCGCGCAAGGAGACGGTGTGGGAGCTGAGGCCAACCGATCTGCCGGAGGAGTATCGCTACATCAACACGCAGAGCGCCACGCGGCTGGCCAACGGCAACACCATCATCTGCTCGCGCGGCGAGGGTGGAAAGGGACCGCAACTGGTCGAAGTGACGCCCGACAAAAAAGTGGTTTGGGTGCTGCGCGACTGGGCAAAGCTGGGTCCGGCGACCTCGGTGCAGATTCTCGACGAGCCGGGCAAGCCGGAGATACCGGGGCAATCGCAGCACTGATGAGGCGCAACAAATGACCTACTACAACCAGGTCTCTGAGGCGGCTGCATTTCTGAGGGCAAGGCTCGGCTGCCTTAGCCCGCGCATCGCAATCGTACTCGGCTCCGGACTGAGCGCCGCGGCCGATGCGGTCGTCGAGCCGGTCGTCGTGCCCTGCGCTGAGATTCCGCATTTTCCGCAATCGACCGTCGAGGGCCATGCGGGGCGCATCGTCGCGGGGCTGCTGGGCGGAGTGCCGGTCGTCGTGTTGCAGGGTCGTGTGCATTATTACGAGGGCTATACTCCGCAGCAAGTCACATTTCCGATGCGTATGCTAGGCCTGCTGGGCATCCGCGCGTTGATCCTGACCAACGCCGCCGCGGGCCTCGACGAAAGTTTTAACGTGGGCCAGCTTGTGGCGATCAGCGACCACATCAACTTCATGGGCTGGAATCCGCTTGTCGGTCCAAACGAGCCGCGCTTCGCAGTGCGCGCTGGCGCGGGGCTTCGATTTCCCGACATGACCGAGGCCTACTCGAAGCGGTTGCGCGCCCATGCAAAGGCGGCTGCTGCCGAAGAGGGCTTCGCGCTGGCTGAAGGAATTTATCTGGCCGTCAGCGGTCCCAGCTTTGAAACGCCAGCCGAGATTCGCTCCTTCCGCTCGCTGGGCGCAACGCTGGTGGGAATGTCCACCGTGCCGGAAACCATCGTCGCCCGTCACATGGGCATCGAGGTGCTTGGCATCAGTTGCGTTACGAATCCGGGCGCTGGACTCGGCGCAGCAACGCTCAACCACGAAGATGTGCAGGAGATCGGCCGCAAAGTTGGGAGCAGGCTGACTGGTCTGCTGAAACGGCTTGTGCCGAGAATCGATGAGGAGACGAAGCAGGCAATTGTGGAAAACAGGTAAACATCCAACCGAAGAATACACTTCCCATCTTGGAAAGCATTTATTGGTATTGCCTAACTTGGTGTTTTCACCAAAGTTTCATTAAGAAGCTATCAATTATTTTCGCAACAGCCGATAATCTAATCATGATGATGTCGAATCCCATCAATGCGGTTAAGCGGAGGACGGCTGAGTGGTTGCGGCAGGGCATCTCGCCCCAGCGGCTGGCCCTCACGCTGGCGCTGGGCGTCGCCATCGGCTGCATTCCGATCATGGGCGTAACTTCGGTTGTGTGTGTGGTTGTAGCGCTCACGCTGAGGCTAAATTTTCCTGTGATTCAGGCGGCCAACTGGGCCGCCATGCCGATGCAGATCGTGCTGATTGTGCCCTTTGTGCGCCTGGGCGGACGTCTCTTTGGCTTCGGCGCGGCTCACAACATTGAGGCCGCAACTCTGCTGCACGCGCCGCCGATGGCGCTGATTTCGCAGATGGGATGGCTGGCTGGTCAGGCGCTGTTGGCATGGCTGCTGATCGCCGTTCCGGCTGTTGTGTTGATGACCGCCGTGCTAACCATTGTGCTGCGCCGGGTTCCGATGTTGGCTGGCGCTCAGGTTGCCGCGCAATCCTGATTACTTCCCAGCAAATGGATCGATCACCGGCTTCGCGCTCTCCAGCCACGCGGTGTAGATCATATCGCGCAGCATACTTGCTCCAGCAGCCAGCCGCTCGGCGGTAAAGGCGCGCGACTCCGCCGATCCCGCGCCAATAAATCCGCCCGCTTTATCCAATTGATAGACCTCTTCGACGTAGCTTTGCGAGTGGCGCAGGTAGGCCACATACGCATCGAAGATGTCGCCGTTGATGGCCTTGAGCGGCGTCATCGCGGCGCGCACTTCTGGGTCGTGTATGTTGGCTTCGACGAACGGCCCCTCAAATTGCCAGTGAATCTGATGCTCCGTGGTGTATCCGTGGGGATTCGGTCCCACCCAGCCGTTGTATTGGATGGTGACGTGAAGCGGCTGCGATCCGTCGCCGACGTAATGGCCCAGCCAGCCTGCGTAAAATAGAATCGCCTGCTCGACCGGGCGAGTATTCTGATGCGCGGCTGCCAGCGTGCGGTACTCGCGCATCGCGGCCTTGAGCCGCTCCCATACCTCTGTGGTCTGCCAGGGTTGCAGGCCGATCTTCTTTGGATCCTTGCCCGCCGCATAGGCGCTGGCCTCGAAGTCAAAGCGGCGATGCGGCAAGGGGCCAAGAGCGTCGGCCAGCTCCATGTCGATGAAGTGCTCCGGAGCCTGCGCGGCGTTCAACTCCGGCTCGGCGGGCGAGCGCCAGCGGTCCGGCTCCGGCCCCAGGTACTCGATCTCGGCAATGGCCTCGGGCGAGCGCAAAAACGCGGGCACATCGGCAGGCAGGGAGCTGGCCGCCAGCCGGTTAATCAGCCGATGACCGCCGTTGCCCCAGGCGTGAGCCGCAGGCGGCTGAACGAGAACGAACACCAACCCAGCTGCGGCCAGTGCGGAAGTAAGCAAGCGAGACGAAGTATTCATAGGGCCAGTATAGGTTCGGATTTCTAAAACACTGTGAATAATGCGTGAGCATTATGCCGGACGTACATCGATGTAGACCTGGTCATCGGACGGCATCTTGTTGGTCGGAACAATGTAGCAGATCTCGTCGCATTTGTAGTAGTGTATCTGGGGGCGCAACAGGATGCGCAGCGCGCCTGAGCCGGCCTGTACCAGCTTGGGAAAGGCCAGAACGAGCGTGCCCCGAAGCAGCGGGCCGTACTCCAGCAGCGTCTCTTTATTGATTCGCCACTCCACCACCGGAGCACTCAGCGTTTCATCAAAGAACTGGTACAGAAACCATTTCTTGGAATTGCTGGCGGAGGATTCCACCAGATCCGAGCCAAGCGTCATTCCGCTGGAAAGATAATCCAGAGCGGGCAGCGCGGCAGAGCCGATCTTGGCCATTTCCGCTCCGCCCCGCAGAAGCATGGGCATCATCTGCGCCCACCGGCTATCGTTGTTTCTTGACGGGTGCAGCAAACTCAACGCCGCCGCCACTGGCAATGCCTCGGGACCGCCTTCAAACGGCAACGGCTGCAAAACCAGGTGGATGGCCAGCGCGCCATTGTCGGGAAATTCATTCATCCAATCCCAGTAATATCCCTTGATGAGAGTCAAGCCAAAAGCCCAGTCGTAACGGTAGACCGCAGGCTTGACCGGCGTGGAGGCGTCAACAGCCGCAGGCAACGGAGCATTCTCGCCTTGCAGGCTGAGAAAGCATCGCAGGGAGCACTCCTTGCCCTTCTCCCACTCCACCAGCTCCGGTGAGCCTTCTGCTCCGGTAACGATTTCAACTTCTGGATCACTCGAGTCATAGCCGTGGACGACAAAGTCCAGTGACGCTCTCTTTACTTGCACGGTCATGGTTTCCTCCCGGCGGAACTCCCGTTCACAACAATTCTCAATCGACAGAATACTATCACGGGAGATAGAAACCGGCAGGACAATCTTCGACTGCTCCCGCGGATCGCCCCATATCAACTTTCGTCGCTGAAGATCGCCTCAATCGTGGTTTCAAAGAGGCGCGCCACTTTGAAGGCCAGCGGAAGGCTGGGGTCGAACTTGCCGGTCTCGATTGCGTTGACCGACTGGCGCGAGACCTCCAGCCGCACGGCCAGATCGGCCTGCGACCACTCGCGCTCCGCGCGCAATACTCGCAGACGATTCTTCATTTGTACCTCGTCTGTAGCAGTCCGTAAGAGATGCCGGTCAGCACACAATAGAGCGGGTAAACGAGTGTCAGATCCAGGTGCCGAAGATGGACGAATTTCTCCAGGAATCCCCACGTCACCGTCACGGAAAGTGTGGCGCCGATGCCCCAGATCATCGATAGGATTCCGAGAGTTCTCTGGAACTCATCTTTCTCTTCGGCCAGATACAGTCCGAAGGCAGCCATCTGCCCGATGATTCCCAGTGCTGGAAGTACGGCCAACGCGTAGGCAAGCGGGCCGGTTGGGTGATAGCGGGCAAATGCCACAACTGCCGCAATAATGAACAGGATGTAGAGCAGCAGGGCGACGAAAAAGCGGCGCAAGTAGCGTCGGGTGGCGGAGTTCATTGTTCCACAAGGCATTGGCATGAATAGCATCCTTTACATTAAGATAAGTATACTTTACATTGCAATCCAAAATATGTCAAGTATTCTTTACATATTTTTTTGCTGGAATGTCAGAGAGTCTTGAATTGCCCAGAGAGTTTTATCGATTAGCCGCAACGAAAATTCCCCGGCTTGCCGCGCCGGCTTTGTTGGCCTCAGCCACTTCCATCAGCTTGCCGGTCGTCACGTCATAGATGCAGCCGTGGATAACAATCGAAGCGGGAATCAGCGGGTGATTGCGGATGCGCAGTACATCGTCGATGACCGCCTGCTCACGATCCGCGATGGGCAGCCACTCAATGTATTCGCCAGCCCGCGAGCCAAGTACCTGCGAGCCATGTCCAACGCCGGAATTCCGAAAGCCGTCCGGGGTCAGCTCCGCCGGCGCGAGACTGTTGTTGAGCAGGCCGCGCATCTCTTCGTTGGTAAAGTACTCCATGGCGCAATAGGTGTGATGCATGACAAAAAACTCGCGCGCGCCGAGCAGCTTGTGACAGATGACCAGCGAGCGGATGGCGTCATCGCTGGCGCGTCCGCCGGCATTGCGGATGATGTGCGCCTCACCCGCAGCCAGACCTGCGTTTTTGATCGGATCAAGCCGCGCATCCATGCAGGTAAGCACGGCGTAACGCCGCGCGCGAGGACGCGCAAGACTCGCCTTCTCTTCAAACAATGCGCTGAATTTTCCGTTTGCGGGGACGGATTCACTGGGAATGATACTCATCGACTCTCCATAAATAAGATGAGTCAACGGCATTTTTCGATTCCGCTCGTTACAGAATCATTGGCGCAAAATAAAAGCCTCCGCCGCGCCCATGGAAAATCTCTTCCGGCGCGGCGGAGGCATCGTTTGTTTTAGAGTCTCTTCTACTTGAACTCCCCGAAGTGCACATCCTCAGCAGCGGGCGCGCCGGGATCGAGGAACTGAATGGTCGTGCACGGTCCCAGGTTGGGATTGGTCCAAGAACTAAGCTCCCACACAACCTGCTTGGACGGCGTCAGCTCGATGGCCTGCATCGTCCCCACCATATCCTTGGGGTCCACGCTCCACTCGTTCATCCAGTTATTGACGACGGTATTGCCGTTGGGCAGCCGCCAGGAAGTTTGCAGGTAGCCGTACTTGTACTGCGGCGAATCGGCCTTGCCCCAGCTCCACACCGTATCACCGCGGCGCGTGACCTCGCGTGTGCCCTTGCCGTCGGTGACGAGTATGTTGCCGTTGTCCAATTGACCAACGCTCCAGAGGCCGCCGACTCCTGGAAAGGACCACAGCTCATTGCCGTCGGAGTCGTACTCGACGACCTTGTTCAAATCGAAGTGCCCCACCAGCACGGTGCCCTGCGGGGTCAGCCGCGCGCGGCGAAACTGCGGATGGGTGACAGGCGGCATTTTGGTCTTGAGCTTGATCTCCTTCTCCGTCGCGCCGGTGACGATATTCACCACGCGCAGCACCGCCGGATCGCCGTTCTGGATATACAGTACGCGCTCCTTGCCGATGGGCACGGCGGTATGCACCTCGAAGCCCTTCGGCGCGTCGTAGTTCCACAGCACCTTCTTCTCCGGCGTAATCAGCGTAACGCCAAACTGGTGCGCAAAGAGAATGTTGCCGTTCGAGAGCATCACAGCGTCGCTGATCTCGCCCTTGCCGTCGGGGTCCGAGTAGCTCCAGACAACTTTGCCGCCGCGCACGATGTACATATTGCGCTGCTTCGCCTCACCCGCATAGAGAAAGTCGTGCCGCGCAAGGCTGGTGGACGGAGCTGGAGCCGCGACCTGCGCCGATGGCGTGGCGGCTCCAGAGCCTGCCTGCGCCCGCGCGGAAAGCCCGCAGAAAACCCCAAGAACAACCAGTACAATTGCTAATTTCCGAATCATTTGAAACCTCTCTTGTGCCATGCAGTCAATTTTTCACGCCGAGCCGCGGGCGGTTTTTCCTTCGCTATAGAGCATACACTTTGCGCCCATCCTTTGGCCTCGACAGCACCGTGCGTTTCGGCCTTTCGGCAAATGCACTAAACTCGAATCGTGGGCTTTCAGGATTTTCTCGGCAACCCGGCCACCGTCACGCATCTGCGCGAGAGCATCCGCGCGGAGCGCTTTCCCCATTCGCTGATCCTCGCCGGCCCAAGCGGCGCGGGCAAGTACACGCTTGCGCTGATGCTCGCCCAGGCCGTCAACTGCCTCCAGCCCACCGAGAGCGACGGCCTTCCCGACTTCTGCGGCACGTGCGCGAACTGCACGCGCATCGCGCTCTCGGCCAATCTGGATGCGCTGGTCGATGAGGCCGTCGCTGCTCGCGACGAACTGCGCGAGACCGACAAAAAAGAGACGCGCATTCTCATCCAGACCCACCCCGACCTGCTCGTCATCCCGCCCGATCCGCCGCAGTTGCTCATCAAGCTCGGCCAGGTCCGTCAAGCTATTCATGTGGCCTACTACCGTCCGCCGGTTGAGTCGAAGCGCACCTTCACCATCTTCACCTCGTCGGCATTTATGAAAGAAGCTGCCAACTCGTTGCTCAAGGTTCTGGAAGAGCCGCCCGCGCACACCTCGCTGATTCTGCTCACGGAAAATCCGCAGGAGTTGCTGCCGACGATTCGCTCTCGCGCCGTAGTGCATCGGTTAGGCGCGATTCCGGCATCCGAGCTGGAGGCTTTGCTACTCAAGCGCCGTCCGCTGCTCAAGCAGAGCGACCGCGCACTCAACGCGCGGCTGGCCGAGGGAGCCGTGGGCCGTGCGCTCACGCTTGATCTCGATGTATATCTCGCCAGCCGCCAGGACGCGATTATCCTGCTTCGCACTGCGCTGCGGGAGCCGGATTATTCCGCACTCTTCCATGCGACCGAGAGTTACCGCGCCGGCGCAGACGGCCAGACGAAGACCATCAACCTGCTGCGTGCGCTGGGCAGCCTCATTGAAGACCTGCTGCTGATCGTCGCCGGCACCCCGCGGCTTATCCGCAACCTCGACATCGAAGCCGAACTCACGCGACTTTCGCAGGGCGTTAGCGTGGATTGGATTGACACTGCCGCGCGCGCGCTTGCCCAAGTCGAGCAAGGAATGCGCCGCAACCTGCTGCGCTCGCTCTCGCTAGACGCGATGGCCGTCGGCCTTGAACGCAAGTGATGAACGCATTTTCCACGGAGGAATTACTGATGAACACTAAAACCACTCGATCCGGCACAGACAAACAATCGTCCGCTCGCGCTACTGCGTACACGCGCTCATCGCGGACGGGCATCGCTCCATTGCGTTTGTCGGCTCACGAGAAGGAACTGGACGTATCCCGGCATCAGGCCGAGCAATTCTATCTACAAAAACAGATTCAATCGCAGACTCCCATGATCGTTGTCCTCGAAGACGGCGAGCAGATTGAAGGCTGCATCGAGTGGTACGACCTTAACACTCTCAAGATACGCGGCCGCCAAAAGACGATGGTTTACAAATCCGCGATCAAATATATGTTCAAAGTGGGAGACCAAGGGTAGCGGCAATTCCTGCCTTATTCAACCTGTCGCGGATTGCCGCGCCAATTCCCGCATCGGGCGGCAACGGGCAAAGAATCACCGTGCAACCCGCGGCATCCAGCGCGCGCAATCCGGCGTAGAGCGTGTGTGCCATCTCTACCGGCGCGTGCCAACGGCCCCATGCAAAAACGGCCTCAATTCCAGTAGGCGCGGCAATTTCCGCCGGCAGCATCAGGCCGAGACGTTCCTGTGAAAGTTCTAATGCCGCATCGGCCAGCTTCGCGGGCAACTCGGCCAGTTCGCTCTCAATCAGCAAAAGTCGAGCACGTGGTGCGTAGTGGCGCAGGCCCACGCCGGGGGAAGGCAACGCCGAGCGGGGATTTGCGGACAGTTCTCCGCCGTCTTGGTAAAGCTCTACTTCGCCGGCTGTGTATCGAATCTGGACACTCGTCACGGCTCCGGGCCGGTAGATCATCATCGGAGTCTGGCAGGGGTCCAGCACCGTGGACTCGACGCCGTGCTCGGTTGGCCCCGCATCCAGCACTGCGTCAATGCGGCCATCGAGATCGGCGAGAACGTGCTCGGCGGTGGTGGGGCTGATGTGGCCAAAGAGATTGGCGCTGGGCGCGGCAATCGGAACTCCAGCGCGGCGAATCACTTCGAGCGCCACTAGGTGCGCAGGCATTCGCACGCCGACCAGAGGCCGTCCCGCCGTGACCGCATTGGGCACGGCAGCCGTGCGCGGCAGCAGCAGTGTCAGCGGCCCCGGCCAGTAAGCCTTCATCAACTTGCGCGCCGCTTCAGGGATGCGCTCAACGAGACCGTCAAGCATTGTTTCATCGGCAATATGCACGATCACCGGATCCCACGCCGGCCGCTGCTTGGCCGCAAAAATCCGCCCCACAGCTGCAGCGTCAAAGGCATTCGCACCTAGTCCGTAGACCGTCTCGGTGGGCAGCGCGACAAGGCCGCCGCCGCGCAGAATCTGCGCCGCGCGCTCTATTGTTTCTTGCGCTTCAGCCAAATCGAGGCGCGCCGGGTCCACAATCAATCGCAGGGTCTTCACACTTTCATTGTCGCCCCTCCGCCGCGCAGCCCGCCACCTGCCGTATACTCGCTTTTACGATGCCCATCGAGACTGAGATCAAATTTCGCGTGGATGACCTGGCTGGACTTTCCCGGCTGCTGGAAGCTGCCGGTTTCACGCTGCAAACGCCGCGCGCCTTTGAGTCCAATGTCCTCTACGACACGCCGGATCGCCAGATGCGCGCCCGCACCGAGATTCTGCGCATTCGTGGCTACGCGGGTCGATGGGTGGTTACGCACAAGCGCCTGCCCGACTCGGGGCCTGGTGAAGATCGCCATAAGCATCGCGTCGAAACCGAGACCGAAGTAGCCGACGGCGCGGCGCTGGAGCAAATCTTCCTCGCCCTCGGCTTGGTTGTGGCCTTTCGATACGAAAAGTGGCGGACCGAGTGGAGCGACGGCGAAGGCCATTGCGTTGTCGATGAGACACCCATCGGCAACTACGCAGAACTGGAAGGATCCGCCGAATGGATTGATTGCATGGCCGCTCGGCTTGGCGTAGAACCGGCGAAGTATATTACCCTCAGCTACGGACGCCTCTTCGACCGCTGGCGCGAAGAGCATGGCTCCGCTGCACTGAATCTTACCTTTGCCGAATGCGCTATCGGTTGAAACCTGCGCTCCGCAACCTCTATTCCAGGGTAATAAGTTTCTAAAAATGCGTTAATGGAGGCTTTCTCAGAGCCGATAACCTCTTTGGACAGGTTGAATTCTCCAGGGAGGAACCCATGACAACAGATCTATTCGACTTTCATTTCAGCGGGTTGCGGCGCAAGGGGGCGCAGATAATCTATGCGGCTGCCATGATCCTGGCGCTGTCCGTTCCCGCCAGTGCAGCAGACACTCGCGCCATTTTATCGCGTGTTCCGCCCGCTTATCCCGAGATGGCCCGGCGCATGAGGATCACCGGCGAAGTCAAGCTCTCAGTCACTGTGGATGCAGATGGCAAGGTGACTGACATAAAAGAGATCGGCGGGAATCATATGCTCTCGATCGCCGCAGAGGATGCAGTGCGCAAGTGGAAGTTTGCGCCTGGGGATGGCGTATCCACGGTGGAAGTGGCTCTTAACTTCGCTCTGTAGAAGCTGATCTGGAGGAACAACGTCTGAGGACGGTGCGGCCTGTCTCACTCGTCCCTTTTTGCGAACTCGCGATTCGCGAGCGATATGGCCCCGCGATTCATGCAGAGATGCAGCCTGCATCCCGACAGTCTAAGGAAAGCGAGGAGGTGATGCAGACAAATGGAAGCAAGAAGTGCCATGCCAATACTTGACCCCAATTCCGACTCCTCAGGCGCTGTCATATCGTCGATTGCGCTCATAGATCCGAATGATCTGTGCCGTAAGAAGGTAGCCGGAGCTCTGTCTGGATTCCAGGGCGCATCAGTGCGTGAGTTTTTCTCCTACCCTGCCGACCTGGACGATCTTCCCCAGATGATGGAGCAGCGTTTCGACGCGATCATTATCGGCCTGGACGATGACCCTGAGTACGCATTCGACATTGTAGAGAGCATCTGCTCCTTCAGTACCACCACGGTGATGGTCTATTCAGCGGAGACCAATCTTGATCTGGCAATTCGCTTCATGCGAGCGGGAGCGCGCGAATTTCTCGTACTGCCTCTTTCTCGCTCCGACCTGGCCGGCGCCCTTGCCCGGGTTTCCATTCGCCGCTCATCGGCTTCTCACGGTAGAAGAGGGGGCAGAAAGTTTTTCGTTTTTCTTGGCGCCAAAGGCGGCTGCGGCGTCACAACCATCGCCTCCAATTTTGCAGTGGCGCTGGCGCAGGAGTCCGGCGCCCGCACACTTTTGATCGATCTCGGCCTGCCGCTCGGCGACGTGGCCATCAATCTGGGAATGGCCGCCCAGTACTCCACTGCCAACGCTCTTCAGGATTCCAGCCGCCTGGACGGAAATTTTCTGCGCTCGCTGCTGGCCCGGCATAGCAGCGGATTATTCGTTCTGGCGGCTCCCGGTGAATTTTCGAATGCCGTGCCCGCGGATGAAGCCATAGATAAACTGCTCTCTGTGGCGCGGCAGAGCTTCGATTATGTGGTCGTCGATGCCGGTTCAAGAACCGACTTGAGGAGCTCGGCGCTCTTTGAAGATTCCGCCAGCCTCTACCTGATCACACAGGTCGGCGTCTCCGAACTGCGCAATGCAAATCGTCTGATTACACAATATTTTTCCGCGCGCGGTCGCAAGCTGCAGATCGTGCTCAATCGCTATACACATCAAGCCCTGATGTTTGATGACAATCAAATTACCAAAGCGCTCACGCGGCCCGCTCAGTGGAAAATTCCCGACGATTTCGCCACCGCGCGGCGCACGCAGAACACAGCCACTCCGGTAGTGATGGAAGATTCACCGATTGCAAGGGTGATCCGCCAGATGTCCAGAACGGCCTGCGGGATGCCGGACAAGCCGGAGAAAAAGAAAGGCTTCTCGCTCTTCAGTCTATTTGCAAAGCCAATGAGCGAAGCCTCTGCCTCCGGCGAAGGATAAAATCAGCAGGCTACTTTCCAACCCTGTGGTACTTTCTATTGTTCCCGCAAGAGCAAGAGTCGTCACCTGCCGTCTAGCTGCTCATGACGCTCGACCGATCATCAAGCCCTCCTGTGACAAAAGGCACAGACAATCGAATCCCGGTTATATTCAGTTGTCATTATCGGAACCTATGTCTCCGACAGGGTGATCCCGCGCCCGGCAAGAAGGAGGCCTAAAATGACCAATCGATATTCAAGGCGAATCTGTATTTTCAGGACGGTGCTTTTCGCCGTGGCATTGACAACCGCTTTGTGCCCCGCGAGCGGCTGGGCACAGATTGAAGGTCCAGCCACCTTCACGCCCGCGATCAGTCAGAAACTCGAAGCGCGCTCGGAGCCTGCCAAAGTTGCAACCGAGGACGTACCCACGCTAACGAGCAAGGGCTATGTCGAAATAGGTTCGATTCGTGCCGGACAGCCAGGAAAAAAGGCCAACGCCGAGGTGAGAAATCGGATGGAATTGGTTATTCTAACGAAGGCCGCCGAGGCCGGTGGCGATCTCGTTTACATTAATACCGACCCGGAATCCATACCAACAGGTAAGTTCAGAAAAACTTGCACCGAACATGATACCGCTCCGTCAACAGGATGGACAGGTGGAACAACGACTTACAGCAACAGTTGCTCGACGGACATTCACGGTTTCCAGCACTGCTTTTCAACCCCCAGCACATCTCCCGGACACCCTACTGGTGGTGGTTATCGTTGCACTAATTGGGAGCAGGTAGAGGTAACGTCTAAAGGATGGGCCACAACGGCCAGGGTCTGGCGTTACGATCCCAAACTGATCGCCGATATTGCAAGCGGAGCCGCTGCACGGAAAGCGGCGTCCGATAAGGCGGAATCACTTCAGGCCAGCGGCACCGGCATCAACGCCAGGGACAAGAATGGCTATACGGCCTTGATACGGGCGATCAGGGACGCGAAACTTGATGAGGCCGAAGCCCTGCTGGATCGAGGCGCGGATGTGAATGTACTCGCAAGCGAGCCAGCGCATGACGCAGGGGATTCGCCGTTGCTGGAGGCGTCGTTCTTTTTGCCGGGGTTGATGAAAACGCTTGTGGAACGGGGAGCGAAGGTGGATGCAGTCGATATTGGCAAAGATACCCCTCTTTATAATTCGGTCTGCATTGCGGATCCGGAGATACTGAAGCTGCTGGTTGAAAAGGGTACCGATGTCAATATGCAGGACAATATCAGTAGAACCCCTTTGATGCATGCGGCGTCGTGCCCTACACCGCGTGTAGAGATAGTGAAAGTACTGCTGGCGTCAGGCGCAGATGGATCTCTGAAGGATTATGCCGGGAAAACAGCAGCGGACCTGGCGCGGGAACAGATGGGAGAAGCAAAAAACTCGGAGGATAAAGAGAAGTTTCAGCAGATGATTCAGTTGCTTAATCAAGGGACGCAAAGTAACACCATTCATAGTGAGAGCGCGCAAAATTACGCCGTCCAAAGTAACACTATCAAAAATGATGCTATCCAAAAGGACACAGTCTTCGAGATGCCCGGTGTCTTTCACATTGAGCTGCCGCAGGGTTGGCAAAAGACAAAAGTAATCGACGACCGCCTTACAGTGGCGGCCTTTTCCAGCAAAGATTTGACGCTGGAAGTGATGCGCGAAGTGAGCAGCAAGCCGGTCGAGCAGTATGTCCAAAGCATCACTGATCGCCGGTTTCGCTACGAGGCTGACGATTATCCCGGCAAATATACGCCGCCGGAGGTGCTCGCCAACATTCCCGGCTACACGGTGGAAGCCACACTTGATTTCGATGAATACACTTCCATAGGAGGACTGCCTGCGCTGTGGATGCGCAATCGCCTGGTGTACACCAAGACGCCTCAAGAGACTCATGCGGCTCGAGTCTGGAGTGTCGTGATCCTGAGCAAGGGCGAGTATTGGAGCCTTGAGTTGCGCGGCGATGATCGTGCATGGCCCGCTGCCGATGACGATCTGCGGCGTATGGTTCGCTCGTTTCGATTGCTGGAACCCACGCTCGGGCGCGTCAAGGCTGCGATTCCTCCAGAGGCCTGGAAACGTGTGCCCGCCACAGTGTCCGAAGGCTCCTGCCAGTTCGTTGGCATTGCCAGCGGCATCGGAGTTGTCGTTCCCTGCGGGTGGGAAGTCACGGATCGAAGGCAAGCGGAGGGTGACGTGGCGGATGGGCTAATTGGTGTGGAGCAGGTGGCCTTGGGCACGTCGGCGGTGCTGAATTTGTATCACTACAAAGGGAACTGGTCCGCCGATGAGTTCTTGCAGAGTCAGGAGCAAGCTCTCGTTGCTGATGTTAAAACAGAAAAAGTCAGCGGCCGGAGTATGTCGTATAAGCGAAACAACAAGCAGGATATCGCAATCGATGGCGCGACGGGAACGCGCATCTGGGGCACAGGGAAGCAGAAGAAAACTCACAATGAGCTTTCTTTGCAGATGCTGACGTTCTCCGTGGGAACGGATTATTTTTCCATGCAATTCAGCTCCGGTCCTGATTATGCTCGCGATCACCGCGATGAGATCGAGCAGATATTCACTTCTGTCCATTCTTTCCCGTTGCGGCCTGAATCCGCTTCAGCACCAGAACAGAAGAAGCCCGCCTGGAAAGCTAGAGCATGGGCTGACTTTGCCGACGCTTTTGATATGTTCGACGACCTTCCGAAAGGTGATATAGGCTCTATCCTCTCCGGCTGCGATGCACACCCCGCGCATCCTCCTACAAGCGCGCAGCTTGAGCGCGCACGTGAAGATGTTCGACTTTTCAATGACTCCAACTCTCACCTTCATCTGGGAAACCTGTTGCATTCCAGCGGCGATTGCGCCGGCGGCTCCGTGGAGTTCATGTCCGCTGTTCAGATCAGTCCCCGCAACGCCGAGGCGGATCAGGAAGCTGCCCGCGTGTACCTGCCGATTATCCAGGAAGCCCTGGAAGAAACTTTGGCGAAGAAAGGGGATTTTCCTTCCTCCGAGCCGGGAAAACACAATGATCTTGATCGCGCCATTGCCGCGTGGGAAAGGGTTCTGGCCTATGGACAGAGCGGATACTCTGACAATTATGTGCATTCGCAGTTGGCCTCACTTTACGCACTGCAAAGGAATACACTCTTTGCGTTGTTTCATCTGGGCAATGCCGGATCTGAGGCACGCAATATAGATTTGCTCACGGACAAGACCGATGCGGATAAAAAGACTCTGGAGAATCTCACTGCACAGGCGCAGGCTGCCAAGGATGCCTTACTTAAAGATCCAACGGCGCAGAACAGAGTGCGTTACGCGGAGCTGGAGATGAGCTATGGGGATTTTGCCGGAGCGAGCGTGCAATGCCGATTGGCGCACAGGATTGACCCGCGCAATGTGAGCGCCGTTCAGTGCCTGACGCGCATAGCAGTTGCAATTGACGAGCAGGAAACTGCTATTGATTATGCACAGGAATGGCTTGCGCTTTCTCCCAATGCGCCCGAGGCTTATTTCCGGATTGCGGGCAGTTATCTGTGGGATCCCACGGATTTTCAGAAGGCGGCGCAAAATTTTGAAGCCTCAATCCGAAACTCTGGAAAGGAGCAAATGCCTCCCGCCATGCTGCAAGCGGCACAGGTATTCTGGCCCTATTCATACGAGAACGCGAAGCTATGGCCGGAAGCCGCCAAGGCCTACGATGATGTCGTCCGTGTATTTCCGTCGGAAGCACACGTTTTGAACAGCGCCGCATGGTTCTATGCAACGACCAAATCGCCGCAGCGCAATCCTAAAAAAGCTCTCGATTACGCCACTCGCGCTGTTGCGGCAGCGCCTACTGATGCCAACATCATGGATACGCTGGCCGAAGCCTACTTCATCAATGGCCGCATTGACTCCGCCGTCGCCACCGAGCAAAAAGCTCTTGCTCTGGCGCCTGATAACGTGGAGATTCAGGCGCAGATCAAGCGATTCAAACAGGCCAAGCAGGCCAATCAGAACCGAAAGCCACAGCCGCCGCACGCAAAGTAAAGGCAACCGAAGCAATGGCAAAGGAGATACGAGATGGCAAAGCGCGTTTATAACGCAATCGAATATGAAGCTAGAAAAGTTCGCTGTGTGTGCCAATTCGCATCAGAATTAGGCTAGGAGGGTTTTCGATTTTTGTATAGACGAGAAGCAAATCCGGCCGCAGATGGCACTCGCGAAAGCCGTCCATATCTCCAGTGAGGGAATGATCCTTCAACTTCGGATCGAGCTGCTGATCGATGGCCAACCTATCCAGTACGGCGGAAAGCAGCGTCTCAAGATCATTGCGATATCGAGGACTGGATTGCAGCTTTTTGAAATCCCGCTTGAACTGGCGAGTCCAATCAATCTTCCGCATTCAATTGATCCATCAACTTTCGGACGCTAGGGGCCGTAGGCAGACCCCCTTGCCGGACCTCTTCCATCGCCGCTCTGGTCACTGCGTTGGGAACCCGCACCTCGAAAGGAAGAGCCTTCTCGGCAGCAATGCGCTTCAGGAGCAGGCGCACTACGTCAGAAAAACTCAAACCCATCGCATCCAGAGTCTTGGCAGCTTTTGTTTTTAGCTTCTGATCCACGCGGACGTGAATCATCGCAGTCGCATTTGGCATCGTGGCGCTCATGGATACATTGTATACCAGATGAGACTTATCTACAAAAAGCGAAAAATGCTCTGCTACTTCCCAACACCGTGGCACTTCTTGTACTTCTTGCCGCTGCCGCAGGGGCAGGGGTCGTTGCGGCCTACCTTTTCACCGGTGCGGCGCTGCATGGTCTGGCTTGCGTCACTGCCCGAGCGGCTGGCAGCTTCCAGTTCGCGCTGCTTCTTGCGCTGAAATTCTTTTTCCAGAGCGTCGATGGTCGTCGAGGGCTGGCGCGTGGAGATTGAAATCTCGCGCGGTGCAGCATCCAGCGTCATCGGCTCTTCGGCGCTCGCCACAGGCGGCGCTTTGGGAACCGCGCGATTCGTCCGCGGCAGCCCATCCGCCGGCTGACCATCGGGTCCAAGAATCTGCATCCGGAAGAGGAAGCGAACGGTGTCTTCCTGGAACTTGAGCATCATCGCCTCGAACATATCGTAGGACTCGCTCTTGTACTCGACGAGCGGATCTTTCTGCGCATAGCCGCGCAGATGGATGCCCTCTTTCAGGTGGTCCATCGAGAGCAGATGATCCTTCCACAGCCCGTCGATCACGCTCAACATTACCATGCGCTCGTGATAGCGCATCGTCGGCGAACTGAGAATCCTCTCCTTCGCTTCGTACTCGTGTTTCAGCCTGTCGAAGATCGCATCACCCAGCTCATGACGGCTGATGCCGAAGGGCTGCGTTCCGACCGCGCCGATATTCAGTGAAGAATAATTCAGTCCGAAGTGGTCAACGAGCTTCGCGTCCAGGCCCTTCAAATCCCACTGATCGGGATGCAGTTTTTCTCCGGCAAATTCATCGAGGATTCCGCTCAGGATTCCGCCGACATAATCTTCGAGAATCAGCTCTTTTTGCTCCACGCCCTCCAGCAACTGCCGCCGCAGCCCGTAGACCGCCTCACGCTGCTTGTTCATCACGTCGTCATATTCGAGCAGATGTTTGCGGCTCTCGAAGTTCTGCGCTTCGACTGCCTTCTGCGCGCCTTCGATGCGCTTGGAGATCATCTTCGATTCAATGGGCACGCCTTCTTCCATGCCCAGCCGCTCCAGCAGCGTTGAAACCCACTGCTTGGCGAAGATGCGCATCAGATCGTCTTCCAGCGAGAGATAAAAACGCGACGCGCCGGGATCGCCCTGGCGGCCAGCGCGCCCGCGCAACTGATTGTCAATGCGCCGCGACTCGTGCCGCTCCGTGCCCAGGATAAAGAGTCCGCCCGCTGCGATCACCTGCTCGTGATCCTCTCGCGCCTTCTCGGCGTGAACCTTATAGACCTCGGCCCACTCCGGCTCGGCGATCTCGAACTCCTGGCCCTGATAGTAGAAGCGCAAAAATCCCGGCGGCGCCATCGGATTGATCGCGCCCTCGTTGGCGCTGATCGCGCGCGCCTTGTTCTTCTTCGCCAGCTCTTGCCGAGCCATGAAATCGGGATTGCCGCCCAGCAGAATATCGGTGCCGCGTCCAGCCATGTTGGTGGCGATGGTCACCGTGCCGGAGCGTCCCGCCTGGGCCACGTACTCGGCCTCACGTTCGTGATGCTTGGCGTTCAACACCACGTGCGGAATTTTATTGCGCGTCAGAATTGCGGAGAGCCTCTCGGATTTTTCAATCGAAACCGTACCCACCAGCACCGGCTGTCCCGTCTCGTGAAGTTTGCCAATGTCGTCCGCCGCGGCCTTGAACTTTTCTTTCTCCGTGCGGAAGACGACGTCGGGATTTTCCAGCCGCAGCATCGGTTTATTGGTCGGAATTACCACAATCTCCAGCTTGTAAATCTTTTCAAACTCCGCCGCTTCCGTCTCAGCCGTGCCTGTCATGCCGGACAATTTCTGATAAAGCCGAAAATAATTCTGAAAGGTAATCGTGGCCAGCGTCTGATCTTCCTTGCGAATCGTTACGCCCTCTTTGGCTTCGATGGATTGATGCAGCCCATCGCTCCAGCGGCGTCCGGGCATCAGGCGGCCAGTGAAGGTATCGACGATGATAACTTCGCCTTCCTTGACCACGTACTCCACGTCGCGCTTGTAGAGCGCGTGCGCCTTGATCGCCGTCTCGACGTAGTGCTTCATCTCCCAGTTTTCGGCGTCTGCGATGTTTCCGATGCCGAGCAGTTTTTCAATCGTCACCCAGCCGTCGTCGGTCACGCCAATTGTGCGCTGCTTCTCATCGACGATGTAATCGCCGGTCAAGTACTTCTGTCCCTCGGCAAGATTCAGACCCAACTCCGCGACGCGCTTGGTGTCGCTGGCTTCAATCTCCTCGCCCTGCACCAGTTGCGGAATAATCTTCCGCGCCCGCGCATATTTGTCCGTCGTCTGATCGGTCGGACCGGAGATAATCAGCGGAGTCCGCGCCTCGTCGATCAGGATCGAATCCACTTCATCGACGATGGCGTAGTAGTGCCCGCGCTGCACGCA
>CAYOYX010000047.1:0-25330 GCA_964408275.1 uncultured Occallatibacter sp.
ACGGTGCGGAAGCGGTCGCGGAAGCTGGTCATGCGGTCGTTGCGCAGCGAGGTGATCATCTCGTTGGTGAATTTTTCCGCGGAGACATAGCAAATACTCGACGAGGGCTGGCGGCGCTTCACTTCGTGCCCGATGGCGTGCATCAGGTGCGTCTTACCCATGCCGACGCCGCCATAGAGGAAGAGGGGATTGTAAGCCTTCGAGGGGCGCTCGGCGACAGCCAGCGCTGCGGCGCGGGCAAACTGGTTGCCGTTGCCGATGACAAAAGCGTCGAAGGTGTAGCGCGGATTGAGCTGCGCGGCGGTCGACCAGTCAAATCGTGCCTGCTCGGGTGCGCGCGCGTGAGTCTGCGGCGGCGCAGTGGGCGCATGCGCGGGAACCGGCGCAAAGCCGCCATCTCTGCGCACCGGCGGCACCGATGGGTCCTCTTCGGCAGTGACAAAGCAGACATCGTCCAGCTCCAGCCCTTGCTGCTCGATGGCCTCCTGAATCAGGTCGCCGTATTTGTCGCCGAGATTCTGAAACTGCGTCGAGGGCACACGCACATAGAGCGTGCGGTTGACAACATGGCTGTAGCGGCTGGGTTTGAACCAGGTCTCGAAGGACTGGCGGATGACCTTCATCTCCAGTGCCGCGAGAATTTGCATCCAGGGATTAATTGCCGTCGCCGGCGAAACTGCAAATGCCATCGTACTGAATCCTTGCTTGCGTGATCTGTGAACTGCCGTAACAGTTCATCAGTCTGGTTTTGGCAACAAGCTTTCCCCGGCGTAAAGCGCATAGCTTTTCGTCCGTGTCCTGCTTACCGTGTGCCTGATTGCCGCTTTTCGGCCCCCGGCGCAAATTTGGGAACCTTGGATAAAAACTTGTTCTGTGAGACGCTGGGAAACTTACTAGAACGGTCCCAAGATTAGCACATTTCGAGTCGTTGTAATCCATCTTTCACAAAACTTTTTTTGCGCCGCCTTCAGTTGCACTATAGATGGTGAAAGTGGCCGCAAAAGTTACCTGAGTTACTCCTGGAAGGCGTCTGACGCAGCTTGAACTGTGAAGATTCGTACTCATCCGCAGCCATTTCCGCGGACCATGCACGGACAAATAAACTACCACATTCGCCAAATTTTTCGCATGAAATTTATTGTAGTGAAAACGGTTGCGTGACGCAGCGCTGGATTCCTGAGCCAACATACGATACACTAAATACTTGCCGTCAATGGCGAAGAATTTCATTCAGAAATCAGGAGCGCAATTTCATGCCCAAGCGCACATTTCAACCCAATCGCCGCAAGCGCGTTAAGACTCACGGCTTTCGCGCGCGGATGAAGACCAAAGCCGGCGCCGCCGTGCTCAGCCGCCGCCGCGCCATTGGCCGTAAACGCGTCTCCGTCAGCGCCGGCTTCCGCGACTAGTCGCCGCCAGCCATTCTGTTTGAGCCGGAATATGGCGAGCCTCGCCAGAGTTCCGGCTGGAACGCCTTCCGGCAACGCCATGAACACCCCTCCCAAGCCTGCTCAACGCCAATCGCTTGCCGGTTCGCGTCTCAGCAAGCACGCCGACTATCAACGCGCATACGCCGCCAGCCGCAAGCGCCAGTCCGCATCGATGAGTTGGTTTCTGGCTCCGCAGCCGCTTGCGACTCCCGGCCCCGCTTCTCCTGGCATTATGCCGCTGTCCGGCCCGCGCGTCGGCCTCACGGCGGGCAAGGTGATCGGCAAGGCTCATGAGCGCAACCGCATCAAGCGCCGCATGAGAGAGGCGTTGCGCCGCCATGTCGAGTTGCTGCCCACGGGCTGCGATCTGATCCTTCATCCTCGCCGCGCGGTGCTGACGATGGATTTCACGAAACTTGAAGCCGAGATTGTGCGTATTCTTCATCAGGCAACAACCGAGGCGGCGCGCATGAGGAAGCCTCGACTTTGAAAGGGCGCGTCTTTAGCCGTGCCGCTGACGCTCCTGGAAATGAAGGGTACGGGCTTTAGCCCGTACATCATATGCAATCTTAAGGGCGGGCTTTAGCCCCTGAGGGAAGTTTTCATAAGCAAATCTCAGCCTTCAAAATTGTTTTCACAGGTTCTATGACCCGCATTCTGCTCGCCATTCTCGATCTCTATCGCCGCTGGCTATCGCCCGTGCTGCACGCGCTCTCACCCGGCGGCGGCTGCAAATTTCTGCCCACCTGCTCGGAGTACGCCTCCATTGCGATTGCTACGCACGGCCCTCTGCGCGGCATGATTCTTGCCGCATGGAGGCTTTTGCGCTGCCATCCCTTTACGCGCGGCGGCCTGGATCCGGTTCCGCCCCGGCAATTTCCCGGCGTAGATTCACACAGCATTCCCCACGAACCGTTACCATAGAAAGAGCGGCGCATGAATCGCGCAAAAGAACTTCGGATGTAGACGATGTTTTGAAAGGGCACGACTGGTAGGTCGGGGTTCTTAACCCCGACAATCAATGCAACAAATCAACATGGGCTTTAGCCCCTGAGGGAATCTCGGATCGCAATCATTACGGATTCAATTCTTTCCCCAAACGAACAGGACGTATACCTTGGCAGAATTCAGCAATCCTAATCTTCAATCGCAAGGCTCCGGCGGCGGCAGCGGCAACGATATGCGTAGTATGTGGGTCTTCCTCGTACTGATGATGGTCGTCGTCTTCGGCTTCGACTACTTCAAGCCCAAGCAGCCGCCCCCGCCTCCACCTGCCGCGCAATCGCAGAGCCAGTCGCCGAACCAGCCGCAGCCTTTGCTTCCGGCCGCTTCCGCACAGCCGGAGACAGCCTCCGCACCGGTCATCGCAGCCACGCCCACCATTGCCGCCACACTCGAAACCACCACCACCGTCGAGAATGACAACTACCGCATCGTCTTCACCAATCGCGGAGCCGAGGTGAAGAGCTGGGTACTCAAAAAATACTTTGACACCGCCGGCAAGCCCCTCGATATGGTGCAGCCGCAGACCTCGGCCTACTTCGGCTATCCGCTCGCGCTCTTCACTTACGAGCCTGCGCTCAACGATGTGTTGAACAAGGCTGCGCTTTATCAGGTGACGGCAAGCGGAGAGCAGCCCACCACGACTGGCCACGTCGATGTCCCAGCCACCGATGCCCTCACCTTCCACTACGCCGCCAACGGCCTGGATGTGGTCAAGACCGTCCGCTTCGACGCGAGCTATGTAATCACCGTCGAGGCGCGAGTCACGCGCAATGGCGTGCCGGTCCGCGCGCTTGTCGAGTGGCCCGCCGGACTCGGCGACATGGAGGAGTTCCTTCCCTCTTCGACGACGCGCGGTGCGGTGCGCACCTCGGCGCTGTCCACCTTCGCATGGTCCCTCGATGGCAAGCAGGATTCGACGGCCGTCGCTAAAGTCAGTAACGATGCCACACTTGATCTTCCCTACTCATACGCGGCCATCGCCGATCTCTACTTCACCGCGGCCTTTCTGCCCGATGCGCCCGAGCGCGCCACCACCGTAACGCTGCACAACACCATCGACCTGCCGCAAGATCTGAGCGATCCCAACAGCAAGAAGACGCCGGCTCATGTACTCGGGTTGGCAATGGGCGACGTAAGTGGCACAACCCGACTGCGCCTCTATGCCGGACCCAAGGCGATGGATATTGTTTCCTCCATTCATGCCATCGGAGCCGACGGCAAGCCCACCGGGCAATCGCTGGAACCGCTGATTCAGTTTGGCTGGCTCACGATCATCGCCAAGCCGCTTTATTTGGCTCTGCGCTTCATGGTCGAGCACGGCGTCAACAGTTGGGGATGGTCGATCATTCTCTTCACCGCGCTCTTCACGCTTCTTATGCTGCCCACGCGCTTCATGATGCTCAAGTCGTCGCTCAAGATGATGCGCATCCAGCCCAAGGTGGACGCTATCAAGCAGCGCTATGCAAATCTCAAGGCCACCGACCCCAAGCGCGCCAACATGAACAACGAGATGATGGAGCTGTATAAGGTCGAGGGCGTGAATATGTACGGCAGTTGTCTGCCGATGCTGATTCAGATGCCGCTCTTCTTTGCCTACTTCCGCCTGCTGCAAAATACCGTCGAACTGCGGCAGGCGCATTGGTTCTGGCTCACCGATCTCTCCTCGCCTGACCCGCTGCACATTCTTCCCATCCTCATCATCGTCGGTATGTTTCTTACCCAGTACATCACGCCTTCGCCGGGGATGGACAAATCCCAGCAACGGATGATAGCCATCATGATGCCCGTGATGTTTGGCTTCATGCTCTGGAACTACGCTTCCGGGCTATCGCTCTACTGGGGCACCAGCAACATCATCAACCTGGCCATGCAGATTGGCATCAATCAATCTCACATTGGCAGGGAGATGAAAGCGATCGCCGACAAACGCGCGGCCAAAAAGGCCGGCGTCAATCCCAAGACCATCAACGGCGGTTCGATCCAGAAACGGCGTTAGCAAGCATGAAAACAAACCTCGGATTTCCCATCCTTCGCGTATTTTGCGAATGATGGGAAACCGCGAATCCCAACCTGCCGCACTGACTCGCAATACCTTATGCAATCACCCTCGACTGAAGCGCAATCACGGCACGAGCAACAACCAAACTCCTGGGCTTTCATACTATCCACTGCCAGCCGTTCCCTCACCATTGTCCACTGATCACTGACCAGCCCACCCCGCGCGGCATCCAAGCGGCAGAATCCTTCTGTCTTAATCAGGAACTTTCCGCACGTCCAACTTCTCTTCACTTTTTCCCCGAAAGTAACTTACACTATCCCCAACTACCTCAGCACTTTGTGCTGAGAGGAAGGCGCGTCGCAAGAATGAGACTCATGTCAGCTTTAAGTTTTTCTAAGAATCTCCGATTAGAGAAAACAAAGACGGTTATCCGGGGAAAGGAGGCCGGTCGAGTCCATGAAAAACTCATCTTGCGCATTCGTTTCCGGCCTCCTGGCTTTAGCTTTGGCCTCCACTCCCGCTCTTGCGGCCACTGCGACGGCCTTCTTCACGGTCACAGCGACGATCGTCTCCTCCTGCGATCTCGCCACTCCAACTTCGGTCTCGGGAAGCTACAACTCGGCGGCGAAAAGTGCAGCCGCCAATCTCTCCGTCACCTGTGATCATCCCACCGCATACAACGTTAGCGTCAGCGCAGGAACAGCGGCCAGCACGACTCCAAGCCTTACCGTTGCTGCATCCGCGTCGTCGAACGGCACATCCTCGCAAAGTTCCACGCGCACGGCCAGCGGTAGTCGGACGACCGCGACCGAAGCCATGCTCCGATCCGGCAATGGCAGCCCACTGCCGAGCGGCCTAATGAGCCAGATTGCTGAGGCGCTGCCAAACCTGCCAGCCGAACACCCCGATTCTGTGACAGTGACCGTTACATACTAGCCAGGATGACCGATAGTGCATCGCAAAGAGATACCAATGAACTATTACAGTTCTGTAACCTGCCTGTAATCATACGATTCCAGTTAGATTCATCGCGAGCGAGGCTGGCACGTGCCTCCCGCCCATCCCAACTCAGCCTTTCGCGCGTCCTAAAGGTAATCCCACGTAACACTTAATAGGTAATCTTTTGTTGCACTACCAGTGCATGAATAGGTGCCAAAATCGGCGAATTTGCTATTGCAAAAGATTAAGGAGCGTTAATATCCAGATAGTTTCTTAATTATGCTGTTCCAGGAGTCGACTCAATGAAGTACACCTCTGCACTACACTCCGCAGCCCGCGCCACCCTTCTGGGATTCCTGGCGCTGGGCTTGACTACAACCTCGGCATTTGCCGCTACCGCAACCACCACCTTCAATGTTACGGCTACTATTGCAAACATCTGCTCGGTCACTGCCACCAACTTGGCATTCGGTACCGTGCCCGCAACAGGAGCTCAAAATACTTCGACCATCACCGTCACCTGCACCCCAGGCGATTCGTATAGCGTTGCTCTTACCGCTGGTGATAGCGGAGCTGAGGGCGCTCGTTATATGAAAGGCACCGGCGCACACCAACTGCCCTATGCGCTGACTGAAACTTCTTACTCGGGCGCCAACTGGGGTACGACTGCTGGCGCAGTAGCCGGTACCGGTAACGGGGCCGCTCAACCCCTCACCGTCTACGGCACGATTACTGCGGCGCAGGCACTCGCAGCGCCGGTGGACGCCACCTACAGCGATACGATCACCGTCAACGTCACCTACTAACCGAGAGCCGCTTTTTCGATAGGACCCTCATGATCGCATGGAATTCATCTCGACAAATGGCGGCGGCCAAAGCGTTCGCCGCCATTTTCTTTATCCTGATCGCCGCGGCGGTTGCCGGCGCGCAGGCCTTGTCGGTAATTCCCGTGACCATCCATCTCGCAGCCGGCCAGAAGACAACCAGTCTGACCATTACCAATCAAGGAACCGCTGAAACCGCCGTCCAGATACGCGCCTACGCCTGGAGCCAGAAGAGCGACAACGGCGACATCCAACTGAACCCCACCAACATGGTGGTGCTCAGTCCTCCAATTGCCCGGATCGCTCCCAAGTCCAGCCAGGTCGTACGCCTCATCCTGCGCATGACGCCGGAGAGGCAAGAAGTAACATACCGCATTCTTATTGATCAAGTTCCGCCTCCAGCCCAGGCGGGTGTTATAAGCGTTGTGCTGCGTCTTTCCATCCCCATCTTTGCGCCGCCTCCCATCCGCTCTTTTTCTGATCTCCAGTTTCATCTCGAGCGCGACGCCGACCATATCTATCTTGTGGCGAACAATGCCGGCAATCTCCATGATGTAGTCCGCGACATCGCTCTGACGACCGGCGATGGGCGGAAGCTCGAACCGGAGTCCGGCGGCGCTACGCCATACATACTTTCCGGCGCCACCCGGCGTTGGCGCTTCGTCCTGAAGGAACCCCTGCCTCCGCAAACTGATACTTTGCGGTTGACAGCCAAGGCGGATGCCGGCGCCATCGATGAGCAGGTCCGCTTTGTCGTTGCGCGATGATTTTGCCCATATCGTGACTCGCTGGCTCCTCTATACAGGAGTCCTCTTTCTCGCGCCTGTGCTCATCCCATCAATGGCCTTTGCCGCCGCAACAACAGCCGATACAACGGCCGATTCTGCCGCCGCCGACTCAGCAGCTGCCGATTCAACCGCGGATTCCACTGCGGAGGTTGCAGCCGCCATGGCAGCCTATGACGAAAACAACATCGAGAGGCTGCTGCTGGATGTGCAGATCAACGGCTATCCCACCGGCAAAATCGGCGAATTCACTCTGCGCAACGGAAAGTTGATGGCAACAGTGCAGGAACTGCATGATCTCGGCCTTCGCCTTCCCGCCGCGCTGCTCGCCAATCCGAATGCACTGGTCGGGTTGCCGGATATTCCCGGCGTCAACTACACCCTCGATCTGAAAAAACAGGTTGTGCGCATCACGGCCATCGACAGCGCGCTGATTCCCACATTGCTGCTGCCTGAAGGAATCGGCGAAGCAAAGGGTGAGCGCGTCATCGAGAGCGGTACCGGCTTGACGCTCAACTACGACATCACCGGCACATACTCCAGCGGCCTGACCAGCGCCACCGGCTCGTTTGATATGCGCGCCTTCACGCCCAAAGGCATCTTCAGTTCCGATTGGCTCGCATACGGCGGCGCGGTAACCACCGCCTCCGGCGCCAACACCGCGATTCGCCTTGATTCCGCCTACACCTTCGCCGACGTCAATTCGCTGCGGCGTTATAGCGTCGGCGACTACATCACCAGCGGCCTCAGTTGGACGCGTCCCGTTCACATGGAAGGCGTGCAGATACGCAAGGATTTCACCACGCGCCCCGACCTCATCACCTTTCCGCTGCCTTCGGTCGCCGGCTCGGCCGCCGTCCCCTCCACCGTCACAGTGCTGACCAACGGCAACCAGACCGTCTCCAGTGAGGTCTCGGCAGGCCCCTTCGAAATTCCCGAGCTTCCCGTGATCTCCGGGGCGGGCACCATCACAGTCTCGGTCACCAATGCGATGGGACAGCAGGTCTCCGTGAGCAAACCGTTTTACGCCAGCTCCACGCTGCTCAAGCCGGGATTCCAAATCTACTCCGCGCAAGCCGGCCCAGTGCGCCGCAACTGGGGAGTCTACAGCAACGATTACGGAAAGATGGCTGGCGCCGCCATCTATCGCCGCGGTCTCACCCGGCTCTTCACCGTCGAGAGCAGCGTGGAAGGCACATCCGGCGCAATGGCTGGCGGCGCGGGCGGCGTCTTGCAGATCGGCCATCTGGGTACAGTCAACTTCGCCGCCGCGGCCAGCAACGGCTCCGCCGGGGGCACTGGCGCGCAGTATTCCCTGGGGGCACAGCGCATAGGCCGCATCTTCAGCCTCGGAGCTTCAGCCATCCTCGCCAACCGCAACTATCAGGACATTGCGGCAATGAACGGAACCGGCGTTCCACGCAAGCAGATCAGCGCCTTCGCCGGCCTCAGTTCCAAGCATTACGGCTCCATCACCGGAGCCTATGCGGGGCTTGATCAGGATGCCAGCAACATCACCATTCCGCCAAACTCCGCGCCTATACCGGCCCAGCATTCCCATATCGTCTCCGCCAACTATTCGCGCCAGATTCATCGCGCATCCTTCTACGCCACTTACTTCAACAGCTACCTGAACCCCGGCGCCAATAGCGGCATACAGGCCGGCGTCACCATCGCGCTCGGCAGGCGCAACACGGTCAGCGCCAGCGGTTCGTCGAATTCATCGAGCGGCTCGCCATCGCAATATATCGGACAAGCGCAGGTGCAGCAATCGGCGCCGCAGCCCGGAGATTGGGGCTATCTCGCTTCTGTCTCTGCGGCAGGAGACGTAAGCCACGAATTCGCGCAAGGGCAATACAAATCGCACGAAGGCCTCTTTACCGCCGGAGTAGACCTGGACGCCGGAGTGACAACTCTGCGAGGAGAAGCCCTGGCGGCAATCTCCTTCGTCGATAAGCACTTCTTCCCCTCCAACTGGGTCTACGACAGCTTCGCCGTTGTGGATACCGGCTCTGTTCCGCACGTTCATGTTTTGCAGGAGAACCGCCCCGTGGGCCGCACCAACTCCTCCGGCCTCCTGCTGGTGGCCGATATGCGCTCCTTCGAGCAGAACCATCTCCGCATTGATCCCAACGATATTCCGCCGGATGCCACACTGATCAACGACGCGCGCGTCTTTCGTCCTCAAGACCGCTCCGGCGTAATTATCCGTTACCCCATCAAGTTCAACCGCGCCGCATTGCTGCAACTCGTCGATGCCGCAGGCACGGCCATTCCGCTCGGCAGTACAGCTACACTGAAGGCTACCGGAACCGTCTTCCCCATCGGCTATGACGGCGACGTCTACATCGAAGGACTCGACTCTCACAACGAACTGAGCGTCGAGAGAGCGGACGGTAAACATTGCTCGCTCGCCTTCGACTACACGCCCTTGCCCGGAGACATTCCCTCCATCGGACCGCTGCTCTGTCAGGAGAAAAAGCCATGATGCGAAGGCTCACGTTGGCGGTACTGCTTCTTTTGCTGCTCGGTTGCGCACGGCAAGCGGCGGCACAGGCTTGCACATTTCACGTCACAGCTATGGCCTTCGGGACTTACACGGGCGGGGGAGCTGCTCTGGATGGCAACGCTACAGGATCGTGGACTGGAAACTGCTCCGGTTCCTGGACTATTCCCCTCGGCCCTGGCCTTGGGGCCGGAGGATCCGAGACCAACCGTTTCATGACAGGCCCAGGAGGCGCCGAGATAGAATACGGGGTCTTCCAAGTTCCCTATACAACCTATTGGGGCAACACGACAGGCACTGAGAAAACGGGAGATACCTACACGCCTGTCACCTTTTATGGCCAGATCGTTGCGGGGCAGTATCCAACGCCGGGCAATTATACTGACACGCTCTCCACAGCCACTCAAAGCTTTAACGTCAGCGTAACAGTTCTCGGCGCCTGCGCGATCTCCGCATCGAATCTTTCCTTCGGCGCGTACACGAAAGGGCTGATCGACTCCACATCAACCATCTCCGTCACCTGCACCAGCTCCACCACATACAACGTCGGCCTCAATGTCGGTACCGCCAATGGAGCAACCGTGACCACCCGCAAGATGACCGGCCCTGGCGGCTATGTGCTCAGTTATTCGCTCTGCCAGAACTCCAACTGTTCCATCAACTGGGGCAATACCGTCGGCACAGATACGGAGACTGGAACGGGTAATGGCACGCTCCAGACTCTCACCGTCTATGGCCAGCTACATGCGAATCAAAATGTCGCGGCAGGCACCTACACCGACACCATTACCGCGACCATCACCTATTGACTCGCGCAGCCCTCAGCTCTCCTGCACCTTCACCACCAGGCTGGTGAGCTTTGTCTCTTTGGCCACCAGCATCTGATGCGCCAGGCCCGCAGGAACGTGCGCCACATCGCCCGCCCGCAGCTCCTGCCTTGCCCCGCCCTCAATCGCCGTGCCGCGAATCTCTCCCGGCCCGATACTTGTGCTGCCGACAATCTTGCCGCCCGTAATGAGCGTCGTGCAGCCATCGAGTATGTAAAAAAGATCGGCGAAGTTCTCATGGATTTCCGCCTCGCCGTCGGCACAGCGGCAGGAGAGAATCGCGCTATGACGCGGAAACTTCTGCAGCGTCTCGCCCGCCGAGCCGCCTTTTTGCTCGGCTAGTTTGTGAAGCGGCGCGGCCCGCTCCAGCAGCGCTGCGGCGGTCCAGTGATCCATCGGCAATCTTTCATTCGAATTTGTATCGGTCATGTTTTTTAGTGTAACTCCATTCTGCCAATCCACTGCCGGATGCGGGTGCCCCAGGAACGGAGTCCCCACGGCCGAAGACCTTACATATGGGAACCTCGGATTCCTCGAACGAACCCGACCGCACTGTCTACTGCTTACTGTTGACGAACGGCTTCAGGCACGCGCGCCAGCGGATCAGCTTCTCTTCCCGCGTTATGCGCGCGCTGGCAGGGCTGGTCGAGTCCAGCACACGATACGGAATCGGTCGAAGGCCGGCAAGCAGCGGCAGCGTATTGCGCCGAAAGAGCATCTCAGCAGGATGGCCGTTGAAGCAGATCAATTCAATCCGTGGATGTTTGCCGAGAAAGAATCTTAAATCGTTTGGCTCAATCGATTCCTTGCGAATCTTTGCATCGCTGCTTCCCTCGCGCTGGGCGGCACGGCACACATCCCACAGCGCGATGCCGCTCGCGCGCAGCCGCTCCAGCCGCTCCTCATAAGGCAGCTCCGGCAAAGCGCCGATCAGTTGGCCCATGATCCACCAAAAACAATTCCTCGGATGAGCGTAGTATTCGCCCATTTCCAGCGACTTCACGCTGGGCAGCGTTCCCAGAATCAGCACGCGAGCATTCGCGGAGGCAACCGCTTCGAAGCTAACGCATTTCATCGGCAGCATTTCACCTCCAGAAGCTCGGATCGGTTGCATGGATCTTGACTGACGAACAATAATTATGGGCCAATCATTGCACAAAATTACTCTTCCCCAGCGCACAATCAAAGCATGACCACCAACCAACACTCCGGGCTTTTTTACTGACAACTGAGAACTGAGAACTGACAACGGACAACTGTCCCCACCCCCTACCCCCCCTATTTATTTTCAAAACCTTGTAGGTAATTAAATAAGCAACACCATAAAACAAGGAATCAAGATTTAATAAACTCATAATCAATAGTTTCCGCGGACTCATTCCCTGTGTAAAACAGTGTGGAAAAAAACAGCAAGGTAAGCATCTTGCCGCCGACAAATTGCCCCATGGACCGCGACAGACCAACCGCCAAGCATATCACTATATGAAACCATGAACTCCATTATGGATGACTGCGGTCCAAATTGTGTGCTATTTTGATTGTGAGTCAACACTCAAGCAGTTCTGCAAGCATCGGCTTCGTTTCTTCCCCAGGAATTTTTCGCAACTGATATTCTTCTCTGTGGACGACTCTAGGAATCGAGCCTGTTTTTCGGAGCAAGTTCTGCTTTCATTTTGCATTGGAAGCCGCTTTCAATCGCTCGATTCCTCTGCTTGAAACACTCATGTGTGGTGGTATTGTTCCCAGCATAGTTTTTTCTTCTCACTCTGTGTGACTTTCAGCACAGCGCGCACATCCAATAATTGCCAACCAGGCAAGGGAAGCAAGAATGGCGCAGATTTTCGACCGAAGTTCCAATGCCTTAGCCCGCGCAAGTTTAGTGTTTACGGGGCTGATCGTCATTGCACTTGGGGTCACTCTGGATATGTTGCAACGGTCGCCGTGGGTGACGCGCCAGGGCCAGCGTCCTGATCAGCCGGTTCCCTTCAGCCACAAGCATCACGTGCAAGGCCTCGGGATACAGTGCCAATACTGTCACGTCTCAGTGGAGAACTCCAGCTACGCCGGCATTCCGCCGACCAAGACCTGCATGAACTGCCATGCGCAGATATGGACCAACGCGCAACTGCTGGAGCCGGTGCGCCAGAGCTGGGCCACCGGCCAATCGCTCGCCTGGATCAAAGTCCATGATCTTCCTGATTACGTCTACTTCAACCACGAAATCCATGTGAGCAAGGGCATCGGATGCGCCAGTTGTCACGGGCGCGTCGACCAGATGCCGCTGATGTACGCCGAGAACACCCTCCAGATGGAGTGGTGCCTGGATTGCCATCGCAACCCGGCCAAGAATCTCCGCCCCACTAGCGAGATCTACAACATGGCATGGCAGAAGCCGTCGAGCGACCACCCGGTTTGGTGCTCGGTGGGGAATGAGCAACGGGGAGTGCCTACGGCGCAGAGTGTGAACTGTGTAATGCAAGACCCGGCGAAGCCAGGGGCTGCGGTCCCTGTTGCTTCGCTCGCGCTTCCGCCTCCGGGCGAGGTTGAGACGGTTATGCAGCCGTCGAATGGCACGATGGCTACGGCTATTTATTCCGGCGGTGGCTTGCTGAACGCGCCGGACTACGAAAAATTTACCAGCCAGGATCAGTTAGGACATTTTCTTGTGGCGAATTACAAGATTCGCACGCCGAACGAACTCTCCAGTTGCGAGGTCTGCCACCGATGAGCAAAGAGAAGATGAAAGAACACGCGGACAAGATCGGTGTGCAGGCGGGGCTGGAACCTGGCTTTGTAACAGGGCACGACTTCAGTCGTGCCGTAAGCGATACCCAATCGACGCGGGCTTTAGCCCCTGAGGGCGGTTCTTCAACCTCGGAGCCAATGACATTGGTCCAGATTCGCCAGCAGTTGAAGGGACAAAAGGGCAAGCGCTATTGGCGGTCGGTCGATGAATTGGCAAATACGCCTGAGTTTCAGGCGGCTGTTGAGCGCGAGTTTCCCGGCTCGCCTCATGCGTGGGGCGATGATGTATCGCGGCGCGGCTTCCTTAAATTCATGGGAGCTTCGGCGGCGCTGGCCGGATTAGCCGGCTGCACCAAGCAGCCCGACGAACCGATTTATCCGTACGTCAAAGCGCCGGAAGATTTGATTCTCGGCAAGCCGATGTATTTTGCCACCGCGCATCCGTTTGTGACCGGCGCAGTGCCGTTGCTGGTTAAGAGCGATCAATTCAGGCCGATCAAGATTGACGGCAACCCGGAGCATCCATATAACCAGGGTTCCTCGGACCCGTTTACGCAGGCCACGCTGCTGGACCTCTATGATCCTGATCGTTCGCAGCACGTGACCTATCGCGGCGAGAATCGCGAGTGGGCAGAGTTTGCCGTCGAGTTTCGCAATAAAGTAATCGCCAGCAAAGACGGCACGGGGATTTATTTTCTCAGCGAGACGATTACTTCGCCGACGCTGGCGCGGCAGTGGAAAGAAGTACAGTCGAAGTATCCGAAGGCGACGCTGGTGCAGTACGACCCGGCGATTGCGGGGACGGCGCTCGAACACGGAGTTTCGACGCAGTATTCGCTGATCGATGCCGATGTCATAGTTTCGCTTGACGCGGATTTTCTTTCGGGTGCGGTGTTTCCGGGTTTCCATAAGTTAGTCCGCGAATATGCGGAACGGCGGAAGGATCCGGAGAAACTGAACCGGTTGTACGCGATTGAGAGCACGCCGACGACCACGGGTCTCAAGGCAGAGCATCGGCTTGGATTACGGGCAAGTGAGATTCCCGTCTTCGCCGCTGAGTTAGCCAGGGCCGTTGGAGTTAGCGGCATTGAAGCTCCGAGTTATGCATGGTCCGACGAACAGAAGATGTTCTTGGCGGCGCTGGCCAAAGATTTGAGAGCGCATGCGGGCAAGAGCGCGGTGATTCCGGGCATCTATCACGAATCGGTCTCTGGCCTTGCCGATGCGATCAACAATGCCTTGGGCAACCTGGGCAAATCCATTATTTTTACCGAGTCCATGAATCCACTTCCGCGAACTAAGCTGGACACCCGCTTGGAAGCATTGGTTGCGGATTTGGATACTGGGAAAGTGGATTGGCTTGTGATTCTGAATGCCAATCCGGTTTATTCCGCACCTGCGAATTTGGAATTTGCCACTATGCTTGAAAAGGCGAAGATGACTGCGCACCTCGGTTCGCATCTGGATGAGACCGGACAGAATGCGCAGTGGCATATTCCGGCGGCGCACTTTTTGGAGTCATGGTCGGATGCGCGGGCTTATGACGGTACAGTCTCGATCGTGCAGCCGATGATCGATCCGCTCTATGGCGGCAAGACGGCGCATCATTTCTTCCAGGCATTGCTCGATGAGCCGGGATTGAGTCCGTACGAGGCAGTGCGCGAGACATGGAAGCCAACTATCAAAGGCGACTTTGAGACGGGCTGGCGCAAGGCGCTGCATCAGGGGTGGATCGACGCGACGGCATTCGACAAGATCGGCCTGAAAACAGATTTAACAGGTTTTCGAACAGAGGTTGATGCACCGTCGCCGAAGGATTCGCTAGAAATTATCTTCCGGCCCGATCCGAATATCTATGATGGCCGCTGGTCAAACGTAGGTTGGCTGCAGGAACTGCCTAAGCCAGTTACGAGTTTGAGTTGGGATAATGCGGCGATTATCTCTGGTGCAACTCTCACTAAGTACGGCCTCGAAGAAGACGACATCGTCGAGTTATCGGTGAATGGTCGCAAAGTGAAAGCGCCGGTGATTGTCGCGCCGGGGCATCCGGATAACTCAGTTACGGTTCATCTGGGTTATGGGCGCTCGTTTGCGGGGCGTGTCGGCTCAGGCGCAGGTTTCAACGCTTATCTGATTCGCACCTCGGATGCGCCGTTTTACACCGTTGGTTCGATGAAGAAGGTCGAAGGCAAGTGGGGAGTGGCAATTACCAAGAGCCACTATCAGGACCACAGACCGAAGCTCTTCAGCGGCACGGGCAACGGCAATAACTCGCTCGAAGGCAACGAGGCAATCAACGAGCGCGGCATCATTCGCTATGCGACGCTCGACGAGTACAAAGCGAATCCCGGCTTTGCCAACGAGGGCGAGACGCACACGACGACCGACAAAAACAACACGCTCTTTCCCAACTGGGAGTACAAAGATAACGCGTGGGGAATGTCGATCGACATGAATAGTTGTACGGGATGCAATGCCTGCATCGTGAGCTGTTACGCGGAAAATAATATCGCCGTTGTCGGCAAGCAGCAGGTGAGGATCGGTCGCAATATGCAGTGGCTGCGCATCGATACTTACTTTGAGGGCGACTTGGCCGCGCCGCGCGCGCACTTCCAGCCGATGGCTTGCCAGCACTGCGAAAACGCGCCCTGCGAGCAGGTCTGTCCGGTGGGAGCGACGGTGCATACGCCCGAAGGTTTGAATGCGATGGTCTATAACCGCTGCGTGGGAACGCGCTACTGCTCGAATAACTGCCCCTATAAGGTGCGCCGCTATAACTTCCTGCTCTATTCGGATTTTGAGACGGAGAGCCTGAAGCTGATGCGCAACCCGGACGTGACGGTGCGCTCGCGCGGCGTGATGGAAAAATGCAGCTACTGTTTGCAGCGCATCTCAGCGGCGAAGATCGAGGCCGACAAGGAGAACCGTCCGGTGCGCGACGGCGAAGTTGTGACCGCCTGCCAACAGGCTTGCCCAGCACAGGCAATTACTTTCGGCAACATCAACGACAAGCAGAGCAAGGTGGCGAAGCTACAAGCCGACGAGCGCAGTTATCAGGTGCTCGCCGACCAGAATACGCGACCGCGGACAAAGTATGTGGCCGCGGTGTTGAATCCGAATCGAGAACTTGAAGCAATGCCGGCGGAGCACGAGCCAGTGAAGTAGTAAATTAGCGGAGCGCGGATGGCAGTCGAATTGAAAGACAAACCCGAAGAGCGGATCGACGCCGCGACTGGCGAATATAAGGTCATTGCGCCAGGTCAGAGCTTCATCTCGGTTACGGAAAAGATCACGCGTATCGTACTCACGCCGACGACGCCGCTGGGTTGGTTCGCCATCTTCGGAGTTGGCGGTGCGCTAGCCACCATGCTGCTAGTTGCATTGACGTGGCTTTTTTTAGTCGGCGTCGGCATCTGGGCGATCACGCAGCCGGTGGCCTGGGGCTTTGCGATTATCAACTTCGTCTGGTGGATCGGCATCGGCCACGCAGGCACATTGATCTCTGCAATTCTGCTGCTCTTCAAGCAGGGCTGGCGCAATTCAATTAACCGCTTTGCCGAGGCGATGACAATCTTCGCCGTGGTCTGCGCGGGGCTGTTTCCGCTGATTCACATTGGCCGTCCGTGGCTGGGTTACTGGCTGCTTCCGATACCGCTCACGATGGGCGTGTGGCCGCAATTTCGCTCACCTCTATTGTGGGATGTATTTGCTGTTTCAACTTACGCAATCATCTCGATTGTCTTTTGGTATATCGGCATGGTTCCCGATTTTGGCACCATGCGCGATCGCGCACAGACGAAGCTGGCGCAGTATGCATACGGCATCGCATCGCTGGGATGGCGCGGATCGGTGCGCCACTGGGCGCGCTACGAAACAGCTTCGCTGCTGCTGGCTGGATTGGCGACGCCGCTGGTGCTCTCGGTGCATACAGTCATCAGTTTTGATTTCGCCGTGGCCGTGCTGCCCGGTTGGCATACGACCATTTTTCCGCCGTACTTTGTTGCAGGCGCAATTTACTCCGGCTTCGCGATGGTGTTGACGCTGGCGATTCCGCTGCGCAAGTTCTATCACCTGGAGGGTCTGGTCACTGAGCGCCACATCGACAACATGGGCAAGGTGATGCTGGCGACAGGCTTCATTGTAGCCTACGGCTACGGGATGGAAGTTTTCATGGCGTGGTACTCGGCCTCGCACTGGGAGGCCTTCATGATGTGGAACCGAATGTTCGGGCCAATGGGATGGGCTTATTGGGTACTTGTCACTTGCAACCTGGCGATTCCGCTGACTACTTTGTGGTCGAGGAAACTGCGCACCAATATGACCTATATGTTCCTCCTATCTCTGGTTGTGAATACGGGAATGTGGTTTGAGCGCTTTGTTATTGTCGTGACGAGTCTCTATCGTGACTTTCTGCCGTCGTCATGGGGAACTTATCGCGCGACTAAGTGGGATTACATGACTTATGTAGGTACGCTGGGATTATTCACGGCATTATTCCTGCTGTTTGTACGTTTTCTGCCCATGATACCCATGTCCGAAATTCGCACCATGCTGCCGGGAGCAAAGATAACTCCCAGAAAAGCTACGGAGGCTGGCAACTGATGGCTCCATGCGAAGGAATCTACGGCCTGCTGGCCGAATTCGAGACCCCCGGCGATCTGATCCGCGCGGCTCAACAGGCGCGCGAAGATGGCTGGCGGCGCATGGATTGCTTTACGCCTTATCCGGTGGAAGAGGCGGCAGAGGCTATCGGCTTTCATCGCAACAAGGTGCCGCTGATTACGCTGATCGGCGGATTGATGGGATTGACAGCGATGTTTCTGCTGGAGGTGTGGATTTCAGTACTGGCCTATCCATTGAATATCGCTGGGCGGCCGTTATATTCATGGCCGGCTTTTATTGTGCCCGCTTATGAATGGACGATTTTGTGGGCAGGACTATCGGCGGCCTTCGGAATGCTGGCGCTCAATGGATTGCCGGAGCTATATCATCCACTCTTCAACGCGCCTAACTTCCGCGAAGGCGCTACGACGGATAAGTTTTTTCTATGTTTGGAAGCGTTGGACCCGAAGTTCGACTTAGTGGAAGCGAAGAAGTATTTGTTGACCTTTGAACCGGTCTCAGTGGTGGAGGTGAATTACTGATGTTCGATTGCCGCCACAATTCGATTGGCCGCGTTACTGCCCGCGTTGGCATGGCAGCACTGCTGCTCGTCGCCGGTTGTCGCCAGGATATGCAGGACCAGCCGAAGGTTCGCTCGCAGCGCGGCTCAGAGGTCTTTGCCGATCATCGCGGCGCGCGCCCGCAGGTTGCGAATACCGTGGCGCGCGGCCAGCTACATGAAGACAGTTACTTTTATACCGGAGTTGTTCAGGCCGCCGACGGCTATCGAGAAGAGAAGAACGAAGTGCCCTTTCCGGTTACGCTCGATGTGTTGAAGCGCGGGCAAGAGCGATTCAATATTTATTGTTCGCCATGCCACTCGCGCGTGGGCAACGGGCTGGGAGAGATTGTGCAGCGCGGCTATAAGCCCGCCGCGAACTTTCACGATCAGGTGCGGTTGTCGCAGCCCATCTCGCATTACTTTTACGTGATGACACACGGCTACGGAGCGATGCCGGATTACTCGGCGCAACTCGCGCCGGAGGATCGCTGGGCAGTGGCGGTTTACATTCGCGCATTGCAATTGAGTCAGACGGCGAAAGTGGAAGATGTTCCTGCGGGAGTTCCAGTACGAAGCCTGAAGGAGATTGCGCGAGACAAGCAATTGCCGGAACGCTTTGCCGAGCCGTGGGCGCTGCCCGCGACGGCTGTTCAAGCGCTTCCAAATGATGCGAAGCAAAACAATCCGGCGCTGGCTCCAACCGGACCTGCTGATACGAAGATTACGATTCCACAAAGTAAACCGGCTCCTGCGGCCGTGAAGTAAGGACTGAGAAATGGCTCACGAGATGCACGCCAAAACACTTCCCGCGAATTTAAGCGCGCCTGAGTTTGTCAGCGGCTGGCAAAGTCGCGCGTTGGCCGTTGGATTGGTCTTCTCGGTCATTGCCGCGGGCTTGGCTGTCGCCGACAAGTCCATCGATCACGTGCTGCGCGGATGGCTGCTCGGCCTTATGCTTACCTTTGGATTTGCGGTGGGCGGGCTGGCGCTGCTGATGGTGCAGTACTGTTCGGGCGGCAAGTGGGGCTTGCTGCTGCGCCGACCTCTGGAAGCGATGAGCCGCACACTGCCGCTGGTGTTTTTGTATTGGATAGTGATTGCGTTCTCGATGAAAAAACTCTACCTCTGGACGAGTCCGGCAATGGTGGACGATGGAGTGAGGCGCGGACTGATCAGCGCGAGTCAACTGGAAGTTATCCAGCACGCGATCCGCTTCAAGGAACCCATGCTCAACCCATTCGCGTTTATTTGGGTGAGCCTGCTTTGCTTCGCGATCTGGGGTTTTTATACATGGCGGCTCAACGCGCTCGGCCTCAAGCGCGATGCGGAGACGCTGTCTGCGACGCCGAAATGGATCAAGCGATTGGAAAACATCAGCGGTCCGGGAATTGTCGTCTACGCGATTACCATGACCGCCGCAGTTATCTATTGGGTGATGTCGCTTGATCCGACGTGGTACTCGTCGGTTTACGGGCTGTTGTTTTTGGTCGGGCAGGCCTACGGCGCGCTGGCGTTTTCCATTATCATCGTCATTTCGCTCTCCAAAGGCGAGCCGTTCAAGACGATTCTGCGTCAGATCGAACAGCATGATTTGGGCAAGTTCACCTTCGCCTTTGTAATGCTGAACATTTACCTTGCCTTCGGGCAGTTTCTCATCATCTGGTCGGGAAATCTGCCGGAAGAGATTCCCTGGTATCTTGATCGCTTCCAGGGCGGCTGGGGCGTGATTATTACGCTCGATTTCATCTTCCATTGGTTGATTCCGTTTACTCTTCTGCTCTCGCGCGACCTCAAGCGCAACAAGAAAAGATTAGTGAGAGTATGCCAATGGATGGTCTTTGCGCGCGCATTTGATCTCTTCTGGCTGATTGAGCCGAACTTCAAAGATGCGGCGCGCAACCTGCATTTCAGTTGGGGAATTCTCGAATACGCTGCCGTGCCGGTGGCGATGGTTGCATTCTGGATAGCCTATTTCTGCGTGCAGTTGAAGATGCGTCCGCTGGTGCAGATTAACGATCCGCACCTGGCAGAGATATTGGAGGTCGATCATGTCAACGCATAATTCGGGGCATAATTCCGGCCATGAGCCGGAGAAGATCGATGCTTCCAAAGGCTTCGAGCAGAGTGATGTCCGCATCTCGGGGATCTTGAAATTTCTTCTTGGGTTGGGCATTTTCGCTATGTTGACGGCAGGGATTGCTTATGAACTTGGAAAGTTTCTCGACGCTCACATAAAGAAAGAGGATGGGCCACCGAGTCGATGGGCGCAGCCCGTGGATGTAAGGCCGCTGGGCGATATGCCATCGAGCGCAGCGATGCAGAAACAGATGGCTGAAAGCACACTGAGCTTTCCTCTGCCGAGAGTGCAGACCGACGATGGTAATCAGGATGTAGCCGACCTGCACACACGCGAGGATTTGCTGCTGGAGAATTACAGTTGGTTTGGTCAGTCTCAGGATCAAAGTCAAGGCAAGGTTAGGATTCCTATCGAGCGCGCAATGGAGTTGCTTGCCCAGCGCGGCTTGCCGGTGGCGCTGCTGGTTGAGCAGGAGCCGCTGATGACCGGAGATAAGCAGCCGGCAATAACTATTCCACTGACCAGTGGATTTGCGCGCACTGGCTATGAACTGGATCAGGCAGCGGCTATTGCGCATGGCCGCGCGAATGAAAGCAAGTAGAAAGCAATGAAATGAGAAGCACAATCACAATTCGGAAGAACGCGAGCGGCGCAGCTATTGCGATTGCGCTGACTTCTTTACTCGTCCCGCTGCTCACGGCGCAAGTCTCCAGCTATGGCGACAAACAGATGGGACCGGCCAATGACAAGCCGCCGTCGATCCTGAACAAAGTCGGGATCGCGCAGCGGCTGAATGAGCAATTGCCGCTCGCGGTCACCTTCACTGACGACAGCGGCAAGCAAGTGCAACTTGCGAGCTACTTCGGCAAGAAGTCGGCAATTCTTGCATTGGTCTACTATCAGTGCCCCATGCTCTGCTCCGAGGAGTTGAACGGACTGACGAGCGCCTTGCAGATGGTAAACTTCGTCCCCGGCAAGGACTTCAATGTGATTGTTGTCAGCATCGATCCGACCGAAGGAACAGAGTTGGCTGCGGCGAAGAAACGCATCTACCTTAGGCGTTACGGCCATCCGGAGACCGCCGTGGGATGGCACTTCATGACCGGCACGCAAGACAATATTGACGCGCTGACCAAAGCAGTGGGCTTTGGCTACGTAAGGATTCCAGGGCCGGATGGAAAGCTGACGCAGTTCGCGCACGCCAGCGCCATTCAAATTGTTACGCCGGAGGGCAAGCTCGCGCAGTATTACATGGGCGTTGAATATTCGCCCAAGGATTTGCGGCTGGGATTGGTTGAAGCCTCGGCCAATCGCATCGGCTCGCCGGTGGACAACATTCTGACTTACTGCTACCACTACGATCCGCAGACCAATAAACACTCTTTGATCGTGGCTCGCGTAGTGCAACTGGGCGGGCTATTGACGGTGTTTTCCCTGGGCGGATTCATGCTGGTAATGTTCCGCCGAGATGCGAGGAAAGATGAGTCGCCGGAGAAAGACAAACAGGTGAACGGATAAAGCATGAACCATATCAGTCCAGTAATCTGGCAGTTTCTCGTCAAGTGGGTGACGAACTTCGCGCTCTTTCCGCCGGAGGCGTCGAAGATTGCGCCGCAGATGGATGCGCTGTTTTTCTTCATGGTGCTGGTGAGTCTGATCGGACTGACGATTGTAGTGCTACTGGTTATCGCGTTTTCGATTCTTTATAGCAAGAAGCGCCACCCGGTGGCCGTGCAGATTGAAGGCTCGACGCTGCTGGAAGCTACATGGACGATTATCCCGCTCGGTTTGTTTTTGGTTATGTTTGTCTGGGGCGCGCTGATTTATTTTCGCGTCTTCACGCCGCCGGCCAATGCTATGAACATCTATGTTGTCGGCAAGCAGTGGATGTGGAAGGCCGAGCATCCCGGCGGGCAGCACGAGATCAACGCGCTGCACGTGCCTACGGGTCAGGCTGTGCAGTTGACGCTGATCTCGCAGGATGTCTTTCACAGCTTTTCGATTCCAGCATTTCGCGTGAAGCGCGAGGCGATCCCAGGCCGCTATACGACCGTTTGGTTTGAGGCCACCACGCCCGGAACATATCATCTCTTTTGCACGCAATATTGCGGCACGAACCACTCGCAGATGACCGGCGACATTGTGGTGATGACGCCGGAGGATTTCCGCAAGTGGCTGGCCAGCTCCACCAGTGGAATGTCGCTCGCGCAAAATGGCGAGCGGTTGTTTGCAAGCCTGAGTTGCGCCGCCTGCCACAATGCGCGGCCCGATGCGCGCGGTCCGAATCTGGTCAATGTCTACGGCACGAAGCTGCAACTGACATCAGGCGGGAGTGTAACTGCGGACGACGCTTATCTGCGCGAGGCGATTCTGAATCCATCACAACATATCACTCAGGGCTACGCGCCGATTATGCCGACTTATCAAGGACAGGTCAGCGAGGAGGGCGTGATTTCGCTGCTTGAGTACATCAAGAATCTAAACTCTGACTACCGCATTCAGCAGACTACGACCACTACCGATATGCTGCCAGAGAACGAAGGCAAGACGCCGTCGGCCACGAACGCGCCCGTTTCGAAAGGAGGGTTGAAGCCATGAGCGACACCATCGTAAGTCTTCCCGACCAATCAACAGCGCGAATTCCGAAGGATAACTTCATCACGCGCGAAAATGGTCTGCTGAGTTGGCTGTTGACCAGCGATCATAAGCGGATTGCGATTCTCTATCTGATTTCGATCACCTTCTTTTTCTTTATCGGCGGAGCGCTTGCAGGATTAATTCGTTTGGAGTTACTAACTCCGCAATCCGATCTGATGGCCACCGACACTTATAACAAAGTCTTCACGATGCACGGCATCATCATGATCTTCTTCTTCCTGGTGCCGTCGGTGCCGGCCACGCTGGGAAACTTTTTTATCCCCATGATGATCGGGGCCAAAGATCTTGCGCTTCCAAAGATCAATTTGCTTAGCTGGTATCTCTACATGGCCGGCGGCATTCTGGCCATCATCACCATGGCGACCGGCGGCGTGGATACCGGCTGGACATTCACAACGCCGCTCTCCACGCATTACGTCAACACGAATGTTCTGACCACCGGCCTTGCTGTCTTCATTGCCGGATTCAGTTCGATTCTCACAGGATTGAACTTCATCGTCACCATTCACAAGATGCGCGCGCCGGGGATGACGTGGTTTCGGCTGCCGTTGTTTATCTGGGCGCACTACGCGGCTTCCATTCTGATGGTGTTGGCGACGCCTGTGGTGGCAATTGCGATTGTGCTAGTCGCTTTGGAGCGCACCATCGGCATCGGCGTCTTCGATCCCACCAAGGGCGGCGACCCGCTGCTCTTTCAACACCTCTTCTGGTTCTACTCGCACCCGGCCGTTTACATCATGATTCTGCCCGGCATGGGAGTTATTAACGAAGTTATCTCTACCTTCAGTCGCAAGCGCATCTTCGGCTATACAGCTGTGGCGTTTTCGTCGGTAGCTATAGCAGTCTTCGGCTTCTTCGTCTGGGCGCATCATATGTTCATCATGGGCATCTCGAATTACGCGGTGCTGGTCTTCTCGCTTCTGACGATGCTGGTCGCGGTGCCCTCGGCGATTAAGATTTTTAACTGGACCTTCACGCTATACAAAGGGTCGATTACATTTGAGACGCCGATGCTCTACGCTTTCGGATTCATGGGATTGTTCACTATCGGCGGGATGACCGGCGTCTTTCTGGGCGCGTCGGGAACTGACATTCACCTGACCGAGACCTACTTTATCGTGGCTCATTTTCACTTTGTCATGGTCGGCGGAATGCTGATGGCATTTCTCTCAGGCATTCACTTTTGGTGGCCGAAGATTACCGGGCGAATGTATCCGGAGAAACTCTCGCAACTGGCGGCGCTGATTACATTCATCGGCTTCAACCTGACCTTCTTCCCGCAGTTCATTCTCGGTGTGCTGGGAATGCCGCGGCGCTACGCATCCTATCCTCCGGAGTTTCAAGTTCTCAATGTCTTCTCGACCGCGGGCGCAACGATACTCGGCGTGGGATATCTGCTGCCGGTACTCTATCTGATCTGGTCGCTGAAGTACGGCGAGATTGCGGGCAATAACCCCTGGCAGGCGACCGGCCTCGAATGGCAGACGCAGTCGCCGCCGCTGACCGAGAACTTTGCCGTGATGCCGGTGATGGACCATGAAGCCTACGACTACGAGTGGCTGGCGAAACAGCAAGCGAAGGAGGTGACCAGTGCCGGATAACCTCGTTCACTCCGCGAAGACCGCTGATACCGAGCGCGCCTCACATATTGCCAGCGCGGAGCACCCGTCCTATCTGCGCCATCACTTCAACTCCACTGAGCAGCAGGCCGATACGACCAACTTCGCGATGTGGCTCTTTCTGCTGACCGAGGTGATGTTTTTCGGCGGCCTCTTCACGGCTTATTTGATCTATCGCAACTGGTATTATCCAGCCTTCGTTGCCGGCTCGCATCAGTTGAGTGTGATTTGGGGTACCACTAACACAGCGGTGCTGATCCTTTCCAGCTTCACGATGGCAATGGGCGTCTGGTGCGCGGAGACGCGGCGCCGTCGCGGGCTGGTGCTCGCGTTGTCGCTCACCTTCATACTTGGCCTGTGCTTTCTGGGCATCAAGACCATCGAGTACCGCGAGAAGATCGAGAAGCATCACGTTCCAGGATTTCACTACAGCTTGCAATCGTTCATCGATCCAGCCTCCGATCCGGAAGTCTTCAAGGAATATCATGACAAGCCGCTGGCGCTGGACATGGCGCGCCACACAGAGCTTTACTTCTCGCTCTACTTTTTGATGACCGGAATGCACGCGCTGCACATGATTATCGGCATCGGCATTCTCGGATTTATGATCTGGCGCGCGCGCGCTGGAGCGTACACAGCAGGCCACGTGACGTTTGTTGAGAACTTCGGCCTTTACTGGCACTTCGTGGACATCATCTGGATCTATCTGTTTGCGCTGCTGTATCTGATCAGCAGGCACTGACAGTGGACAG